>NZ_JBWKDK010000066.1:0-32561 GCF_056436005.1 Streptomyces sp. NPDC043854
GTCGTGCCTCGTTTCCACTCCCGGGGCGGTCTCCCCCTTTGTGTGGTTTGTTTTTCCTCCCCCCCCCCCCCCCCCTCTTCCCCTCCCCCCCCCCCCCCCCCCCCCGAGGCTGGGCGCGCTTCGCTTGCCCAGGGACGGCCGCTGCGCGACCGTCAGGCCCGGTCGCTGCGCTTCCCGGCCCCGGGCCCGCTCCGCGGGCGGCTGGCAACAAGGAGGGGGTGCCTGGGGCGGGGTCGGCTCCTGGCGGCAGGCCTGTCCAGGGCCACGGCCAGGAGCTGGCAGACCCCTCCTATCAGAGTGGGGTGCTTCATTTTGAGAAGGTGGATGGACTCTGGACTCGGCATGTAGCACCGGATGCACCGTGTGAGATCCCGAGGACCCTGTGACCCCCTTCCGACCACCCGTCGATCCAACCCCGGACATGCATCCCTGCGAGCCCCTGACAGCCTGCCTACGGCCCCACGACCTGCGGAAACCCCCAGGGGTCAGGCCCGCCGCGAACGGCCCGCACAGAAGCCCACACAGCCCCGGGAGTTGAAGCCGAGAACCAAGAAAGCACCGAACCACACCAAACTGACAGAACGTCAGGAAATGTTTTCCTGTAGTTCTGTGTCGCTAACCCGAATTGGACTAAGGGCATTGAATTCCCCTAAAACTGGTTTGGCGAGCGCCTCGATAAATGGTGTGGAGGTGGGGATTTGATGTGTGTTTCGGGCGTGGGGCGTCCCGAACGAGTGGGGTGGTGAACTGATGTGTGGGTCCTGCCTCGGGTCGGGATCGGTGGTGCCGGGAGACTGGGCGGCATGACCGAGCGCCGCCCGCTGGGCACCGGCCCCCGCCCCGCCACCGACTCCCCCGGCCCGCCCGTCCCCCGGGCCCGTCTCGCCGCCGAGCTGGCCCAGACGGCCCGGTTGGCCCCGGCCGCCGAGGCCGACGGCCCCGCAGCACGCTCCGCGGCCGGGTCCGGCCGGCGCCGCCTCGGCCACGGGGCCGCGGGCGCCGGTCCCTGAGGTGTCGTCACCGGCTGTGCACGGGCCACCCCTTGACCAGTGAGGACAAACCGGGAGGTCAAGGGGCCAACCGGTCAGGCCAAGGGGTGCGGGGAATGTGGGCAAGCCCCGGCTTGCCCACCCCGGCGCCCAGTTGCCCATCCGGTTACCAGGCCGGTAACCGCGGGCCCTGTTACCGGCTCTAAGCAGGGCAGAGGCGCCCGCAACCGCGCTCCCTCCCGGGAGGTAACACCAGGCTTGCCCAGCAGCACGGGAGGCTTGCCCACCACCGTGCGAGCAGGCTTGCCCACCGGCCCGGCCGGGCGCAGCAGGGCTTGCCCGCCGGCCCCGCGGCCGGGTTGCCCTGCAACTTGCCTTACAACTTGCCCTACAACTTGCCCTACAACTTGCCTTACAACTTGCCCTACAACTTGCCTTACAACTTGCCCTACAAGTTGCCCCCAGCCTCCCCCGGCGAGCGGCGAAGCCGCAGGTCAGCCCCCGTGGTCAAGGGGTGCAGTGGGCGCCGACTACTTCTCTCAGAGGGTCTCTGGCGAAGTCAGACCCGATGCCGAGGCGTCTGCTGCGGCCAGAAATCAGGGTTGCACCGGAAGGTGTCCCCACCGTTGGCTGCACAGGTGGACAGGGCGTTGCACCGGCGGTCCTGCCGGAGGTGGGAGCCCCCCAAACCGGACACCCCTCGTTCCCGCAGGTCAACCCCCGTGGGCAAGCGTCCCGGCCGCGGCGACACCTCTTTCTGCGGTAGCCAGGAAGAGGTCCAGTGCCGTTCGAGGGCGGGCGGTGGCCGCAGTCGGCCCGGTCGTGGCCAAGCTGTTGCGCCTGTCGCACCGCCCGGGCACCGGACCTTGCCGCCGCTGGTCGCACGGCCTGGTCCGCGGCCCACGCGACAGCCCCCGCGCGGGCGCCAGGTGCGGCACGCGGCACGCCTGGCACGCGTTGGCCGAGGCCGGCCGGAACCGTCCTCGTGTGCACGAGGGTGCCCGTGCACACGTGCACGTGTTGGGCGGCCCGGTGGTACTGCCCCCAGAGCGCTCCGGGCACCGGGCCTCGCCCGCGCACGCCACATCGGCGCGGGTTGCACCCGACCCTAGCCCCGGCCCGGCCGACACCCGCCCCTGCCCGAGGGCCCAGCGGGCCCTACATGCGCGCGTGCACGCGCGCACCTCGGCCCCGCCACATTCACCGGCCCACGGCGGTGATGAACACCTGTGTGACAGCCGGACAAGGGGCGGGGGTTCGGCGGGCCCGGCCCTGGTCAGCCGTGTGACACCGGCCCTGTGTGACACCGGTCGGCAGCCCGCGTGACAGGGCTGTGTGACACCGGTCTGACACCTGACACTGACACCGCCGCCCCCGCGCCGAGGGGCCCCTGGCCCAGGTCAGCGGCCGCTGCGACGTGTCAGGTGTCAGCCCGGGGCGCGGGCACAGCCACGGGCGGTTCCAGACCGAGCTGGACGGCGGCCAGGGCCACCGCCTCGGCCACGGACAGCCCCTCCCCGCCGTCCCGGCCGGCCTCGGCCCGCAACCGCTCCGCCCGCGCCGCCAACCGCTCGGCCAACTCCCGCTGCGGCTCCCGAAGGTTCCGGCACCCGCGCCGCCGTCCCGTGTAGTGGTGATCCACCCCGGCACCGTAGAGCTGCACCCGCTGCCCTCTCCCGCCAGACAGGGCCCACTCCACCCGACTGGACGACCCGCTCCAATCCGGGTTTGCGCAGGTCAGCCCCGACTCCCGGAATTCCGGGAGTCGGTGTGACTGAGCGCTCCAGCCGGCGGGACTCGCCAAGAAGGGCGCACAGCCATCAAGCCGTACGTTCAGCCGGATCGGCTGAGGCCGTGTGGTGTTGCGCCTTCGCCGCGCCGCCGAGCTGGTGCAGGAGGAGGCGGAACCGATCTTGTCCGGGCGATGTCTGACCCGGAATGGATAGTTTTCTGTTCCTGGCTGTGATCTTTGCTCCGATCCTGGCACCCTGCGTCGTCGTCGGCGCTGCCGTCCTGATCGTCCGGGTCCGCAAGCAGCGGCCAAGCATCGGACATCTGTCGAGTGTCGCCACCTGCGTGCTGGTTGCCGTCATGGCTGCGGCGGTTTCGTTCGGCGCCTACTCGTGGGGCGTGACGTCGGGGTTCTACATCCTGGACCCGGACCAGGTGTGCGCAGCGCAGGGCGTGGAGGGCGATCGCATCGTGACGCGGTGGACGCTGCCGGTCAGTGCGCAGTGCGTGACGTCGAACGGCGTGGGAACGGAGCTGGCGCCGGCTTGGGTGAATCCCGTGATCTTCATCGGTCTCACGGTGTTCATACTCGCCCTCCTCACAGGAGTCTTCGCAGGCGTGCGGCGACGTCTCTCCCTGCGATGAAGTACTCACTCGCGCCGCCCGCCCATGTGTGGGCACGAGACCCGTACCTCGCCAAACAGAACGCTCAACCCGCCAGGTAGAGCACTCACCCGCCAACTGGAACGCGCAGTCACAGTCGGGGAGCCGTCAGCCCTCCCGACGCCTTCCAGAGCACCCCATCCAATCGAGGGCCACAGGAGCCCATCTGAGCGCCTTTCAGCAGACGCTCCCACACGAGGGGCGGGAATTGCTTCAGAGGCGCTCAGCGGGCCGTACAGCGGCTAGAACGGGGCTGCGGTGGTCTGTTCCTCCGGCTGCTGGGCGTAGGCGGCCAACTCCGGGTGCTCCGCCGCCAGCCGCTTGCTCAGCCGCCGAGTCTCCTCCGCCTCGGCCCTGCGTCGGGCACGCACGTTGGCTGGGGTAGGGACTTGTAGCCCCTACCCCCTCCGAAATGTCCGTTTCGACCCGGGGACTGTCAGTCCCCTGGGCGCCGCAGCGGTCTTCTTCGGAGGCTTCACGCCCTTGTCCGCCCGGGTCGTTTTGGGGAGACCCGGGGCCAGAGCAGGGCGCGTCTCCGGAGACGCGATTTTTCGCATCTCCGGGCTGACCTGCTGCTTTCTTTGATTTGTTCTGGTTTGCCGTGTACCACTCTTGGGTGGAGGCAACCCCCTCCCACTCTGACTGGCGGGGCTGTGAGAAACCGTCACCAGGACACCGTCCGCAACAGGGAGCCACAGGCGGTCCGCTGAGCGACTTTCAGGAACCGCGACGACCGGAGCGACCGGAACGGGCTGCGAGGCGCTCAGAGAGCCGTACAGCGGCTAAATCGGAGCTGCTGAGGCTTGTTCGCCTGCCTGTGCTTCCTGAACCGCGGCGACTGCAGCTGTTCGTGCGGCTTCCCAGTCGGCCTCGGCAGTCTGCCGGGCAACCTCGGCCGCCACCCGGCACCGGCCGCACAGGCCGAGGGTGGCAACCGGGCGTCCGCACGGGCCGTCGTGGCCCGGGCAGGTGCCGTCTTCGGCGGCCTGCGCAGGGATTCCCGCGTACTCGGCGGCCTCGGTGCAGGGCTGGCAGATGCCGCCGTGCTCCAAGTGGCGGCCGCAGCCGGTGGTGCAGGCCGGCCATCCGGCGCACGCACCGCACACATCGAGTCCCGGAGCTGGCGGCCGTCCGCACTCGGCGCACTCGTAGTGGACCCGGTGATCCAAGGCCTCGCTCACGGTCCGGTCCGCCACAGCGGTGCTGGAGTGAGCGACCGGGCTGTCGACCGGGCCGCCCTGCGGAGGGACGGAGCCCCACGTTGCGGTGGGGCTGGGGGCCGGGCCTGCCGCGGCCTGCCGCAACCGGGCCGCAATGATCGCGCCGACCGTGTGCGTCATCGGGACCGGCAGGGGGCGGCCCGTGATCACCTGCCGGATGCTGGCGGCCTTCCAGCCGCTGGCCAGCATCCCCGTGACCACAAGTCCTTGGTCCGCCAGGGTCTGCCCGGTCACCAGGTATTCCGGGTGCCACGCGCCGATCTCCGCCAGCAACAGCACTCCCGGCGTCTCGGGAACCTGCACAGCATCAGCTGGCAGACCCCCCGCCGAGTCACGGGGGGTCTCAGAGTTCCCCCGTGACTCGGCGGCGTCAGCAGCCGCTGCCCCGCCGCCCGGCGGCTGCTCCTGGCCCTCGATGACCCCGCCGCTGCCGTCCGTCCCTCCGTCCGTGCACTCGCGCACGCCACTACCTACAGACACGGACGGACGGACGGGGGGGGCTTCTCGGGAGGACTGAACGGGAGGACTGAACGGGAGGACGCGATCTTGCAGGTCAGCCCCAGGATGCGGGCCAAAAATTTGGCCCGGCGGGCTAAAAATTTGGCCCGGCGGGCCAAATTTTTGGCCCGCGCCATCGTCCGGGTCAGATTCTTGGCCCGTGACCTGGGCCTTCTTCTTCGCCTTCCGGGCGGCCTCCACGGCCACCTGGTGCGCCTCGGCCTCCCTCGCGGCCTGCGCAGCTGGCTCCTTCACCACATCCAGGACGGCGAACGCGTTGCGCGGACCGGTGTAGCCGCGCGGGGGCAGATCGTTGATCCGGATCCGCAGCGCTCCGGCAGCTGCCCGGGCCCGGGACGACGTCTTGATCGGCTTCCCGTCCGGAGTCGTCACCAGCGACACGGCCGTGAGGTCGTCCAGCAGCATGCGGATCCGCCCCAGACTGGAGGGCTTGACCTTCTCCCCCGGCTTCACCGGCTTCGCCGGCAGCAGATGGCACAGCTCCATCAAGGTCAGCTTGCGCACCGGCCCGTGCTTCTCGATCACCAGCGCGCGCAGGATCCAGTACAAGCGGACCGCCGAGTCCCGCAGCTGCGGGCACAGCGGGACCCAGTCCTTCAGTTGCGAGCTGTACAGGCCGCCGTCCTCCGGGCCGTACAGCTCCACCTCCTGGCTGTCGTCATACGTCACCGACCCACCCCCGCCCGGGTGGACCCGACCCCGTGACCCGGGCCATGTGGTGCCGATGCTGCTCTACCGCGTACCCTCATCAGTGCTACTTCCTTGTGTGTGAAGTACTTCTCCGTCCCGGGCCTGGAACCCCGGGGTGGGCCTTCGGGCCCCGCCACCACGGCGGGGCCCGTTGCGTTTAATGGCATGAGCCGCCTGTCGATTTCGTATCGGGCAGGCGGTGAATTTGTGTTCCGTGCACTGTCTTAGTTCCCCTCTCCGCTGTGCAGACAGAAGTCTGTCTGATGCGGTGAGGGGAACAATTGGCAGAGACAGTTCTTTCCGAGAATTCCTCGAAGAGGATTTTTCTGCACGGTCTCACAGGGCTCTTCAGCCGATGATGTCGAGCGTGATCCGGTGGTGCAGCGGTGCCGTTGTCACGGTCACGTACAGCGTTTCTCCCTCGGGCGTCCGGGTGATATTCACAACCCGAAATCCGGGGCTCCCTTCCTGCATCCCGAGGGCCTCGGATGCGGCCGGGTCCATCGGCTCCGCTGTGATCAGGGCCTCGGTGCGGTCCACGCGCCAACCGAGCCAGTCAGCCACACGGGTCCCGTGCGGCGGCCGGATCGGAGGCGCCCCGACCGGTGCCAGCATCGGCGGAACGCCGTCGTACCCCTCCGGCCGAACCGATGCCACGGCGTACGGCAGCACGGTCACCTTGTGCTGCACGGGAACGCCACCGACGCGGCGCACCCGATGGCGCTCCACCACGTCGGCGCCTTCGGTGAATCCCCAGTCGGCCAGGGTGGCCGGCGCCGTTAGCTGGCGGACCAGGTAGGTCTCTTCCGCAGCCTCTCCGCCGGACCCGTTGGGCCGCCATGCCTCGGCGGCCGTGAGGTCCGGCGGGGCGAAGGTGCCCAGGTGGGCGTCAGCCGACGGCCCCGCCGCCACAGTTGTGCCGCTACCGGCTGCGGTTCGAGTCAACCCCAGTGCAGACAGGACGGCGTATGCGGCGGCGGCCGTCTGCTGGCTCACCTGGTACCGGTCGGCCAGGTCCCGGACGCTGGGCAGGCGGGCGCCGTAGGCGTACTCGCCTGCCGCGATCCCCTTCCTTATGTCCGCCACGATGGCGCTGGCGTTCATGAGCGCTCCTCCCGATCTGATGCGTCATTACAGGCTATCTCTGTCAAGGAGTACCGCCCGGAAACCAGCGCGTCAAGCTACCTTCAAACCATCTTGACAGTTGGGTGTGAGGTCCCTAACGTCATGTCATGTCAGCTGGTGCGGCCCCCGGTTGGAGCCAGGGGCCGCCTGTGCCGGACGCATTGGAGTGCGCACGGCAGGGCCCGACGTTGGAGCGTCGGACTGGCTGTCGGACCTACCCGTGTATGCGTGGAGAGAGGCCGACTTCGTGATGGTTGCAGAGGTGGGGCGCTGGTGGCGCCCGAGGCGGGGCGCGCGCCCTGCGCCGGTGCGGACGCGGACGGTATTACCGTCCCGACGCTGCGCTGCTGGACAGGCTGAACTCCCCCAGACGGCGCCGGAGGCGCTGGGCTTGGGCGGGGATGAGCTGCGGGTGCGTGCCAGCCTGCGGGAGTTGGGGGTGGAGCTGTGACCGGGGAGGGCGGGGTGCCGTCCTGGTGGTCGCAGCAGGGGCCGCGTCTGGCGGCGGTGCCGGAGCAGCGGGCCGAGGAGCACGGCTACGACCGGGACGCGTGGCTGACCGAGTTGTGGTCGGACCCGGCGTACGCGCCGGTGGACTCGATTCCGGACCGGGCGTCGTCGGATGACGACGCGATCGACTGGGAGCGGGTGCGGGCGGCGGTGCGGCGGGTGCGTCCGGTGCGGACGCTGGCCGTGGCCGGTCTGGGCGTGCTGCCGGCCCTGTGGTGGGCGCAGGGCGTCACGGTGCCGATCGCCGCGCAGGTGTCGGTGGACGCGGCGTGGGCGGCCGGGGTGCTGGGCGCCGGGATCGCTGCGGTGGGCGCCGCGACGGGCGGCCGGGTGCGCCGGTGGGTGTCCGCCGCGCTGCTCATGGCCGCCGTGGGCGGAACGCTGATCGCTGAGCCGACCCGCCTGCTGGTGGCGGCGTGGATCGTGGGGGCCTGACCGATGGATCTGATCACGTTCACGCACGTCGTGACCCGGGCCGGGGCCGCGTTCGGGTTCTCCCTGATGGTGGTCACGGCGATGTGGGTCTACTACAGCCGCGGCCGGTCCCTGAAGGCGCTCAAGAAGCGCAAGGTGTGGCTCCCGTGGGGCGGCGCCGCCCTGACCATGGTCATGGCCTCGGCCGTGACCGGCGGTCTGCTGGGTCGGATCTCGGGCGGGTTCACCGGCACCGGCAACGAACTCGGGCAGAACATCGGGGACGCTGCGGTCGGGCAGTCCGGGGCCGGCGCGGTCCCGCTGTCCACGGGAGAGGCCCTCTCCTACTCCGGTTCCTGGCTCGCGTTCTGCATGGTCATCGGCCTGGCCCTGTTCATCTGGTTCGCCAAGGGCTGGGAGGAGCGCAGCCTGGCCCTGTCCGGTGGCCTGACTGGCGCCACGTGGGGGATCACGGCCGCGATCGGCGGCTGGGCGTCCATGCTCGGTGTTCCGCTGCTGTCCTGGCTCGGGGAGGTGCTGATCGGATGAGCCAGCGCCCCGCCCGCCGGACGCGGTCCGGCGCCCGTCACCTGGCCCTGTTCCTCGCCCACTGGGCGGGCGGGCACACCGTCTCCCACGAGGAACTGTTCCGCCGGATCGTCAAGGCCCGCGCCGAGGCCCACCAGGAGGCTTTGGAGGAGCACCGCCGCCTGGTCCTCAAGGCGCACAAGAAGGCGACCAAGCTGCACCGGATCGCCGAGGAGGACGGCGGCCTGACCCCGGCCGCCAAGGCCGAGCTGAAGGCGGCCACCAAGGAGGCGGAGCGGCACACCGCCGCGCTGCGCGCCCTGGGCGAGTTCACCGTGCCCGACCTGGACCCCGGGCAGGTGCGTCACCGGCGCCGCCGGATCGCCGCCGCACGGTGCGCGGTGCTGGCGGCCCCGGCCGCTGGGATCGCCGCCGCCACGGTGGCCGGCGCGTGGTGGACCGGGCCGACCGCCGCCGTGCTGGGCGTGCTCACCTCCTGGGCGCGCGGCCCTCGGGCGTTCGACCTGACCGTGCGCCCCGTCCCGGCCGACCTGATCGCCGAGACCCCGATGGTCCTCGACGTCCCGGGTGCCGCCGCTCCGGTCGTGGCCGCGGGCGTGGCTGCGGCGGCCGGTCTGCCGCCGGTACCGCCCATGCCCGCCACCGCCCCCGCCACGGCCACCCCAGCCGGGACGGGCCCGGCGGTGGAGGGCGCGCAGGATCTGGTGCTGGCCCTGTCCAAGGCGCTGGGCGCGTGCCGGGTGATCCCGCGCGGCACCCAGGTCACGCTCCTGGCCGCGCCGGAGGTCACCGACCAGCGGTGGACGGCCGTGGTCCGCCTCCCGGACGACACCGGCGCCACCGTCGACCACGTCGTGGCGGCCCGCAAGAACCTGGGCGGGGAGCTGGGGCTGGACCGGGCCCGCCTGCACGTGGAGCAGGTGGCCGGCGCGGACGACAAGACGCTGCGCGTCTCCGGCTTCACCACCGACCCGTTCGCTCAGCCGAGGCTGTGCACGGCGGAGATGCTCGGCGGGGTCGATGTGTGGGAGCAGGGCATCCCGGTGGCGTTCGACGCGTTCGGGCGGCTGCTGTACCTGCGGCTGCGGGACGTGTCGATCCTGCTGGGCGGCTCCTCCCGCTCCGGCAAGGGCGCCGTCCTGCGCCTGATCATCGCCGGGTGCCTGCTGGACGCCCGGGTGCGCCTGCACCTGGCGGACGGCAAGCACCCCGGCCAGCACCGATGGAAGGGGCTCACCGACTCCTACATCTACGACCCGGACAAGCGCGCCAAGCAGCTCGCTAAGCGGCTGGAGTCGCTGGTGGCGGAGATGGGCGAGCGGGCCGGCCGCCTGGCCGCGGTCGGGGTGGAGTCCCTCGCGGAGCGCCCCGACCTGGTCGGCACCGAGGGCCTGACCCTCGAAGTGGTCGTGGTGGACGAGGTGTCCGCGTTCACGCTGGATGCGAAGTACGGCAAGCGCATCACCAAGGCGCTGATCGACCTGGCGGCCCGCGGGCTGGCGTTCGGGATCGTGCTCATCCTGGCCACGCAGCTGTCCACCGCCGGGGTGCTGGACCGCCTCGTCACCTCGAACGTCGTCTGGCGGTGGTGCATGTACGCCACCGGCGCCGACGAGTCGAACACCATCCTCGGCAAGGGCATGGCCGGGCGCGGCTACTCCGCGCACCTCCTGGACCCCGAACAGCGCGGGTCCGGCCTGCTGCTGGCCGAGGGCCGCGTCTCCACCGTCCGGTCCCTGTGGCTGGACGGAGACGACATGGCCGCCGTGCAGGGCATGGTCCGCGCGCTGCGCGCCAAGCCCACCACCCCGGCCGCGGTTCCGGTGCAGGCCCCGGTGCCCGCTTCGGCCCCGGCCGGGGAGGCCGAGGCGGAGGCGGAGGCCGACTGGTCCGTTCTGGACGGCTGGTTGGAGCAGGCGGTACCGCCCGTGCCCGGTCCTGCGGCGGTGCCTGCCGGGGCGGTCCAGCGGATGCGGGCGCTGGACGTGATCCGCCAGGCCGGACCCGACGGCATCAAGCGCGCCGCCCTCGCGGACGCGGTGGGCGTGCCCGCCACCACGGTCGGTGGCTGGCTGAAGGAGTGGACCGGACAGGGCGTGATCGAGGCGCTCGGCAGTCCCCCGCACACCCGCTACGCCGCTACTGACGGCCGTCAGTAGCCGTCTGTAGAGCGCGGTTTCTACAGACGACCGCAGGTCAGAGCGCTGCGCCCCTACTGACGAGGGGTCGTCAGTAGCCGTTCGTCAGTAGCTCGTCAGTAGCCGCTCCACCATCTGCCCGCTGCCCGCCCGCCCCCGTGTCGCACGCCCGGGGGCGGGTCGAGGGGAGCCGCCAGAGGCCCCAGACAGACCGGAACGCCCCTCCTCGACTTGGCGGAAGAACAGGGGCGCCCGGTTCCATCCCGAACACGAGACGGAGCCAACATCATGGCATTCCGCAAGACGATCTCCCAGGACGAGCTGCGCGAGCGCATGACGCCGGAGCGGCGCGAGAAGGACGCCACCGACTACAGCTCCTCCCGTGGCGGCTGGTTCAAGGTCGAGCCCAAGCCGACCCGCGACGCGGACCGCGACAGCAGCGGCGGCCGGCTGTGGGGCCGGCGGTGAGCCGGGCGACCGGCCCGCGCTGCCACGGCCGGCGGATGCGCGAGGACCGCCACGGCACCTACCGGTGCCCGCAGTGCGGGGCGTGGACCGCCCGCCTGCACACCAGCCTCGCGGGGGGTGTGCGGTGAGCGCGGAGCAGCAGGCCCAGGCCCAGCAGGCGGCCGCGCAGGCCGAGGCTGCCCGGCAGGCCGCGGAGGCGGCGGCAGAGGCCGCCCGGTCCGCGTCGGAGGCGGCCGCGGCCCTCGCGGCGAACTTCGCCGCCCACCTCGGCCGCTGACCGGCCGCCACCCGGGCCGTGGAAGAGCACCCCTCCCCCGAGAGGCGGGCCACCGCGGTCGGTTCGACCCGGCGGGCCGGGATCCGTCTCCCGGCCCGCCGCCCAAGTCACTGCTCCGGAGGTACCTGTGACGACACACCACACACTGCACGACCTGACCCGGCCGGCGGTGCCGCTTGTTCCGGCCGGACCGGCCCAGGCTCCGGCTGGGTGGGGCGGTGCGCCGGCCCCGCGCCCCAGGGGAGAGGATGCCCGCATGAGTGACACGCTGATCAGTGACCAGGCTCCGGCCGCCGGGGAGCCCGAGACCGGGCCTGCTCCGGTCGCGGCCGGGCCCGTTCCGGCCGCACGCCAGGCCGCTCCGGTCGCTCCGGATGCGGCTCCGATCGCTCCGGGGGCGGCTCCGGGTGCGCCCCGGGCGTGGTCCGTCCGCGCGATGCGCGCCTTGATCATCTCGGCCGGGGTGTGCGCCGCGGTGATCGCCGCGATCGGGTTCGTCGGCTCGTACGACGCGCTGCGCGGACTGGCGGAGAAGAAGGGGTTCGGGGTCTACGCCCTGGTGTTCCCCATCGGTATCGACGCCGGGATCATCGCCATGTACGCCCTGGACCTGATCCTGGTCTGGCGCCGGATGCCCAAGCCGCTGCTGCGCGTGTTCGCGCATCTGCTGACCATCGCCACCATCGTGTTCAACGCCAACGCCGGGGACCTCCCGCCCCGTGAGGACCCGCTGGGCGCGGCCATGCACGGCGTGCTGCCGGTCCTGTTCGTGGCCGTCGTCGAGGCCGTACGGCATCTGATCATCAAGACCAACCGGCTGTCGATGGCTGCGGAGTCGGACCGGGTGCCGTTGCACCGGTGGCTGCTGGCCCCCTGGCCGACCTGGCGCCTGTACCGGCGCATGAAGCTGTGGGGGATCACCTCGTACGCGCAGATGGTGGCCATGGAGCGCGACCGCACCGTCTACCGCGCCTGGCTCCAGCACAAGCACGGCCGGAACTGGAAGAAGGCGGCCGGTGCCGAGGCCCTGCTGCCGTTCACGATGGCGCCTTTCGGCCTGAGCGTGGACGAGGCCCTGGCCCTGCCCCAGGAGCAGAAGGAGGCCGAGTCGGCGCGGAAGGCGGCGGAGCGGGAGCGGGAGGCCGAGGCCGCCGAGCGGGAGGAGCAGCGCAAGCTCGACGCGGAGGCGCGGGCCGCCGCCGCGAAGGTGCGGCGCCTGGAGATCGCCGCCCAGGTGGCCACCGCGGAGCACCGGATTGCGGCGGAGACGACCGCGGCCGGGGCGGAAGCCCGCGCGGCGGAGGCGGCTGCCCAGGCGCAGGCGGAGGCGGCCGAGGCGACCGCCGCGGCGGAGGCGGAGGCGGCCGCGCATGCCGCCCGGCTGTCGGCGGAGGCCACCCGACGGCAGGCGGAGCGTGCCGCGACGGAGGCGGAGCGCGCCGCGGAGCGGGAGGCCGAGGCCGAGCGGAGCGCGGGAGAGGCCGAGTCCGCCGCCCGTGCCGAGGCGGCCCGGCGGAGCGCCGCGGAGGACCGTCGGAAGACCGCGATCGCTGCGGCTGAGGCCGAAGCGAACGAGCGGAAGGCGGCCGAGGAACGCCGGGCGGCCGCCGAGGCCGACCGGTTCGCGAAGGCCGAGCGTGCCGCCGCGGCAGAGTACGCCGAGCGGGAGGCGGAGGCCGCCCACCGCGCCGCCGCCCACCGGGAGGCCGCCGCCCGCGCCGAGCTGGCCGCCCAGGAGGTCGAGGACACCGCCCGCCTGTCGCCCCGCGAGCGGGCGGAGCGGAAGGTGGCCCGGATGATCCTCGCCGCCGGTGGAGACAAGGAATCCGTCCCGCTGGCATACATCGAGGCGGAGCTGAACGTGGGCCGCACGGTCGCAAGCGAGCGCCGGCAGGCCGCTGTCGATCTGATCGCCTCCGGCTACACCGGCTGACGGCCGGCCGCCAGACACAGTGGGGCCCGGGGCGCAGCAATCGCCCCGGGCCTCGCCCATGTTCCATGCCGGGGTCTTCCCAGGAAGACCCGGGGTCTTCCCGTCACCTGGACGAAAAGACCCGGGGTCTTCGCAGGGGTCTTCAGGCGTCCCAGGAAGACCCGGGGTCTTCCCGTCACCTGGACGAAAAGACCCGGGGTCTTCGCAGGGGTCTTCAGGCGTCCTGGCCCTTAGCCTTCTGGACGATCTCCGCCTTGAGCGCGCTCAACTCGCTTATCAACCGCTCGCAAGCCTCAAAGGCGCGGTCCGGGTCACTGTTGCTGAGCCGACGCAGCGCCGTGAGGCTGAGCTTGGCCGGGTCGACGGCGGCAGCCGGCAGACGAGGGCTGGCCTCGATATCGACCTTGTAGCCGAGCTTTATGGCCGCCTTCAGGAAGCCCTGATAGGTCAGGTCTCCCGCCTGCTCCGCCTCCTTCCAACAGGCGCGCGCGGCGTCGTCGCCATGGTCGCGCTGCACCGACACCAGCGGGCGCAGCGGCTTCTCCTGAAGCTGCCGCTGCGTCACGGAAGCCAGCGCCCGCACGACCGGACCGATCCGGATGACCTTGTTCATGTAGTCGGCCCCATGACCGTTCAACGCCTTTCCCCAGGCGTCGAAGGACGGCAGGCCGCTGTCCTCCCAGAGCCGCTCCTCGCGGACGAGTTCGTAGGCGCCGCTGACCATGAGCAGGTACTGCTGCTGGATGCCTTCGGTCGCTTTCTGGGCCCAGGAGTCGGCGGAGGTGATGGCACCCTGACAGTGCGCCAATCGCTCCGAGCGGTCCTGGCTGGCCGGAGCGCGGAAGATCGGCAGCTGACCGCCAGCGTCTCGTCGGGTCTGCGGCTGGACGGTCTGCTTGTCCGGTGCCACCGCCGTGCCCACCGCGGTCCGGCTGAACTGCTCGGCGATGCTCGTACGCGTCCCCGCCATCAGACACCCGCCTTGATCTCGTCCACCCGGCCGTCCGCGCCCCGCAGTCCGTGTTCCAGGGCGAAGCGGTAGAAGTCCTCACGGGCCTGGAGCTCGACCCGGTTGTTGTTGTACTGGGTGACCACGCGGGTGGCGTTGGTGTGCACGCGGTACCGGCGGATCACTGTCCGGGCGACCGGCCAGCCGTGGCTGTCGCAGAACGCGCGGGTGCCGTCGACGTACGCCTGGCCCTCGGCCGGCGGCCAGTTGTTGATGACCACCTGGTAGGGCAGCCTGCGAGGCTTGAGGACCCATTCGATCGTCTGCCACGTCGGCTCGAAGGAGTCGGGCTCGGTCAGGATCGGCACGATGACGTCGTTCGCCTGCTCCAGGAGTGCGGTCAGCAGCCGGCCGTAGCGGTCATCACCGAGCGGGTCCTCACCCGCCTCGTACTGTTCCGGTGTGATCTCCGCCCAACCCGGGGTGTCGACGAAGATGTGGCTGTACGGGAGTTTTTTGAGGAGCTGGATGTTCTCCAGGTCGCCGGAGATGTCGAGGACGTCGAAGGGCTGCTCGACCAGCCGGGCCGCCCGCCACAGGGACGTGCCCTGGGGGTCGGCGGACGCGACCGCGACCGACGGGGTTCCGTCGCCCCGGGGCCCCGCGACGTCGGCACAGACCGCGCCCAGGTTGAGGGAGATCAGCGACTTCCCCACGCCGCCCTTGCGGTTCGCGACCACGTGGATCTTTGCCATTCAAGGCCTTCCGTTCGCTTCACCGGCCTGCGAGCGGACCGGCTACTTCGGTGTACATAAGCAGTCTGTCCCATAAGGCTCGTTCGGCTAAGACGCCCCGCCTTGCACACAGTCAGCGCTCCGCAATGAAGCGGCCACCTGAGGACGTCGCCGAGAGGGCCCGAGTCTGATCTTGAGCCGTCCATGACATGTGTTCTCACTCGGCCGATGGACATGACTTCCCGAGAGATCCACATCCCCCTCGGCGAGGCCGTGGCGGTCTGGAGGTTTTGCCCGCTTCAGGGCAGGGCTTCCCCGGAAGGCTGTTCAAGCGTTCCGGTCCTTCGCCTTCTCCTTGTGCGGAATGGTGGTGGCGGTCGCGGAGTGTGTGCGGAAGAGGGCCCCCGCCGGTAACAGGGGCCCTCTCATTTCCGTGGGGTGTCCGCGTCGGGCCCAGGAGGACTTGACGGGGGTTTCACGGTCGCGGCCGCCCCAGGGCGGCTGCTCACGTTCAGTCTCACCACGGCCGGCGGGCGATAGCAAGATCGATTGGCTGTTCCGTCGCGTTTCGAATGCCGAATGGCCAGGTCAGCGTCCTCGACGGTGCGGCGTTGGAGCCCCGTTCGGAACGGTGGATGACCGGTCGCGGTACGCGGTCGGCCTGTCGTGTTCCGGGCTGGAATCCCCGTCGGTTGGACGTGGAACGGTCCGTGCCCGGAACGGATTGGGGGTCTGCGTGTTCCGGTGGGATCAAATGCTTGCCAGCCACTGGCCGGTCACAGCAGGCTTGCTTTCCATCACGGCCCGTAACTCGCGCTCCGGTAAAGCGCAGTTCGGGCCCGGCCCTGCACGCCCTTGCCCAGGAGGCTTCTCGTGCGAGTTCATCGATCTTTCCGGCGTCACAGTCGGTCCGCTGCCAGCGCCCCGTCCTGCGGGACGGGCGTGCTCTCCGGTGGCCTTCGCGTGGTGGTCTTCGTGGTGGTCGTGGCGGTGGTCGTCGCCCTCCTGAAGTCCGGCTACTCCATGCTTGACGCGTTCGGGCTCGTGACGGTTGCAGCCGGCACGGCCTCCCAGATCAGTTCGTGGCTGGGCCGGCCTGCCGCGTCTGCCTCAAGGGAGACGGCGTGACGAGCCCGACGACGCCCGACCCGCGCAGCAGCGACCCGGATCAGTCCATGGCAGGGCTGATCCGCCGCTTCTCCTTCTGGAAGAGCGGCGTGACGATGCCTGCCGACAGTGCCGACTGGCGGGACAGGCTCCGCAGGACAGGCACCCAGAAGGCGTTCCGCGGGCTGCTGGTCCACCTGCGCACGTCCCTGGGCCTGTCGCTGAAGACGCTCGAGAAGGCGGCGGCAAAGGCGGGGCGCCTGCCGCTCCCGCCGGCCACTGTGACGTCGACCCTGATGCGGGACGCCCTGCCGAAGCGTGAGTTCGTGCAGGCGTACGTGGCCGCCTGCGGCCTGAGCGAAGACGACCAAGCCCCCTGGATGGAGGTGTGGCAGGCCCTGGCGGACGGCTCTGCGCCCGTCGACCGGCCGGAGGACGCCGAGGTCTCGGCGCAGCGCTTCGGCTCGGCTGTGTGGTCTCGCTTCGTGCGTCGGCGCTGGCTGGTCGCGCTGACCGCGGCAGCGGTGGTGGCCCCGGCTGCCAGCGTTGGCCTGTGGTGGTACCGCGCCCACTGCGGGACCACGAATCCGGCACTGCTCACCGTGCTGGGCGGCGAGTGCTCCGGGATCACCGACGGCAGCGACGGGCACAGTGTCTTCGGCCCGGAACTCCAGCACGTCCTCGCCGCGATCGATGCCGAGAACCAGGCCGTGGTGAAGACCGGCGGCTACGTCACGGTGGCGCTGATGGCTCCGCTGACCAAGGGCGACAAGAGCCTGACGGGCGACCGTGCCCTGCACCAGGTCGAGGGGGCCTTCATCGGCCAGCACACGGCGAACCAGGGCAACGCCTACCCCAAGATCCGGCTGGTGCTGGCCAACATGGGCAGCGACGAATCGAACTGGCGCGCCGTTGTCGGCGGCCTCAAGACGATGACCGGCGGAAGCGACCGGCTCGTCGCGGTGACCGGGATGGGCCTGAGCCAGCAGGAGTCGATCGACGCCGCGCGGTCACTGGCGGAGGCGTCCATTCCGATGGTCGGTGACCTCATCACCGCGGACGGCTTCGACACCACTGGTGCGATCGACGGCGGGGCCAGGATTCCCGGCCTGGTGCGGGTGGCCCCCAACGTCAGCACGCAGTTCAAGGCGATCGCCCAGGAACTTCGCAAGCATCCCGAGCTGAAGACCGCGGCCCTGGTCAGCGCGCCGAACACCCCGAACGGGACGACCGACTTCTACACGCAGTCCCAGGAAGCGGCCATCCGGAACCCGGAGATCGGACTTCTGCCCTACCTGGAGGCGGGAGGCATCTCGTTCAACTTCACGGTCAGGCAAGGCGCCGAGGACAGCAGCCTGAGCACCATCGCCAAGAACCTCTGCGGCAAGGTCACGCCTGACGTGGTGTTCTACGCGGGCCGCGCGACGTACTTGCAGAAGTTCATCGAGAAACTGCACGACCGGCAGTGCCGCACCACCCCGATCACGGTGGTCACCGGATCCGACGCGGCCACCCTGAACCCCGACATCAAGGAACTGAAGGACCCCGGCGCCCCCATCTCCGTGCTCTACGTTCCGCTCGCCGACCCCAACCAGCTCGGCGACAGCGCCAACCCCGACCAAACCCTCTACAAGGAGTTCGGCACCGAGTTCAGCCGCCCCCACCACGGACAACAGTTCGACAAAGGCCACCTGGCCAGTGGCTGGGCGGTCATGGCACACGACGCCCTGCACACGGCGACCTTGGCCGTCCGCAACGCCATCGACCCGCCCCAGACCCCACCCAACGTGCACGCAGTAGGAGACCAGCTCTACCTGTTCGACAGCACCAACGTCGTCGACGGAGCCGGCGGCATCTTCCGCATCGACCCGCAGACCGGCAACCGCAAAAGCACCCACGACCCCCAGGTCGTCCGCAAGGGCACCCCTGGCCGATAACCGAGCAGCACACGACACCCTGCCGGGGCAGCACACCACTGCCCTGGCAGGGTCTCGCACAACCAGGGTCAACCACCGGTGTGGCCGGCGCCGCACGTGGCGGCAGCCACCTGCTGGGTCGGCAGCTCCCGCCTCCGTCCTCTGCTCTCTGCCCAGTCCTCCGCCCTCGGGCGCCGGCGGTGTCGTCGCTCTTGGGGTAGGGCCGTTCCCCCGTCCGACGGAGGCGGATCGTGCTGCGGTCCGATGCCGGGCGGGAGCCGCCGGTGCGACGGTCGGGGCATGAGCGATCTTTTCCGACCGAGAGTCGAAAAGCCGTCTCCGAACGGGCGTCCGCTGCGTGCGCACCACGCCACGGCCGCGGCGGCGCGCGCCGCGGCCGTGTGGGCGGTTGTGTACGCGGGTTTCGGCCTGGTGTGTGTGCTGGCCGGCGCGCCCGTGTTCCGGTTCGGCGTGTACGAGGGCCCCGTCGGGCTGGACTGGGCGGTGGTGGCCCTCGGCGCGGGCGCCGCCGGAGTGTGCGCCGCCGTCCTGCGGTACAGGGACCGGCCCGGCCTGCGCGGCCTTCTGTGGGTCGGCTGCGGTCTGACCGGTACGGCCGCGTTCGGGCTGCTGATGGATGCCGTGGCCCTGCTGGTCGGCCAGTCCGTGGACAGCGCCGTGGCCGCCGCGCAGCACGCGCTGGCCGGCGTGGGGGCGGTGCTGCTGGCGGCGGCCGCCCGCACCGCCAGGCCCCGCCCGCACGCCGCAGGGGACGCGCCCGCCCCGAGCGCCGCGCCCCGCTGCGTCCAGCTCACCGCCTGGGCCGGCACGGCGGCCTTCCTCCCCTACGCGGCGATGAAGACGGTGTGGGGCCTGGGCGGCACCTTCGCCGGGTTGACCGGCGCACAGGTGCTGGCGATCGAGGAGCGCAACGGCGCCTCCGGCGTGTGGCTGACGCTCGCCTCGTGGGGGATCGACGCCACCGCGCTGCTGGCCGCGCTCGGCGTCTTCCTGCTGTGGGGGCTGGTCCGTCCCTGGGGCCAGGTCTTCCCGCGCTGGGTGCCCTTCCTGCGCGGCCGCCGCGTGCCCCGCGCGCTGCCGCTGACCCCGGCGGTCGTCGGGGCCGCGACCCTCGCCCCGTACGGGCTGATGGGCCTCGGGTACTGCGCCCTGGCCGCCGCCGGGGTGGTCACGATGCGGACCGGCGACATGCCCCCGTCGGGGGACGGGATCCTGGTGGCCTGGATCGGCATGATTGCGTTCGCTGGGTACGGCGCAGCCCTGGTGGTGGCCACCCGCTCGTACTGGCTGCGGACCCGACCCCGCGGGAGCCGGGCCGGGGCCGTCTGAGCGGGTCGCCGCGGCCCGGGGACTGCCCGACCCTGATCCGCCGGACACCCCCAGGCCCAGGGGGGATCACTTGAAGGTGATGTCCCAGTGGACGGCGTTGGGGTTCTTGTCGGGGATCTCGTAGACGTACTCGGCGCTGATCCCGCCGGCGAGGTTGCCGACCCATCGGTTGTCGTTGCCGCGGTCGTTGGTCTGGCGGTTGTGGTTCTTGATCCAGTTGGTGATGCAGGTCTCGATCCGTACATCGAGCTTGTAGCCCTCCTCGTGGCTGAGGGCAATGCGGGTGTCGTGGCCGGGTTCGGTGCCGCCGGTGATGGTGACGGGGCAGCCGCTGGCGTTCTTCATGGCGATGACGCCGTGGACGGACCGTGCCCGGACGCCTTCGAAGGTGGTGCAGCCCTCCTCCACGTGGTAGCAGCCTTCGCTGGAGTAGACCTTGATGCCGGCGGCCTTCAGCAGCCGTTCGGCCTCGGCGCGGCTGAGCGTGGGGTTGCCCTTGATGGGGGTCTGGGGCTTGGGGGCGGGCTTCTGGGTGGCAGGGGCGGGGTTGTCGCTCATGAGCTTGTTCCAGGTGGTGGCGTCGACGACGCCGGTCGTCTTGAGCTTGTGCCGGGTCTGGAGGGCCTTGACGGCCTTGGTGGTGGCCCTTCCGAAGTCGCCGTCGACGGCGATGTCCTGTCCGAGGGCGGCGAGCTGGACCTGGGCGGCCCGGACAGCGTGCCCGCGGGATCCCTCCCGTACGGGGGCGGCGAGCTTCGTCCAGGTGTCGGGCCCGACGACTCCGCTGGGGTTGAGCTTGTGCGACGCCTGGAAGGTCTTGACCGCGCGCTCGGTGTCGGGTCCGAACGCGCCGTCGGCGTCGGTGCTGTGGCCGGCGGCGGTGAGCAGGTGCTGGAGGGTGGTCACGTCGACACCGTCCGCGCTGCCCCTCTTCAGTACTGGCCAGGTGGTGGGCAGGACCGGCTTGGTGGCGGCCGGGATGGCCTTCTTGCCGGTCGTGGCCGGGTCGGCCTGCGCGGTGCCGGCGCCGTTGCCGCTGAGGGAGGCGAGGGCGACGGCGGCGACGGCCGTGAGGCTGGCGGCGTGCAGGGCGATCTTCTTGACGTTCTTACGCATGGGTTTGCCGTCCTGGTCGGGATGCCCCGCACGGTGCGGGGCAGTGGGCTTGCGGCCGTGTGCGGGCCGGGCTGACGGATCCGACGATCGGCGTTCCACCGTTCCATCGACAGACCGATCGTGTTCCTGCTGTTCCTCGCGTTCCAGACCCTTGTGACCTGCGGAAAGAAACACGGTCCGAGCGCGATTCGGAGACGGTGGCGGTGTGCCGACGAGCGCAGGGTCGGCTGGCGGGAGGGTGAGGGGCTGGGCCGCCGCCCCGAGTGGGGTGGCGGCCCGGCGGCGTCGGCGTGCGGGGGTTCTACTCGCGGTTGTTGCCGGCTGAGGTGATGACGGCGATGACGACGAGGAGGCTGACGGCGAGGGTGGTGACCTGCCGGGCCTCCCAGCCCTGCTGCAGGGCGAGGACGACGATGGCGACGACGGCGTAGGGCCAGGTGCGGCGTGGGGGTGTGCTGGGGGTGGTCACGACGGGTCTCCGGCTTTTGGGGATTGGGTGGAGACCCACGGTCGCGAGTGACCAGAATGTTCGCTCCGGCCGGTCTGTGTTTGTGCAGGTCGCTGTCCGGGAGGACGGGGCAGTCGGTGGGTTGTCCCGCAGGGCAGAGGCTTCTTCGGGAGGCGGGATGGCGGGACGGCCGCAGGGCGGGCTGCGGGGGCGGACGAACGAGGCCAACGCACTGGCCGCGTGGCTGCGGGACGTCACCGCGGAAAAGACGACGCGGGATCTGGAGAGGGAGCTGACGGCCGCGGGCTTCCCGTACGCCAAGTCGTCGTGGAGCGAGGTCCTCAGCGGCGCCCGCCTCCCGTCCCGGGAGCTGATCGAGGCGGTGGTCGGCCGCTATGTCACCACGCGGCCGGCCGTCCAGCTCCAGGACGGCCTGCAGCTTCTGGAGGCGGCCGTCCAGGCCGCCCGGGCCCTGGGCGAGGGCGCACTCCCGCCTGCGGCTCCCCGCGGCGGCCGGCTCAGTCCGGTGGCGCAGGCGTACAAGGACTTGGCCGATGCTCAGCAGAAGAACGCCGAAGCCTGGCAGAAGCTGCACGAGTCCGAGATCCAGCGCCAGGCCCTGGAGAAGACGGTGTCCTTGCTCCAGGCAAAGTGCACCCACCTGGAGGTCCAGCTGGAACGGGCCCATGAGGGCCGGGCCGAGCTGGAGCGGGAGCTGGAGCAGCTGCAGGTGTTCCGGAACCGGGCCGACGGGCAGCTGGAGCATGCCCGCCGGCTGGAGGAGAAAGCCTTCACGGTGCAGACAGCTGCAGCGCAGCAAGTGATCCGTGAGGAGGCCGTCCTTCGGGACCTGGGCAAGGACGTCGTATCGGACACCGGCGTCGCTGTGGTCACCGCGCAGCAGAACCTGCCCCGGTTGGAGGAGATCGGGCAGTTCCTGGAAGTGGTCGAGGAGCGGCTGGAGGCCCGGGACACGGAACTTGACGAGCTCGGTGCGGGAGTCGGCCTCCCAGCTCACCCCGATACCGACACTCGCACCGGGCCGGGGGTTGTCGACGGGACCGCGCGCGGCCCCGTCGTCCCGGGGCAACCGGCGGACAGGGCCGGTCGGACGGCTGGACCGGCTGTCCCGGGACAACGGCAGGACAGCCAGGACAACGCTGTGAACAGCGACAACGGCCGCTCTGAGCAGAAGGACAAGCCGAATCTCCTGGCCTTGCTGGAGACGGTGCAGACACCGGCGGAAGTGGCCGCCTCGTTCAAGCGACTGGAGGAGCGCCAGAGCCTGGACTGGTTACCGGAGGCCACCCTGGCAGCCAAGGCGTTCGGCGAGGCCCCGGACTTCAACCAGCGGTGGGCGGTGCTGACCCTGAGGAAGGGCCTCGGCATGCCCATGGCCTGGGAGCACCTCAAGGCCTTGACTACCGCCCTGGGCGCCACCCCCGAGGAAATCCACGCATTCGAGCGCGCGTACGAACGAGTTCGCAGTGCGTACTCGCTGCCCCGGCGACCCGCCCCAGGCGTTCCAGGCCCTCAGAAGGCACTGCCTGCGGCCCCCGGGGACCCGGACCCAGGCGGCCCGGACCCGTTCATTGTCGCCCTTCGCCGGATCGTCGCCCTCATCTGCCTGGTTGTTGTCTGCATGGTCTACCTGTCAGTGCAGGCAGCCGTCGAAAAAGCACCGGACCTCAGTGGAAGGGACGGAGTTCTCGGGGCCACGGCTGTCTGCCTGCCCGTGCTGTACGGCGTCCTCAGGCTCGGAACGCTCCCGAAACTCCCGGCCCGCATCACTGCCCTGGTCCTCCACACCGCCTGGTCCGCTCTGATGCTCCTCGATGCCTTTCCCTGGGTGGCCCCGCAGGCCGGCAAGGGGTGAGAGCTATGGCAGGTGCTCGCCGGCCTGTGGCGGCGCGGCATGCAGCCATGACCGCCGTAGCCGGCCTGGCCCCCGGCGGCGTGCCGCCGGGGGCCAGAGGGCGCGGGGTGAGGCTCGGGTTGCGTGGTCAGTTGACGTTGAGGGTGAGGTTCGTCGGCCAGCCGGCCTGGTCGAGGCGGGAGAAGAGGTCCTTGATGTCGGCGGGCGCGAGCTTGATGCAGCCGTTGGAGCTGTAGTCGCCGGCGTTGTCCCAGCGCCACCAGTCGTCCGACTTCAACGGGTTGTCGAAGGCCTGGGTGCCGTCGGCGAGCATCTCGCTGTGGATGAACATGTCGGTGCGGTTGACCGGCTTCTGGCCGGGCTTGGGGGTGCAGGTCTTGTCTTCGAGCTGGATGGCGTAGCCCTGGATGGCTACCCAGGGGTTGTAGCTCATCGTGCCGCGGTTGGTCTCGTGGCCCTTGATCTTGTAGGTGCCGTTGGGCAGCCATCCCTTATCGCTGGTGCATTCATTGGTGACTCCCGTTCCGGAGCCGGCGCGGTAGCTCTTGACGACCTTGCCGTCGCGTACGAGGGACAGCTTGGACCACATCGGGTTCTGCTGGTTCTTGGTGAACTGCAGCTGGTACCCGCGGGGGCCGGGCTTGGTGCTGGGCGCGGGGGCGGGCTTGGTGCCGGTGTTCTTGAGTACGGCCCAGGTCTGGGGGCCGGCGATGCCGTCGGCGGTCAGGCGGTGCTTGCGCTGGAGGTCCTGGACGGCGTCCTTGGTGAGGGAACCGAAGATGCCGTCGGCGGTCAGGCGGTGGCCGTGCTTGTTGAGCCGGCTCTGGAGGTCCTTGACGGCCTCTCCGCGGGCCCCTTCCTGGAGGGTGGGGGAAGCGATCGCGCCGGGGGTGGCCTTGGTGAGGTGCTGGCCGGTCCTGGCGGGGTCGGCGTGCGCCGTGCCGGCGCCGTTGCCGCCGAGGGAGGCGAAGGCGACGGCGGCGACGGCCGCGAGGCCGGCGGCGTGCAGGGCGATCTTCTTGATGTTCTTGCGCATGGTCTTCTTCCGTCCTGGTATTGGGTCCCCGACAGTGCGGGGAGAGACCTGCGGCCCTGTGCGGGCCGGGCTGACGGGACCGACGATCTGCGTTCCGCTGTTCCACCGACAGACCCGTCGTGTTCCTTCTGTTCCTGGCGCTCCACACGCCTGTGACCTGCGGAAAGGAACGCATCTCACCGCTGTGCCGGAAGGAGCAGGCGATGGCGGCGTGCGCCGGACGCCGGGGAGGCGCATCGCGTTCGGCCGGCGGGGCGGCATCGCGAGGAGGGGGACCGGGGCCGCCGCGGGTCGGCGGCGGCCCCGGTGGGGGTGTGGGTCAGGCGCCGGGCGGGCTGACGTAGCCGGAGATGCGGTTGCCGCCGTTGCCGGTGGCGGTGGCGGGGTTGAGGCGCTGGACGAGGCTGACCTTGTTGCTGTAGTTGCCGTCGACGGTGTCGATGGTGCCGTTCGCGTGGACGGCGACGACGACGCCGACGTGTCCGGGGGTCCCGCCGTCGGGGCGGCCGTAGATCACGAGGTCGCCCGGCTTGGGGGTGTAGCCGGCGCGGTCGTGGAAGAGCCCGTTGTCCTTGCCCCACTTGCCGATGCCGCGCGCGGCCAGGGTGTGGTCGGGCACCCTGCTGACACCGGCCTGGTGCCAGGTCCACTCGGCGAACGCCGCACACCAGGCGACCTGTCCGCAGGAGTGGCGGCCGGAGTCGGAGTACGCGAAGTACTTGTTGCAGGCGCCGCTGCTCTCGGGCCGGTCTCCCTTGGGGGTGATCTGGCCGCGGGCCACGGACACGATCTTGTTCCGCAGTGCGGACGCCGTCGGCGCCGGCTGCGGCTTGGTGGTCGTGCCGCCGCCGTTCTGGAGCGCGGCCCGGGTCTGGGGGCCGACGATGCCGTCGGCGGTCAGGCGGTGCTTGCGCTGGAAGTCTTTGACGGCGTCCTTGGTGAGGGGGCCGAAGATGCCGTCGACGGCTAGGCGGTGGCCGTGCTTGTTGAGTTCGCGCTGGAGGTTCTTGACGGCCTCCCCGCGGGAGTTTTCCCGGAGGTCGGCGGTGGCAGCGGCGGACTTGGTGAGGTGCTGCCCGGGCCTGGCTTCGGCGTGGGCCGAGGTGATGCCGTTGCCGTTGAGGGAGGCGAAGGCGACGGCGGCGACGGCCGCGAGGCCGGCGGCGTGCAGGGCGAGCTTCTTGACGTTCTTTCGCATGGGTTCCGTCCTCGATGAGGCCCTCCCGCTCGCACGTGGCGGTGCGGCGGGGAGGGGGCTGCGGCCTGTGCGGGCCGGGCTGACGGGACCGACGATCTGCGTTTCACCGTTCCACCGATAGCCTGATCATGTTTCTTCCGTTCCCCCCGTTCCACACGTCTCTGACCTGCGGAAAGGAACGGAAACGACCGCCAGCTCAGGAGGGAACGTGCGTCAGGAACGCGGCGAGGACCCATCCACGCCCAAGGCCGCCGAGCAACTGCGCCAGGAGATGCGCAGGATCAGGGACGAACTTGAGTTGTCGCTCCTTGCCCTGGAGCGCAACACGCAGTGGTCGAAAACCTCCTGGCACCGCTTCCTGCGTGGCGAGGGAGTCGCCTTCCCCAAGCGGCCTCAGATGGAGGCCTTCTGCCGCAAGTACGCGAAAGACGACGCCGAACGGCTCCTTGCCCTGTGGGAGGCCGCAAAGGCGGAGGAGCAGCCCGAGACGCCCCCGACTTCAACGCCGTCGGCCACCGCGACGACGGAGCCGGTAGAGGAGAGCGGCCAAGGGCCGACGGTGGGCACCTCGACCGCGGATGCCATGACGGCGGCCCCGGTAGAGCCCGGCGGCCAGGAGCCCGCGCCCGACGCCCCGGCCACGGACACCACGGCGCAGCCGGCGGACGAAGAACCAGCCGCAGCCACCCCAGCACCCGCCACGACACCGACACCCGCACCGCCCCCGGCCCCCGCACCTGCTCCCACGCCTGCTCAGGCTCCGCTGTCGGCGGAGCGCACGGAGCCCACCAGGCCGCCCTCCCCGGGCAGCAGCGCCCCGTCCTCCGCCCGTGCGGGGAAGAGGAAAGGCGGGCTGTCCAACAGCGTGAGGGTGTACGTGATCGCGGCCGTCACGGCGGCAGTCGTGTTCGGGGGCGCGGCCGGACTGATCGCCACCACCGCCGACTCGGGCACACCGGAGGCCAAGAACCCGGGTTCCAGCTCCGCTGAGCCCTCGGCCGGGTCCAAGAGCGATCCTCCGGCGGGGGAGGGGAACACGGCGAGCGGCCGGCCTGGCGCCGGCTCCTCGAAGAACCCGCCTTCACCTTCCGCGTCGCGTACGGGCCTCGCGCCGAGCCCGTCACGGCCGGCGGGCACATCCTCGGCCCCGGCGTCGACGACCGGGGCGGCGGGGGCGGCGAACTGCAAGTTCAACTGGGACCGCACGCAGACCATGGCGAAGGGCATGGTGGGGTCCAAGGTCGAGCAGATCCAGTGCCTGCTCAACTACAACTACGGCCAAGCCCTGAAGGTCGACGGGAACTTCGGCTCCGGTACGGAAGCCGCGGTCAAGGCGGTCCAGGCCTGCAGCGGCATCAAGGTCGACGGACAGGTCGGGCCGGACACCTGGTCCTACCTTGACCGCCCCAAGCCGGCCTGCGGCCGCTGACCGGCTCAGGAGCTCACCCGCGGTCAGGGGGCAACGGCATGCCGCATGGCTCCGGCGAGGCCTGCTGGTCGGCCTCCCGGGATGCGATCGGAGTGCTCGGGAACCAAGTGGTCCGTTACGGAGTTCCCCGTGCGGAAGACCAGCGTCCCCTCCAGACGGCAAAACGGCTCGGCCTCCCCGCTCACACGCCCGAAGGAGCGTGTATCCCGCGTGCCATGTGGGCGTGCGGGCGGGGAGGCCGAGCCTTGGATGTCCTGTTGGCGCAGTACACCCGAAGTGTCAGCGTGTTCGAGGTCAGAACGACGCCGAGAATCGCGGCCCGCTGGGGGCTGCTCTCTCCCCCATGCTGCTCGATGGGGCGTTGTTCATCCACAGTGACGCCGCTTCAGTTTCGTTAAGAACGGCGCCTGCTGGCGTTCTTGCAGGTCAGGGCTCTTTCGAACGTATTTCACTTCGGTTCGGAAGGGCCGCCGAGAAGGTGTGAACATCACGCTCTGTACTCCGTAGGAGTACTGCGACACCATGAGTTGTGTCAGTGCGGTTCCGCCATGCAGGGGAGTTGGCGCTCTCCGGCGGGACTTCGAGGTCAGTTCCGCAGGGTCCTCTGCCGTGGAATCCGGTCCGCGTGCTTTCACGGCGGTGGGCCCTGCATCAACGACGCTGAAAGGTCGAAGATGCAGTCCCTTGTCCATCCGCGAGGCGGCATCTGCCTGCCTCTGCCCGTGCCCGCCACCTGGAAGACCGCGTTAGCAGACGCGGTCAGCCGCTACCGGGACGGGTTCACCACCACCATCCAGAGGTACGCCGTGTCCGCACGGCTGGGCCTCTACTCCGCGGCCGGCGCCGTTGCCGGAGCCGCCGGGTTCGCTGCGGGCCTTGAGCCCGCGGAGTCTGTGGGCCTGGGCCTGAACGTCGCGGCCACGGCCGCGGCCTTCTGGCCCCCGCGGCGCCTGCGGCGTCGTCGCAGGGCCGCTCGACGGGCGACGGGGGGTTGCTGATGCCCCGCCAGCCCAGCCCCATCAGCGCCGAGGCCTCTCCCGAGCTGCGGGAGCTGGCCAGCGCCATGCGCGTGCTCCGAGACCGGTCAGGGCTCTCCTTCCAGGCCCTCGGCGTCCGCGTGAACTACTCGACGGCGTCCCTCTCCGGCGCCGTCTCCGGCAAGAAGCTGCCCACCTGGGAAGTGACCTGGGCGTTCATCCGTGGTTGCGACCCCGAGGCGAACGAGGAGGTCTGGCACCAGCGGTGGCTGGCCGCTGAGGAAGGCGAGCTGCGACGGGCGGGGGCCGAGGCCTCCGCCTCCGGACCGGACACGGTGCGCCGGCAGTCCGCCGGCGTACCGCGCGCCCGGCGGTCCGTCGCCGAGCTCGTACGCGAGGAGGTCGAGCGCCGGCAGCAGAGCACCTCATGGCGCCCGTCGGAAACCGTCACCGTCAGCACCGCCCTCGGGCTGTGCACGACGGCGTCCGACTTCCGGGAACTCCTGCGCGACCTGATGGAGACACAGGAGCTCACCTCCGACGATGTCCGGGGCAACGCCCGCACGAAGGGGCTCACCCTCACCCGCACGGAGCTGTTCACCCTGCTCAACGGTGACGAGATCCCCGAGACCGAGCCGCTGCACGCCTACCTGCTGGGCTGCAACGTGGGGCCCACCCGGGTCCACGAGTGGCACAACACGGCGACCCGGATCAAGATTTCCCAGGCCCGGGAGGTGGTCGAGGAGGACCCGCGCCGGGCCGGCCGGTGGCGGCGCTTCTGGGGCCAGCTCAACGTGGACACCACGATCGGCATGGTCTGCACCGTCATCTTCACCACCATCCAGCTGGTGTCGGTGTTCAAGCACGGCGTCTGATCCGCACCACCGAAGGGGCCGCCCCACCCAGGGGCGGCCCCTTCGCTCATGCGCGCGGGAGCCGTGCCCGGCCGTATTCAACGGCGCCACGAGGCTGGGTGACGGGCCGGCACCTGACGGTGCCGGCCCATGGTTCGTTCCATGTACCCGGGAGACCGTGGTACGACCTGCCTGCCGGGGGGTGAGGTCAGCGGGCCACCGGAGTGACGTAACCGCTGATCTTCTGGGCGGGGTTGACCTGGGTGCCGACCTTGTAGGACTTCCAGTTGCGGGAGCTCACACTGCCAGGGTTGCCCTGGTTGCCGCCCACCACGGTGATCTTCGAGCCGGAGATGGCCACCACGATCGCCACGTGGTCGTCGCTGGTGTCCGCGGTGTGCAGGTTGTAGAGGATCGCGTCGCCGACCTTCGGGGTCGAGTGCATCGGGCCGTAGTTGGCGAAGCTGGACGCGAGGTTGTTGAGCTTCTTCATCTTGCCGCCCACGCCGTTCTTCCACCACACCCAGCCGACGAAGTCGGCGCACCAGGCGTGCGCTTCGGTGCCGTTGGGGCCGCAGCTGCCCGTCTGGGCGGTGCCCCGGCCCCAGTAGCTGCCCTTGCCGTTCAGCCCGCACGGGCCGGCACCGATCTGTCCCTTGGCGGTGGTGGCGATCTTCGCTCCCAACGGGGCGGCCTGGGCGTTGGCGACGCCCGAGACGGCTATCGCGGTACTGGCGAGCAGGGTGATCGCGGCGCCCCTGGCCGCGAGGGAAGTGAGCTTGCGCATGGCTGACTCCATGGGTCGAGAGCCGTGGTTCGCACGGCAGTTCGCTGGGATGGCAGAACTCTCGACGGGTCAGCGGGGGGCGGCCAAGGGATTCCGCTGTCCGGGACTGTCCCGACATGTCCAGCCCGCTGTCCGTGCAGATCAGCGAGTGCCGCACTGCCGACAGGGATCAGCCCGGTGGGGTGTGCGGCTCGGCCCAGTGGCCGGACCGCCGACCGACTTCCGGCCCCCACGCCCTCCCGGCAGCTGTACGAGCGGTCGGCCGACCGGACGCCGTCCTCGAAAACCGCGCGGTCATGGACCCAGCCCGTTCTGCTTGGCTGCCGACAACCTGGCGGGTGTGTCCACGTGGCCGGCAGCGTGCGCGGGCGCAGGTAAGCGGATGCGTCCGCTGCTCCCACCCCTGCTCCGAGACCGTCGTTGGCGGAGCGCCGCAGCCGGCCGGGCCTTCGTCTCCGGGGAACCGCGCCCGGTTCTCTGCCCGGTGCGGGGCGGAAGGGCGGGCTGTCCAACGGCGTCAGGGCGTACGTGATCGCGGCTGTTACTGCGGCAGCCGTGTTCGGGGAACGGCGAGGCATCCGCCACCACCGCCGACCCAAGTCCCCGTAGGCCAAGGCCCCGGGCGGCAGCTGAGCCTCGGCCGAACCCAAGAGCGGACACTCCGGCAGGGGAAAGGGACACGGCGAGCCGCCGACCCGGCACGGGCTCCTCCAGGAGCCCGCCCTCGCCGCCAGCGAAACGCGGGCACCCATATAGCCGGAGCAAGCCGGGTTTGCCAGGGCGCTGGGTTGGCGGATGCTGTGGCCGCTTCTGCGACACGCCAGTCCTGAGTTGTCTGTGCTGGTCAGGCGCGGTTTCGTGGGCAGGTTCCGCTGCCCGCGCCGAGCGGTTGGGCGGCGGCGGACGGACTCGGACTGTCCCGGACTCATGAAGGCCTGGCGGGATATCCACACAGCGGATGAGCCTCCTGTGCGGGCCGCGAACTGCGCGGCCCGAAGGAGGCTGTGATGGCGCAACAGACGCTGACGAGGCCCGGCCGGCGCGCGGCAGGGCGGGTATCAGGTCCAGGTTCTCACCGGCGCCCCCAGACCCGTATCCCGCGCGGGAGCCGCGGGCGGGAGGTGTGGTGGGCGGTTCCGTTCGTGCTGGTGCTGTTCGCGCTGTTGATCCTCCTCGGCGCGGGCCTGAGCGTGAACGGGCCAGATGAGGCGTCGCCGGTTGCGCAGCCGTCGGCGGGTCTTGTGCCCGAGGAACCCAGAGACCCCGAGCCGCCACTGACGGAGCAGCCCGCGCCACCGACCCAGCCCGCGCCCCCGGCGCAGCCCGCGGAGAGGCCCGCTGAGCCGTACCCCGGCCGGGAAGCTGCAAGGCCGGAAGCCGTGAACAAGACGGTGGTGCTGCAGCCCGGTGACACGCTCTCCGCTCTGGCCCTGAAGTACGACACGAGCGTCGAAGCCCTCCAGAGGCTGAACGATCTGGGCAGCTCGACCCTGATCTATGCCGGGGACACGCTGCGCATACCGGCCGCGGACAGTCGCCCGGCCGGCCACAAGCCGAGGGGCGACGAATCCCACCGGCCCGAGCCCGCGCCGAAGCAGACCGATACAGACGGCAAGAAGCCGACTGTGAAGGGCGGCGCCGCCGCGGTCGCCTTCGCCCGGGCGCAACTGGGCAAGCCCTACGTCTGGGGCGGCACCGGGCCGCGCGGGTTCGACTGCTCGGGCCTGGTGATGCTGGCCTGGCAGGAGGCCGGGGTGCAGCTGCCGCGCACCACATGGGACCAGGTCCGGGCAGGTGAGGCGACCACGCGCGTTCGGCTCGTACCCGGCGACCTGGTCGTCACTCGCGGCGGCGGCCATGTCCAGCTCTACATCGGCGACGGCGAGGTCATCCATGCCTCGCGCCCAGGCCGCACCGTCACGGTCGCACCGCTGGCCGATGCCTCCGACGTCGTCGGCTACCGCCACATCACCGGCTGACCGCGACGAAGACGACGGTGAAAACGCATACTGCCGTGCACCATCCGGCCCTGCCGGTTTCTCTCCCCCCTCACCTCCGCACTACCCTCCCTAGCACACATGATCGAGGAGGGGGCATGGGGGGAACGGGGCCGGACCCGAAAGACGCCCGCACACCGGCGGAGTTCGTGGCCACGATGCGCCGATTACGCAGTTGGGCCGACCTGAGCTACCGGCAGTTGGAACGCAAGGCCGAGGATGCCGGTGACGTGCTGCCGCGCGCGACGATCTCCGGTGCGCTGACACGGGGAGACCTCCCCCGCGAAGAGCTCCTGATCGCCTTCGTCCGCGCCTGCGGCGGCGATGCGGCCACCGTCGACGCCTGGGTGGACGCCCGCCGCCAGCTCGCGATGAGCCAGGAACCGGTGGCCCCGGGAAGCGACGATGGCGCGGAGACCGCCCTGCCGAACGGCACAGCCGGCATTTCCACCAGCACGGACACCGCAACAGGTTCGGACACCGAGACCGTCCCGGACACGGCCGGCGACGCCGACACCAGCACGGCCGCCGAGGCGACCACCACGGAGAGCCCCGAGGAGAAGGCCGCGCCCACCGCGCCGGCGCTTCCCCGGCCAACGTCTGAGGCGAACGAACGCAGACGCAGCAGACGCATCCTGCCCGTGGCCATCGCCAGCGCCTGTGTCGCCGCGGGGGTGCTTCTCCTCATCCTGTGGCCGGGAGGCAAGCCCGACAGCGACAAGACGAACGCTGCCCCGCCCGCCAGCACCAGCCCCAAGGCCCCCACGGCGTCTGCTTCATCCCCTGCCGCTGCCGCTGCCTCTGCTTCTTCTTCATCCTCCGCGTCGCCGGGCACCTCCCCGTCCCCCAACAACGAGAGCGGCACGCCGCCGCCTGCCGGGACCGCGACCCAGCCCGCCAAGGCCCCAACCGCCAACCCCGCGCCGGCTACCCCTGCTCCTGCAGGGATGCCCAAAGCCGGCTGGGTGAGAATGCACCCGGCGAGCTCCTCCACCCTGTGCATCACCGAAGGCCGGGAACGCAACGGCCGTACCAACCGCGAGATCGCCGTACAGCGCCCCTGCACCGAGGCACTCCAGCCGCGGGTCTACCTCGAATCCCTCGGCAACCAGACCTACCGCATCCAGTGGCACCACCCCGAGATCGGCAAGGGCTGCCTGGGCGTCGACGAAGCACTGGTCGAAGGAGCACAGCTGATGTCCCCCGGCGACTGCACCGACGCCCTCGGCTTGAAGTACCGCCTGGAGCCCTCCGGCAGCGGATACCGACTGCGCCCCCTGGACAGCAACATGTGCATCGGCATCCTGCCTCCCCGCACAGAAGGAGCCGAAGCCATCCAGGCCGAATGCACCGGGGCCAGCGACCAGGTCTTCCGCTTCAGCCCTGTGTGAACCGCAGCAGCGCAGCCCTGGGCCTGTCGGCAGCACTGGACGCCAGTTTCTGCAGACTGGGTGTTGTGACCAACGTGGAGGGGGGGGGGGGGGGGGGGGGGGGGGGGGGGGGGGGGGGGGGGGGGGGGGGGGGGGGTGTGGGGGGGGGGGGGGGGGGGGGGGGGGGGGGA
>NZ_JBWKDK010000067.1:0-31864 GCF_056436005.1 Streptomyces sp. NPDC043854
GGAGAGGACACAGGGCGCCCGAACAACCCAACCAAAACCCCGAAAAAGGGGGGGGGGGGGAAAGGCCCCCCCAGGCCGGGGGAACGAGAGGGCGCTTCCCCCCCCCCCCCCCCCCCCCCCCCGGACGTCGGCCGCCTGCGGGTGGAGCAGTGGTGCCTGCTGCTCCTGGGGCTGATCCGGGAGAAGATCACAGAGCTGGAGACCCGTGAGCGGCTGGCCGAGGCCGCCCGCTCCGGCCCAATCCGCGTTCCCGAAACCGGGTAGCTCATCGAGCAGGGCATCGGGACCCAGCGGGCGCGCTCTGGTGGAAGTGTGCGCCCCCTGGATCGGCGGCCTTGGGTTAGCGCGCTGACGCGCTTGTCTGCGTCGCTTCCAAGTAGGTCCTGACCTGGTGTTTTTGTGGTTTCCGCCTAGGCTGTGGGGTTCTGCTGCGGACCGTCAGAGGGGGCACCATGAGTGAGGAATTCGCCGGGTACGACGCCAGCCACATTCAGGTGCTGGAGGGGTGGGAAGCCGTTCGGAAGCGGCCCGGTATGTACGTCGGATCGACCAGTGAACGCGGCCTTCGACAGATGGTGTTCGAGGTCTGCGACCGGCCGGTGCAAGAGATCCTGGCCGGCCGTGCAAGCTGCGTACACGTCACGCTCAGGCCGGACGGCGGGGTGTGTGTCGCCGACGACGGGCCGGGCGTTCCCGTCGATGAGGTGGGGAGTGTTGGCGGTCCCGACCTCGGGCCCTGCTGACCCAGACGCAGTCCGGGCGGAGGCCCGAGGGGCGCCACGACGTGCTGCTTGGCTGGCTCGCCGTGGGGCCCTTCGTCGTCAATGCCCTGTCGAGCCGCCTGACAGCCGAGGTGTGGCGTGAAGGAACCCGTTGGGTCCAGGAGTATGCGCGCGGTGTGGCGGTCACCCCGCTTGCCGCGGCGGGTCCGACGACCGGAAACGGGACGAGTATCGTCTTCTGGCCCGACGCCGACATCTTCGAAGCCGCACAGGTCTCGTTCGACGCTCTGGCGCAGCGCTTCAGGGAGATCGCCTTCCTGAACCGGGACATGGACATCTCTCTGACCGACCTGCGCCACCCGGCCGAGTCCCACTCGGTGCGGTTCCGCTACACGAGCGGGGTCAGGGACCTTGTCGCTTTCCTCGATGACCGGACCGTGGCAGCCGCCGGCCCGACATCATCGGCTTCGACCACGAGGACCGGCGGATGGCGGGCACGGTGGAGGTGGCCTTGCGGTGGCGGGGCTCCGGCGAAGAGCGTGTCCGGAGCTTCGCCAACAGTCGGCCGACCATCGACGGCGCGCACGAGCGCGGCTTCCGCGACGGGGTGATGGCCGCCGTCAACACATACGCGCGCAAGCGCGGGCTGCTGACGGTGGCGGCCCCCGATCTCGACGCCGACCGGATCGCTGTGGGTCTGACGGCCGCCGTATCGGTGAAGCTGGACGCTCCCGAGTTCCAGGGCGCCACCCATGGCGTGCTAGGCGGTGCCACAGGGCGCGCCTGCGTCGGACAGGCCGTGCGGGAACACCTCGACAGGTGGCTGGAAGAGCATCCGGAACGGGCCGCACCCCTCATCGACCGAATGGTCCAGGGCACCCACCAGGACTGAGCAGCAACAACGGCACCCACTTGGTGTGGCACAGGGGCAGAGCGGCGTACCTGACCGGAGGGGCCAAGTTCGCTGCTCAGTCACAGAGGGCGATTGAGGTCGGGTAGAGCTGAGGGGATGTGGCGCTGAGCACACGGTCGGCCTTGAGCGAGATAGCCGGCCCGAGCGACAGGGCCGGCTGGGCCGGGATGACTGGTGTTGCGAGGTGGGCGGTGCGGCCGCCATTCCCGCGTAGGGGCTCGCGGGCCCTGGGATGGCCGGGCGTACCGCGCGCCCACCCTCTTCCGCCCGGGCCGAGGGCGGGGGCCGTCGCTGCGGCAACGGCGGACGCCTCCGTCCTCGGACCAGCGGTCTGACGGCCAGGCCGTCCGGGGCGGCCAAGAACGTGCCGGTAGATCGTCTGAGTGCCGACGTCGAGGACTCTGCCACCCCCAGCGGGCTTCGCCGCTGGAGGGTGGGAGCGCCGGGTTGCTCTGGGTCGTACTGGAAGGCGATCGCTTCGTCGTACGGGACCTCGGCGGACATGCACAGCGGCTTGGCGAGTTGAGCTGCGGCTACGGGGTGAGCCGGCTGGGGCAGGTACTGCCAGAAGGTGATGGCGTGCTGGTTGACGATAATGGGCTGGCTGGAGCTTCTGAGCAACGGCCCGGCCCGGCTCGGCTCGGCACATCGCGTGCCGGGCCGGGGCCCCGGCCCCGCCCGCGGCGGGGCTGCGCGGCCGCGCTTCGGCGGCCCCCGCTTCCTGGGTACCCCTACTCATCTCCGCTTGAGCACGTCACCCCTGTTGACGGGCCAGCCCCATGGCGTGAAATCGACCCATGGATACACGCCCGCCCCAGGAACCAGCCGCTGACCTCGTGGATACCCCGACCGCAGAGGTGGGCCGCAAGCCGGTGGCACGGCGTTGGCTCGTCCGCCTCGCCGCAGTCGCGGCGGCCGTCTGGGCGTGCTCGGCGGTGTCCGGCTTCTTCGAGGACCTCGGGGGCGGCCCGGTGCGTTCCGCAGCGGACTACCGCAAACAGGACATCAAGACCCGGGAGGCCGGAAGGAGGACCCTCGGTGACCTGCCGCCGGGCGCCGGTGACGCCGACAGGATGAAGGAGGAGGGCAGCACCTCGTGCAGCGACGACCTGGGGATCGACGGCAAGGGGGTGACCAGGGAGCAGCCGCATTACACGTGGGGTCTCAACTACTCCAGCGAGGCCCACTACCTGGCCGACCTGGACAGGCTGCGCGCCGCATGGGAGCGCCGCGGCTGGAAGACCGAGGACAGGCCGGCGAACAAGCCCCTGAACCCCGACCGCCCGACACTGCAGTGGCCGGGCGTCCGGACCACCGACGACCACGGCGTCATCATCGAGATCCGTACCGACTGGTACACGGGCAAGCCCACTCTCTCGGCCGACGGCGGCTGCATCCGCTACCGGCGCGAGGACCGGGTGGTCGCCCGCGAGCGCACGGGCGCAGCCGACCGCAAGTCCCCGGCCCGCGAGGGCACCGTCACCTACGACGACGGCGTCCGGGTCACCCTCGGCCCCGTCCAGCCCATGACCCCGCCCCCGGACATGACGGGCGACGACACCCCGGCCGCGCACACCTACCGAGTGCCCGTCACCGTGACGAACCTCAGCGGCGCTCCGGTGGAACTGCGCAGCTACGACATCGGAAGCTACGAAAGTGCGAACCCGGGCGTCAAAAGGCTCGCCGGCTACCCGTCCGAGCTCAACGCGGGCGGACCGCACCCGGTGTCGGAGGGCGAGTCGATGCGCCTGGAGTACGTGTACACGGCCGAAACCGAACTTTCGCACCTGGACCTTGCATACGGCCCCGGCGAGCTCCACACGTCGTACCTGTGGCGACTCTCCGTGCCCCCGTCCTCCTGAGGCGGGAATTCTGTTCAGATTCACCCGCCGGCTCCGTTCACGGGAATGCCACACCGGTTTGCCAACGGGCCATCAGCTTGGTGTTTAACCTCGGCCGTTCACCCGGCCGATCTTGGTTCGTTCCCGGGACAGCAGGGCGGCCGTTCTTCACGCTTCGAGGTGTCGAGCAACGTCGCGTGTAGGAACGGCCGCTGGTGAAGAGTTTCGCTGCTGAACAGTCCGCTGACGCCGCGTTGGGTGTCCTGTCCCACTTTCGGCGCGGTCTCGGAGGTGGCACGACTGACCTTTGGCCGCCGCCGCCGGACGCACGTCTCCTTCGGCCCCTACTTGGTCATCGGGGTCCTCGCCGTGTCCGTTGCCCTGGTCTGACAAGATGCCGACTCAGTGCAAGGGCGAGAGCCGCACCGTCCGCGCGGGCAGTCCACACGGTGCTGGGCCTGAGCTGGACAACGGTGCGGAGAGCTGGCTCACCGGATACACCGATCTGACCCTGGCCTACCGGGACGCCAACCCGAAGGCGTCCGCGGACGACCTCGTGTCCTCGCTTCGTGTCGGCTGTGCAGCCATGCTCTGCTCGGCCTTTCCGCTGTCGGTACCAGTGGAACGACCGCACATCGTCGACGCCGCACTCGAAGCCTACGGGCGGGTACGGCACGAGGCAGCTCTGATGCTGCTGGACCGGCTGCCTGTCATGGAGGAGGCCCTGCGTGACGCTCTTCGCTGAGTTCATGACCCTCATGGCCGGCGTAGCCGGCATCGAACCCGTCCCGGACCCGCCCCGCTGATGAGCTGCAGTGTTGGTGGGGTCACAGGCCGGTGAGGATGCGCGCCAACTGTCAACGAGCGCCCAGTGCCTGACCGCCTGGAACCCGAGGCTGCCGCTCGACCACCCACCCGCCCACTTCCAGCGATACGAGACCCCCGGCCACGCGTAGCCCGGCCACCACGCCCGCCCGCGTTCGATCGAAAGGCTCCACCACCGTGACCCCACCCCCTCCGGATGCGCCTGCCCCGGCGCTTCTGGCCGTTGTCGCCCACCCGGACGACGAAGCCCTCCTCGTCGGCGGTGTCCTCGCCCAGCACGCCGCCGCAGGCGCCCGCACCGCGGTCGTCACCGCCACCTGGACGGCCAACACCCACCGCATCCCCGAACTCGCCGACGCCCTCAACATCTTGGGCGCCGGCGCCCCGCGGCTCCTCGGCTACGCCGATGCCCGCAACCCCGCCTCCGCACCCGACGGCTCCGAACGCCTCGTCGACGCACCCCTGGACGAGGCCGTCGGCCGCCTGGTCGCACACATCCGCGAATTCCAGCCCGACATCATGGTCGGCCACGACGCCCTGGGCCAGCTCACCGGGCACCCGGACCACAGGCGCGCCCACCAGATCACCCTTCTCGCCGTCGAGGCCGCGGCCCTGCCGCACCTGTACCCCGACGCCGGCGAGCCCTGGCGGCCGACCGCCCTGTACGCGGCCACGCACTCGGAATCCGGCGTGGGCCGGCTCGGCCCGCTGCTGCAGAGCGTGGGGAAGACACTCCTCGCGGTGCCGGACGCGTACGTGACCACGACCGTAGACGTCTCCCCCTGGGCGGCGCAGAAGTGGGCCGCGATCCTCGCCCACCGCAGCGAGGTCGCCCGCCCACGGTCTCTGCCCGGCCTCCTCGCCCGCATGCCCGAAGCCGAACGCGCCGAGATCATCCGCACCGAGTTCTTCACCAGGCTCTCCCCCGGCCCCGCGCCGGGCGACCCTCACCGGCTCAGCGGCGGCGCGCCGTCGGCTGCCGCCCGCCCTTTGTCCGCCTGAGCGGGACCACCGCACGATCGGAGACCGAGATGACCGTCCCTCCCTCCCCAGACGCGGAGCCGAGCACCTTGATGACCGACGAGGAGTACGGGGCCTTACGCGCCTCGGCCGCCCTGTGGGCGGGAACGTCCGTGCTGATCACCGACCGGCGCGGGCGGGTCCTGGTCCAGCGTGTCGACTACCGCACGACCTGCCTCCTGCCGGGCGGCGCCGTCGACAAGGGCGAGTCCCCGGCCCAGGGTGCCGCGCGGGAACTGCGGGAGGAGCTCAGCGTCACCATGACCGTCGATCGCGGGCTCGCCGTGGACTGGGTCAGCGCGGACGGCGTCAACGCGCCCGCCGGCATGCGCTTCCCCGGCGAAATCCTGCACGTCTACGACGGCGGTACGTGGGACGAGGAGCAGATCGCCTCCATCCGGCTGCCCGACCGCGAGATCGAGTCCGTCGAGTTCGTCGAACCCGCCCTTCTGCCGGACCTGATGTCCCCCGGCGACGCCCGACGGGCCCTGTCCGCGCTGCGCGCCCGCATCAACGCCGCCGGCCCCGCCCTGCTGGAGAACGGCCTTCCTATCGCCCCCACGGTCCTGGACCGGGCCGGCGTCCTTCGTGCCGCCCGCGCCCAGCACCACCTCCCCTTCCACACCGGCCCAGTCCCCGAACCGCTCTCGGTGATCCAGGCCTGGGGATGGCTCCTTGCACCCGACGGCCGCGTCCTGCTGCTGATGGAGCCGGACACCGGCTCAGCCTGCCTGCCCGGCGGCACCCCCGAACCCCAGGACGGCGACAACCCGCTCGTCACACTGCGCCGCGAAGCACACGAGGAAGCCGCGGCCGAGTTCGACGAACCGCTGCTCCTCGGCCACCTCTCCGAGCCCGACAAGCCGTACACCCGCCTCCGCTACGCCGCGCCCCTCACCCTCCTCGGCCCTCCGCCCGTCGATCCGGCCACCGGCCGCACCCACATCCGAATCCTGGCCACCCCCGAGCAGGCCCTGGAGCTCTTCGACTGGGGACTCCCGGCGGCCGGCCAGCTCGCCGCCGTCCACCAGGCCCGAACACGGCTCGGCATCCCCCGCGCCGCGCCGCAGCCCGTCACCGAACTACCGGACGCCACCGACCTCACCACTTGCTAGCCCACGCCCGGCCCCTATCGAAGCGAGGATTCGCATGAGCACCGCATCACCTGCCTTCGGCTCACCCTCCGCGCCCGCTGAGCATGCCGACACCCTTCCGCCGCCCGCAGCAGCGGCATCGGACGCTCCGGCGCCGGTTCGAACGGGGCACTGCCAGTGCGGCCGGATCTCCTACCAGGTCAGCGGTGTCCCGGACGATCCGCACCTTTGTTCCTGCGACCACGAGACCCGCATCTTCGGCGGGCCCGCGGTGCTGTGGGTCGGGTTCCCCTTGGACTCCCTGATCTGGACCGGCCCCGGTGGCGAGCCGAAGTGGCACTCGACCTACCTTCTCCGAACTACTGGGGCGTCCCATGGTCAGGTGACAAGACGACAGTCCTACGGGGAAGGGGCAGGTCTGAGGCCGGGTAACTGATCCGAACCGCACAGGTGTTAGCTTCCTCCACGTGTTGAAACACCAGGACGAGACCAAGGCGGCCTACGACGGGGTCGTCGAACTGTATGCGTCGATGTTCGCCAATCAGTTGGAGACGCAGCCGTTCGCGCGGAACATCATCGGCACCTTCGCCGAGCTCGTGCGTGGCACGGGGAACCTACGGGCAGCCGACGTCGGATGCGGCCCCGGCCACTTGACGGCGATGCTGCACGACCTGGGGTTGGACTCCTTCGGGCTTGATCTCTCCCCGGCTATGGTCGCCCACGCCCGGCGGGCTCATCCGGGGCTGCGGTTCGACGAGGCACGAATGGAGGCCCTGCCGGTCGAGGACGGCGCGCTTGGCGGAGTACTGGCCCACTACTCGATGATCCATACCCCACCTGAAGAATTGCCCGCGCTGCTCGATGAGCTGGTGCGCGTCCTGGCACCAGGGGGCCTGCTCCTGGCGTCCTTCTTCGGAACCGAGGGGCCGGAGCCTGTCCGCTTCGACCACAAGGTGGCGCCTGCCTATAGCTGGCCGGCGGACCAGTTTGCCGAGTCGCTGACCGGGGCCGGACTCGTCATGGTGGCTCGGTTGCTCCACGACCCAGCGTCCGAGCGGGGCTTCCTCGACACCCACCTACTGTCGCGCCGCCCGTAGAACTGGCCCGTGGCCGAGGCCGGGGGCGTAGATCATCCGCGGCTGAAGCGCGTCCAAGCGCCGGGCTCTGCGGCGGTGTCCGCTGAGCGCGCCGGAGTAATGCCATTCAGTCACGCAGGCCCCGGCGAGGTGGCCACCCCACTGGTACGAGCAGCGATCTCCCGGAAGGTAGGAATCCCCAGGTCGACGGCCTCCTGCTTCCGGGAGATCTGAGCGTCGAGTTGGGCTAGCTTCTCCTCGGCGTGGGTCAGGCTGCTCTGCAGCCCTTCGATCTCGCCGAGCCAGCCTTCCCGTTCGGCTTCCAAGATGCGTGCGAGGAGGTTGTCGCGGATTTCGACGAGCCGGGGACGTTCTGTCGAGTGGACGATCAGAGCGGGGCATCGGACACAAGCGTGTTCGTGAGCGCAGTCAGTTCCGTATGCGCGGCCGCAGTCGCCCAGGGCCAGCTTGCGGCGCTCGAAGTGTCCGAGGAACTCTCCCCATTCCTCAGGTGTGACGGTGCGGTACTCATCGGCAGGGCGTAGAGCCCGGCGCCGGGCGATGAACGCTCGATGCGCCTCGATGGCATCGGTGGGATAGATCGCGGCGTACCCCATCGTCGTTCCGATGTGGTCGTGACCAGCGATGACCTGGGCAATGTGAGGTGGCAGGCCGTTGAGGATGGAGTCCGTGATGAAGATCCGGCGGAAGTCGTGAGGCTGGAAGACGAGGGGGTCGCCCGCGCTGTCCGTCAGACCTGAGGCCAGCAAGGTGATCTCGAGTCCCCGCCGGATCGTCGTTCGTGACAGTGGACGCAGGTAGCCGCCAGAGCGATCCTGGAACAGGAGGGGCATCGGCGGGTTCCAGACCCGTTCGTAGTGGTCGTAGCTGCGAAGAACGGGGACTCTCCCGTCCGAGCCTCGGACTCGAGAGACGACCGTGCTCAACACGTCCGCCAGCTCCGGCGTGACCAGGACAAGTCGTTCTTGGTCCGTCTTCGAGGGGGCGATCTGCAAGAGTGGAACGGTCTGCCCGGTGGTGGGGAGCTTGTAGCTGACGATGCTGTGATGCCCCAGCTCGAGGAGTTCCTCGATCCGGATGCCGGTGTGCCGCAGGATCTCGATGGCAGCCCACGCCCAGAATGCGCTGCGCTCCTCAGCCGCGAATGAGCGCCGGGTGCCGTTCGCGTCCCAGGCATGGATCGGACGTCCGTCAGCGCATTTGCTGAATCGCGGAACTCTGAACGTCTCACCAAGCACGCTGAAATCCGAACCGAGTCGGGCAGCGTTGAGTGCATTGAGGCGCATCGTGGCCTCTTTCAGCAGGCGGTGCGCCGTCTTCACCAGCGTGGGCAGTGCCGGCAGGCGCTCGCGAGTACGTTGGTCCATGCGGGCCTTGAGCTGCTTCTCAGCCTTTCTTCCCGAGCACTCGGCTTCGCTGATCGGGCAGGGTGCCACCCAGGCGGCCCACTGGCCGGGATCCTCCACAGCCCACTCCGCCAGGTCCAGGTAGAAGGCTCTGACCTGGGTTTTGATCCCGATTGCACCTCGGCGTGGCTCTGTGAACTCACGAAATGATCCGTCGGGCAGACGCTTGCGCACGGTCTTCGTGGCCAGGCGGACCTTCCAAGCAGTGATCACCTCGGCAGGAAGTCGAAGAGAGTCGATGCCCGGATGATGCCGTTCCAGGTCGCCCCAGAACCGAAGCGCCAGCGAGATCGTGAGCGCCCGCATCGTCGTGAAGTCGAGCCCTACGGACCGATGGGAGAGGTAGGCGACCAAGAGGTCGCGGATCGGACGGCACTGCAGTTCGTAGCGGTCGACAAGATCTGCCGGGGGGAGTTGCCCGGTTCGGTTCGAGATCCGGAACAGCGTGTGCGGTGCGTCTTCTGGAAAGAGACCCAGGTCGCGTAGCCAGGTGTAGGCAAGCTGGATCCGTCCATTGCTGTTGCGCGGATTCTTGCTCTGCCAGAGCAGAAGGTCGCCCACGACGATGTCCTCGATGGCGCCGCCTCGGCAGGCCATGATCTCCGCAACGGTCTTCAGCCCGGACGAGACATTCGCGGCCGAGAGGTTGGTCGGCAGCGATGCCCTCAAGCGTGCGAACCCCTCGGGGTCTCGTGCGGTCTCCAGTGCCGGCCGAAGATGTCGCGATCTTGACCCGATGAGGAATTCCGGGTCCGGTCTGACGGCATCCGCGCAAAGCAACGCCAGCACACCGACGAGGAGCGTTTCACGGCGAGATACTCGCCCTTCCGGGCGGGCCCAGGCTACGAAGGCATCCCGCCACCCCTGCGACGCAATGTGCTGGCCGTGGGCAGGGCTCTTCTGCCACCGCTGTTGCCAGGTCTCTCCCGGAAAAGTCATCAGCCAGTCGAGGAGAAGACGTGCCCCGAACATCCGATTCGCCTGGGCGCTGGGTTCCACGGCTCGAAGCGGTGGGCGAGCCAGCCGATCAAGGACCTCTTCACGCGTGGCCGCGGTCGCTTCCCACATGCTTGGTCTCTCCCGATGCGGGAATCGGTTCATCAGCGTGAGCGCTTCGGCGCCCACCATGCTGGTGACCCGCGGAACGAAGCTCGAGCCGACGTGGGTCGCAGTGCTCGTCATGACGCGTCCCGGCCGAAGAGGATGGACAAGGAGTCGGGGTTGTAGGACGGCTCGTCAACAGGCACAGGGGTCTCCTCGCGTCGCTTCTCCTGGCGGGCGTGGTGGGCAAGGCCGGCTCTGATGACGTCGTCCCTGGTCGGACGGTTGTAGATGTCCAGGGTCGACAAGTACTTGTGGCCGAGGATCTTCTGCACGTAGACCGGCGGCATGTTCGGGTCATCGAGCATGAGGAACGTCGCCGTGTGCCGCAGATCGTGAAGGGTCCAGTTGGCGCCCAGGAGATCGTTGGCGCGATTGAACATCATGCGCGCCGCGTCGTACTCCAGCGGCCGCCACGGGCGCCGCAGCGTCCACCACAGCGGATGGTGACGACCCCGAGGGACGCCCATCTTCCAGGCGGACTCTTGGTAGAGCCGCAGCCAGACGAACGCATCCGGGGTGGCGGCCAGATCCTGATAGTCGCGGGTGCCCTTGCGGATCACACCAACGGTCTGCTCGCCAACGACCGCCCCGCCCTGCTTGACCGTGAGCAGCTCCTCGGCGCGGGTACCAGTGGCGACCCAGAAGGCCAGCAAGGCACGGTCACGATGAGAACGGAGCCCGGCGAAGACCTTGGTGTACATCTCGTCGGGAATCCGCCGCGGGACCCGCTGCGGAACGGTCGGCCGGTAGAGACCCGCGCGCCGGTTCCGGTGCTTCTTCCCACCATCAGGCTGTGTCCCAAGCTGGGACAAGCGGCGCCCACGGACCAACGGGAAGGGGTTCACCAACAACGAACCGGTGTTTTCATCCAGATGGAAGTTGTAGAACTCCCGCAGCACCGTCTCGCAATGAGCACGGGTTGCCGGCGAGTACTTGGTCCCGACCGTGGGCTTACCAGTCACCGGATTCGGCGTCCCCGGTGCCGGCCTGTCACTGCGAGGCGACGGGACCTCGGAGAGAGCCTTGCCGCGATGGCGCCAATGGATGCGCTTCGGCTTGTCCGCGACCTTCATCCACAACATGAAGTCCCGGGCGTCTTCCCGGGTCGCACGGTCCCACTCGATCCCGAGCGCCCATAAGAACCGGAACCACCGCAGCAGATCCATGCCGTACGAACGTGGCGTCAACGGCGAGCTGTCTCTCGCCATTAGTTCCTTGAGGTAGAGCGCAGCGGGCTCGACCGGCCTCCCGCGTTCATCGAGCACCCTGTACGGCTCCCAGGGATCTCCCGTCTTCAGCAACTGGCCTAACTCAGGCAGGACAAAGTTCCTCAGGTCCCTTCCGGACCGCTTCTCATCAAGCACCCCGGGAAGCTAGCAGATACCCAGTCTGACCTGCGAAGACAGCTGAGTTAGTTCGGTTAACAGGCCCGACCCTCCACCGCGGCTTCTGCCCCGACTGCGGCACACACCTGGTGTCCGTGGCCGACGGCTCCAGCACGGCTATGGTGACCGGCTTCAGCCTGACCGACCAGAGCGGCATCGAACCGCTCGGCCACTCCTACCGCGAGAACGCCGCGCCCTGGATGCACATCACCCTCGGGACCCGCCCCGGCACCGACGGAACCGAGACCTCGGCGGCGGATGTGCGCCGGAGCGGAACCCGCTGACGCCCCAAGGAGCCGTGTTGGAAACTCACCCCTCAGACGCCACCGGTCGAATCATCTTGATGTCTGACCCGTCCGTGGCGGCCATCCCCGTCGACGACTGCGGTGAGGCGCTCGTCGACGTCCGCGGGACCCTGCTGGTCGACGGCCGCAGAGCCGACTCGACCGGCTCGTACGCTCATCTGCGCCGTGGCGTCCTTGATCGGCTCGGCCACGCCCGGTCGCTCCTGCGCTGCGCCTGCTGTTCATCGAGGGCTACCGCCCGCCCGAACTGCAGCGGCGCTACTTCGAGGAGTACGCGGACGAGCTCCGCGCGGCCCATCCGGCCTGGCCTCACGACCAGATCCAACAGGCCGCCAGCCGGTACGTGTGCCCGCCGCAGATCGCGCCGCACAGCGCCGGCGCCGCGAGGTCGACTTCCTTCCCGGTGCGCTCGTTGACGCGGCGGTTGCGGATCCGGTCTGCGGTGCCGCGCTGAAGCTGGTGGAAACGGACCGCGTGGCTGTCGGTCGCCGTGTACATGCCTATCGGGACGGTGAAAGCCCGAAGCTGAGAACTCCGGCCCATATGGTCTGGCCATTATGGATCACCCCCGCTGCCTGGTCAGGGAGCGTCGGCCGAAAATGCGGTGAGGAGCGCCTTGGCTTGCTGCTGCAAGGCTACGTCCTCAGCCGGGGCGCCGGGGCCGAGCGGGGTTGGCCTGGATCACAGCGCGCGAGCAACGGTGGTGATCCATTACACGGTGCGGACGGTGTCCGTCTTCCGGCCCGGGGCGGCGGAGACGCGAGGCCGCGCCCGGGGTTGGCCGGCCTTGACACCGGTCTGAGCCGGGGCCAGTCCCTGTTGGGCCCAACAGGTCCGGACAAGCGCCGTAGAACAGCCGACTGATCACGCGCAAACCGTTGACCTCCAGGTCAGGACGGCATTGGATGGGCCACCCGTGCAAGGAGGTCGAACGTGTCCTTCCAACTTTCCGACGAGCTCCCGCCGTGTTCACGCTGCGGCGGCGAGGTGATCGTCAACGTGCTGGGGCCCAAGGGAAGTCTCGGCGTCCCGGTCCGGCTGGAGCTGTGTTCGGGCTGCGACACAGAAAAACCGCCGCCGGTCCCCTGCTCCGATTCTTCGCCTCCGGGGGCGGCAAGGACCCGAGCCGCTTCAACGAAGCGATACCGCTGCTTCGGGCCTGGCAGGTGGAGGCGATGGCCGCCCACGGCTTCACCTGGATACCCGGCCCCCAGCCCACTCCCGGCCTGCCACCACACTACGGACCTTCGCCGCGCGGCCGGGGCTGACCCGCCCTCGCAGGCACACCAGCCCCACGAGGATCACCGTGCCGGGCCTCAATCGTACCGACCGCGCGCGTTCTCACAGGTCAATGGAGTCGTGAGCCGAAGCGGCGTCCTTCAGGGCCAACCGGAGTGCACAGCGGGCCAACCGGCTACCCGGCCACAACAAGTGTGAGTGCCCGGGTAGTTGGCGCGGACCTGGCCGGTCGGGCAGGTCAGTGCGAGTAGTCGCCGCAGACGCAGCCGGTCGTGCACTTCGGGCACGCGGCCTTCGCGTCGCAGCTCGAACAGCTGCCCTTGGGCTCGCCGGCGTGCTCGACACAGAGCACGTCCACGTAGGCGCCCGCGGTGTAGCGGTAGGTCGTGGCGAGGGCCTGCTCGGCGAGTTCACGGCCGCCGCAGATGGTGAGGTCGTCGTCGAACTGGGCGAGCGCGCGGCCCTCGGCGTTGAACACGGCGTGGATCAGCGGGCGCTCCCGGCGGCGCGGTCGAGGAGGAGGGCGTGCTCGCCGCGGGTGATCGGCTGCTCGACCATCGGCGCGTGCCCGAAGACCTGCCCCTGGGCCTCCGCTGCGTGGCAGGTGCCGACGCCGTACCGGCGCTCGGCGTAGCCGCGGGCGAGCTCCAGCCAGAGTAGCCACGGAGCCCTCGGTCCCGGCGGACAGGCTCCGTCCCGTCCGGATGCGTCCGGACGCGGGCCGGGCCAGGTTGGCGGCGTGCCGGATCGTGCGCGGACGATCCCACCCGGTCGCCCCGTCGGGCGGCCGTCTGTGACTGATTCCCGTACTGGCCGGTCTGGCCAAGTACGGCGCTCACTTTGGGTGTGTCAGCGGCGAGCCGGGTGGTCGAGAGCGGTTGACGGCGTCACTGCCCGGTCATGCCAAGGGTCTGGTCGGCCGTCGCGAAGCGGTGCTCCCTCGGCTTCAGCACTTCGTAGAGGTAGCCGAAGTACTCCGTTTTCGCCGTTCCGGTGAGCACCGCCAACAGGAAGGCCAGGCACCCCGTGTCGTGGTGCTCCCACAGAGGGCCGCGCCCCTCGTTGTAGAGGACGGTCCATTCGTCGGGGTGCTGACCGGGCCGCGCCAGCCAGTACAGGAACGCCCCCGTGCCCTCCTCGAATGCCCACGGCAGGAGCCTCGCCCCCGCCTCCTGCAGGCCGGCGGGCTTCTCCTCGAACTCCCACAAGCCGGTCAGGATCTCGTCCCGTTCCATTGTCTGCGCGTGCAGGTCGCAGTCGTCGTAGGCGGAGTCGGGGACGAGCAGCCAGATCGTCTCGTCGAAGAGGCCGTCGCCGTACGTCTCGACGAGTTGCTTGTAGTCAGCGGGCAGAGCCGTACCGAGGGCGCGCTCGGCTTGCGTCCAGTCCACTGCGGGTGGCGGATTGGCGGGCGGCGGGCAGAGACGGACAAGCGCATCGAGGGCGATCATGGAACGGACGCTACCGGAGAACCATCCGGAACCCGTGGGCGAGTCGCAGGCCAGGCGAAGATCCTCAGCGGAAACCTGGCCCACGCAGCCGCTCGCCGGTGCGAAGGCCTCGGCACGCCGAGAGCTGCGTCTGTCGGGCGGTCGATGAGCGCGGCCATGTCGGTTGGGCCACCCATGGCAGCTCAGTCACAGCGGCTGTGACAAGCTACGACAGCCGGCATCAATGGACAACTATGAGGTTCTGACCGCTCTTCCGTGATGACTACACCTGGAAACGAGGGCAGGTCTCAGGTTGGATGATCAGATGGAACGTATCGAGGCTGAGCTGTTCACGGACCCGGGGAACGACGCGGTCGTCCGTCTGCCCCAGCGCAACTTTCCGGGCGTGCTGATCCAGGGAGACTCCCTGTCGATCATCCGCGCAGACGTCGCCGAAATCGTAGAAGCATGCGACCAGGGCGACGTCGGCGAAGCCCGCGAGGCTGCGGCCATCCTCCTCTCCAACCTCGACGAACTGCTGGCTCGCTACACGGCGGCTCTGAAGGCTCACGACATACCCATCCCCTTCCACCAGGCTCCCTGATCGCCCGGTTGCAGCACGTGCTGAGGAGCGGAGATTGCAGAACCGTTCCGCCAGGGGATCACGCCATCATGAAGGTGGCCTCCTGCACCGTGTCCTCGTCGGCCTGGACCAACTGGGCGAGCACCGGCGACCGGTTTCCACCCGCCGAGGCCGACAACATCATCGCTCGCCGGTGGCACCCCAGCCGGTACCGCCCCGGCGCATATCTCTGCTCGCCTGGCGCCGGGTTCAGAGCCCGTCGGTGGCGACGACCTCGTTGTCGGCGGGAGGCCGGAGCTGGGTGACCGTCTCGTAGTCGTAGAAGGTGAACTCGGACGGCTGCCGGCCGGTCTCGGTCCGCTTCAGCAGGTAGGGGCGGCCCTGCGCAGCGATGTAGTCGGTGACGGTCCCGCCCTCCGTACCCGGATACGTGAGCATGAAGGCGGGCTGTCCGTCGACGGTGGCAGATGCCCCCCTGCTGATCTCGGGAGGCAGCTCCTGCTCCAGCAGTATCGTCGGGTTCGACAGCTGGCACCCGTAAGCGAGGCTCTTCGCGTCCGAAAGGTCGGCGCCGAGTTTGAACCAGCGGCCGGCGACCCGCTCGACCACCAGGTCCTCCTGGGCCTTGGTCCCGTTGAAGGCCGCCCGCCACGCATCGGCGTCGCGCTTGGCATAGACGACCTTGGGTGTGGCGTGGACCTCCGTCCGACCGCGCCCCTCGGCGCTGAACGTGCCCGCACAGTCGACATTGGCGAAGGAAAGGTCCAGGGAAGCGGTCATCCCCTCCGCGGTCACATGACCCCGCACCTTCTTGAAGGTGGCCGTCCGCGTCTCTTCGTAGGCCAACCGCTGGATCTCCTCGGGCGACTTGTCGGCATAGGGCCCGGCTGCGGCGGCCGTCGGCGAGGCCGACGGATGAGGGCTGCCACCGCCCCCGGCCGCGTCCGCCGGCCCGCAGGCGGTAAGGACGAGAGCGGCGAAGCTCACGCCGATTCGGGCGGCAACGGAACGAGAAGACAATGCGATCCCCTTGGGACATGTACTGGTCAAGGGAGGGTACACGGGGTACGCGCCGCGGCCGCTCACAGCCCGCACCATCACCCGCTGGATCCTCAGGCGCCGGGCGGTGGAGTAGCCAGAGGACACGGGGCAGCCGCCCCGCACGCTGATGCTGCACCGGCGTCTGACCCGTGAGTACGACCACCGGCCCGACACCTCCGCCTCACGCGTCTACTGGGCCTCCACCGCGAACATGACCCGCCGCCTCACGACACCGAGTCCCGCCTGGCGCGACACTCTCCAACTGGCCGCGTGAACGCCGCCGAACTCCTCGCCGGCCTCCAGACCCAGCACCACGAGGCCACCGCCCGAGCCGGGGAACTACACGGCCAGATCGAGCACCTCACCGCCGCCCTGGCCGAGACCGAAGCGCGACTTGCGGATCCGACCACCACCCGGAAGGTCATCGCGGAACTCGCGCCGACCGGAGACGAGCCCGATCCGACCGAGACGAACACCGCCTACCAGGCCATCGTGAACGCCTTCAACCAGCACCCCGACCAGGCATTCAGGGCTCGTGAGCTGCACGAACTCCTCGGCATGCCCACCCACGAGACGTCCGTCAACATCACCCGCAGCCGCCTCGGACGCCTCACCCGCCAAGGCTTCCTCACCCAACCCGATCGCGGCCGCTACCAGAAACGGACTTAACGTCCACTGAGATGAGGTGGAGACGCTGGTTGTGCGGCTGCTACCAGCGCAGGGTCGGGCGGGGGCGGGCGAAGAGTTCGGCTTGCTCGGCGACGGCGACGAGGCGGTCGGCGGTCTCATGGCCGACCGCCTCGAGGAGGCAGTCGAGGTTCGAGGCGATCAGGAGCCAGGAGCGCCGCGTCAGCAGGCGCGACGCCATCGCGGGTGCTCCGCTTGCACGGCCATCACGGCCTGGGCGTCGGCGGAGTCGGTTCAACGGCACCTTGGCCTCAACGCCGCGACGGCGGCGCCGGGACCCGCCGCCGCTTTCGCGCCAGCAGGGTCTGCGCTGACCCGGCGGGGCTTGTGCCCGCCGGGCTGAGCCGCTGCTACGTGCTGTCCGGTTAACGCGGGTTGGTTCATCGGCACTGGCTGGCGAGGGTGAGCAGGCACAGCAGCACGGCCACGAGCGGGCCGGTGCAAGTCACCCAAGCCGTCAGCCCGTGCCGCAGCGACTCCCATCCGTTGTCCCCAGCCCGCCGGCTGATCCACCCGACAGCGGACCCCATGATCATGCTCGCGAGCAGGACGATCAGTGCCCAGGGCAGGAAGTCCAGCGCGAGGTCGGCGAAGCCGGGCCGGGTACACGTGGTGGCGGCTGCGGCGGTGACGGTGTGAAACATGATCCCCTCCTCGGGTCCCTGTTGTTGACGGCTCCGAGAGTGGAGGGTGGTGGCGCGTTCGGTGGGATTCAGCGCTGGAGTTCGGAAGGAAGCTGCTGGTCAGACGGCTGCGTTTCAGTGTTCAGTCCGATTCAGTGCGGCCGCCGCCCACGCCTCCGGGCCGTCTCCGGCGCGGAGGCAGGCGCGGTGAGGTACAACATTCCTGCTGGCGTGGGCTCGCGAAGGGGATGGGGACGGCGAATGGGGGATCCGGAGTTCGGTGTGCTGTTCACGCGACTGACCAAGGTGCTGCCTCAGGAGGCGGGCCTCCCTCCAGCACTCCAGAAGGACATGGCCCAGTTGCTCGGCGTCAGCCAGCCGGCTATCGCGGCCTGGTTGAAAGGCGACAATGTCCCCAAGCTGGACACGTTGCACCCGGCTCTGATCAAGCTCAGGGCGTGGGAGCGGTTGGGGTGCCCCGGAACGCGGTGGTCAAAGGAGCGACTGAAGGAGTTCGACCAGACCGCGCGCAACTTGCTGGCGTTCAGCGCTGCTCGGCACACGGCCGGGTACAAGCACTTCAAGCGACTGATGGAGCTCAGCGAAGAGGCGCACCGGGATGCTTCGGTGGTCCCCGTTGACGCGTCTCAGGTCGATGGTCGTATCGACCTGAACGACCTGTACGTACGGCGGGCGGCCGAGGCGTCCATTCTGGACCGGGCGCTCACAGCGCAGGCGGGCAGTGCGCAACTGGTCGTCGGGGAGCCCGGGTCCGGGAAGACGTCCCTGTTGTGGAGCCTGTTCGGACAGTTGTCCGGCTCGGAAGGTGTGCAGCCGCTTTTCGTACGGGCGAGCTATCTCATCGAGGGGCTCACCGAGGCGGGGGGCGAGACCGGGGTGAGCGTCGATGGCCTGGTCAGGGCTGTTAGCTGCGTGCAGCTGCTGAAGGACCGGCCGGTCGTGCTGGTCGACACGCTGGATCTGCTGGTCGCCCACCCTCGGGGGACGGAGGCGGTTCAGGAGCTGCTGAGGGCCATGGACCGGATGGGTGTTGCGGTGATCCTCACCTGCCGCCCCGAGGAGGCCGTCGAACTGCAGTTTCCTCCCTGCCCCGAAGGGATCGACGGAGAGGCCGAGGAGGCTGAGGCGGTTGCGTTCCGTCGTCCTCAAATCGCGCTGGGTCTGTATTCGGAGGAGGAGTGCCGCGAGGCGGTGCAGCGTCATGCCAACGTGTTCTGCCCGGCCACCTTGTACGGTCCCTCGGTGGCCGAACGGCTGGGGGCGGACATTCTGGACGCGGTCTACCAGGGGCTGCCGATCCGGGAGGTGTGCCGCAACCCGCTCTACCTCCGTCTCCTATTCGACCTGTACGCCCCGAATCCGCCGCTGACTCAGATCGACGCCGCCGGCCTGTTCGAGCAGGTCCGGATCCGGCGCGTGCTGAAGGACTCCCGGGCCGGGGAAAAGGAGCAGTCAGGGCGAGCGGGCTGGAACCTGTCGGACACCGCACGCGCTCTGGCCCGGTACATGCTGAGCGCGAACACCATCGAGTACCGGCCCCGCGACGCGGGCGACGCCCTGGAACGGCTTCTGGCCCTGCCCCGCGAGCGCATCGACGCTGAGCTGGCCGAGCTGCGGCGCAGAGGCCTGCTTGCTGACGCGCCCGCGGGCGGTCTGCGGTTCTTCCACCAGACGTTCTTCGAGTTCATGGCCGCCGAGTACCTGCGGCACGCCGGCCGCGGGAAGGAGCTCGTCGCCCGGATGACCGAGCACCCAACCGATCTGGTCCTGGCGGCGGTGGCCGGGCAGCTCATCCCGCGGGCGGACTCGGGTACTGACAGCGTGCTGCTGCGGCCTCTGCTGGAGCATCCAGACCTGTCCGACCGTGCCCTGGAGTGGTATGCCGACATGCGGCGCCCCGCCGAGGACGACATCGTCGCGGCGCACGCCGCACTGTGCCGCGCCTCACACGTGGGGGTGCAGCGGTTCCTTGAACGGCTGCCCGGTCATGTGCACAAGGAGCCCGGGCGGTGGGTCGAGGACCTGACGGTGGTGTGGCCGCTGACGGAGGCGCGTCCGGCGTTGCGCCGGGTGCTGTTCGCGACGGTGGGCCGGATGGCGAGCCAGCACCCCGAGAGCACCGTCGACTTCTGCACCGATCAGCAGCGCCTGGCGTGGTGGGTCCAACGAAAGCCTGCGGAACTGAACACTCACAAGACGGACTGGATCAACCTGTTCGCCGCGCTGTTCCCCCATGACCCGAAATCAAGCCTGGAATGGATCACGCAGGTGTGCCGGGCTCTGATCACGGTGGAGTCCTACAGGGTCGTCGCCGACGCCGCCAAACAGGTCGAAGCGTGCGTGCTTCGCCTGCCCCCGGCCCAGCGGGCGAGTCGGCGCCAGAAGGCCCTACGCGCGTTCGAGACCCTGCTCGACGAACGCCCCTCGAAGACCCCGAAAACGGTCGCGGAGTTCGAGCGGGCTGTCGGGATCCTGTGGGAGGGCGCGCAGCCGGCCACGAAAGAGGAAGCGGCCGCTCTTCTATCCACCGCTCTCGAAGACTGCGACCGAGGCGCGGGCCGGGCGCGGCTGCACGGGGCCGCGCGAGTGGCCGCGGCCCTGGACGAGGAGCGCGCCCGTGCCGCGGTCGCCGAACTGGAGTCGGTGTGCTCTCCCGGGGCGCAGACGGCCGTGGTGCTCCATGTCCTCGTCCCGGTCCTGCTCGGCACGGACACCCCGCTGCGCAGGGCATTGGTCGAGGCCTGCCGTACCGCCCTGTCGACACTTCCCGGCCCGAGTAAGGAGTCGGACGGCTCCCGCACCACGGCGTCGCTGATGTTGGACGCGGTGAGGATGGCCTTGGCTGGCGGGCTTGCCCTGGCCCGGCTGCCAGAGCTGCTTCCCGACGACAGCCGGTCCGAGCTCTGGCTCACCCGCGCCGGCCTGGTCAACCTGGTGGGCCCAGCGGCCGCTGGAGGCCACGCTCCGGCGCTGTCCGCCGTGAAGAGCTGGACCCAGGCCACTGATGAGGCCCGCGCCAAGGCCGGCTGGTCACCGGACGTCGCCCGCAAGGTGCTGGCCCACCTCACCCAGGACATCCTCACGGAGCTGGTGAAGGAAGCACTCAAGACGAAATCGCCCGCCAAGCTAGGCGCCCTGGTCGATGCCGCGGGCAAGCAGAACCTCGTCCCGCCCCCGCGGGTCGTGGAATCGCTCCGCCGCTGCCCGCCCCGCCTCGACTCCGCGGAGGAGATCGCCCTGTGGAACGCCTTGACCACTCACTGGACGTGGGCTCCCCCTACTCCGGACGCCATCGCCTCGGCGCTCGCGCTCGGTGACCAGACCTACCCGGCCCTCCTGCGCCTGGTGAAAGCCTGCGTCCACCACGCGGACTGGCACTGGCCACGGCTGACGGCGCTGCTGGAGCAGCTGAGAGATGACTGCGAGACCCGGCCGCACCGGCAGGCCGGCGCCGTCGCGCCGCACGACGCCCTTGCGGCGCTCCTCGCCCACCGCCACCCCCTCATCCCGACGGACGCCCCCGCTGTGGTCGACACCGTGCTTGACCTGACCCTCCCAGACACCGCCATGCTCAGCGCCATCGACCGGACCACGGCCCAGCTGGCAGCCCACCTCCTGGGCCGCCTCGCCACGCCCCACCCGGAGGAGGCCGCCCGCGGACTCGTCACCGCCGCCCAACGGCTCGGCTCCCGGTCCAACGGCGTGTCCGCCGACTTCGCCCACTTCACCATGGAGACCGTGGGTCTGACGCTCGCGCATCTGCCCGCCGGAGAGCGACGCGGCTTCGTGCTCGACCTCGCCCGGGCCGAGGAGAACCTCGGCAAGCAGGCCGTCACCGCCTTCTCCATGCTTGCGGGGACCACCGCCCAGCCCCCTGACTGGTACCGGAAGCTGAGCAACGACAAGACCCTCCCTGCCACCGTCCGCTCCACGGTGACCTCGCACTTGCACCGCTACGCACGGACCCGGTGCGGCGGCCCCTGGCCCGCTCTCATGGCAAGCCCGGCACAGGGACGATGACCACCCGTGCCGACCGATTCGGCGGCTTGTGTGGGTACCGAGAGCCTACGGCTGCGGTTCGGCGGCCGGGGCGGCCCCACAGGTCGCACAGCTGGTCGCGGTTTCGATCTGGGTTCGATCGCTGGCGGGGGTGGTGCCGGTGGCGGCTGGCAGTCTGACCGGGACAGAGGCAGGGCCGTTCGGAGCAGCTGGAGAGGGCACACCGTGTTACCAGTTCAGGGGCTGGAAGAAGTACGCGCGCGTCATGGAGAGTGATCTCGCACGCGCCGGTTACGCGGATGCGTGACGCGGCTGCCGGAACCGACCAGGGCGGCGGCCTGGTGCTGTTCGACACCGTCTTCGGCGCCAGGAGCGTTCTCCACCTGGCCGACCAGGCCAGCCAAGACAACGGTTCGAAGGCGTAGGGACTCAAGGGACTCGGCGATGCAACCGCACCAGACGGACATCCAGGCCACGGCCGCCGTCCCCGCGCCAGCCCGCGCACGCACCGAGGCTGGCCGGAGCCTCGGCCCTGAGCAGGCCCGCCGCTACCTGGGGCTGCACCGGCGCGAGTTCGCCTACCTCGTCGAAGCCGGGCTTCTCGTCCCCGTCGGCCGCACCTCCGTCGGGACGCTCCGCTTCGCCGCCTCGGCGCTCGACGCCGTCGCTGCCGAACCGCTGGAATGGGCGGCGGCGCGCAGCGCCGAGGCCCGATGTCCCTCGCCCTGGCGCGAGCTCGCCGGGTCCGCCTCCGAGCGAGATCGGCTGGTCGACGACGTCACCGCGGCCTTGCGCGCCGCAGGGGTGGATGCCTGGGCTCGCTACAGCGCGGCTGCGGACCGGTGGACGCTCGACTGGGCGCCGACGCCCGGCGGCGGCCCCGACCGCGAAGAGGTCACGGCGCTGCTGCCGCCGCGGCTCGTTCGGGCTGTCGATGCCCAGCGGCTGGTGCTGCTCGGGCCGGTGGGCCAGATATCTTCCACGGATCGCGTGATCGAGGTAGCCGCCGTCGACGCGCACGACGGCTCCGTCCTCATTGACACCCTCGTCCACCCCGGTCCGAGCATCCCCATCCCGGCCGGGGCCACCCGGGTGCACGGGATCACCAACAGCATGCTGGCCGACGCCAGGCCGTGGAGCGTCGTCCTGCCCGAGGTCCTGGCCGCGGTCGACCAGAGGGTCCTGCTCGCCTACAACAGCGACTTCGACAGGCGGATGACCGTCGGCCACGCCCGGGCACGCGGCGTCGATCCAGGCCGGCTGCACTCGGTGCAGGCGTGGCAGTGCCTGATGAAGCGCCGCTCGATGTGGCTGGGCACCACCACCCGCCGCCGGCTGGGCGGCCGACATCGCGCCCTCGGTGACGCGATCGCGGCCCGCGACCTTCTGCTGTCCCTTCGGGAGCGGCCGCCGCACACCTTGCCTGCGCCGCAGCTCGACCGGAAGCCTCCAGGGTCGGCAACCTCACGGACGCCGACCGATGGCGCCTCGGCGGCAGCCGCCGAGCGAGGCTGAGGACGAAGAACTCGTCGCGTCCGGCGCCGGTGGTCGCGGCGCCGGACGCGAGAGTCCTTATTCCTCGAAGTAGGCCTCGTACCAGGCATCGATCTCGTCAGCTCGAGAGGGATTGCGGTAATGGCGGTCAGGACCCGCTGAGCCACAGGCCGGGGATCGCTGTCGGCCAGTTGTCGGCGTACGAGTTCATCTGCAGAGCGAAGTACGGGGTGGAGTGCAGAGCTCTGTCAGAGGGTGCTTGTTTGTGCTCTCGATCTCTGCTCGTCGCCCGGACGGGTGCAAAGGCAGCTGTGGTTTCAGCGATTGACATGATGCTGCGATGGATTCGATACCTTCTGTGGTCACTGTCGGCAGCAGGAGTCGGAGTGATCAGCCGGTGTTCCGCCTCAGCAGCGGCTTCCTGCTGCGCCCATGGCGGGAACAGGACGCCGAGGTACTGGTCAGGTCCTGCCATGATCCGGACATTCAGATGTGGAACCGCACTGGTTACCTGTCGCTGGACGAGGCCCGCGAGAAAATCTCGCGGTGGGGGCAGCGCTGGCAGGACGAGGAAGCCGGGATCTGGGCGATCGCCGCTCCGAGTGCCAGGCCCGTGGGGTTGATTGGGCTCGGCGACATCGACCTTCACGGAGGAAGCGCCGAGTTCTTGTACTGGCTTCTGCCTGAGGGCCGTGGCCATGGTGCCATGGTTGAGTCAACGGAGCTGATTAGCCGGTGGGCTCTGGACGACCTCGGTCTGCACCGCCTCCGGATCACCCACTCCGTTGCGAATCCGGCCTCATGCAGGGTGGCGACCAAGGCGGGGTTTCCCCTGGAGGGGACCATGCGAAGTGCTCTGCTTCATGCAGATGGATGGCACGACGAGCATCTGCATGCTCGGGTCCAGGGCGATCTCTGACCTGGAAGTGGCGGACCACGCGCCGCGGACGACGGTGTCCGCCACTTCGCCCGAGCGGTCAGGTGGCGGCGCTGGCCATGTCCTGCAAAGCGGTGATGTGGTTCTTCAGCCGGTAGCTGTTGCCGTTGATCGGAACGATGTGGCAGTGGTGCAGGAGCTGGTCCAGGATCGCGCCTGCGAGGACATCGTCGCCGAAGAACTGGCCCCATTCGGTGAAGGTCTTGTTCGAGGTCAGGATGATCGAGCCCTTCTCGTATCGCTTCGAGATGAGCTGGAAAACGAGGTTGGCTTCGGCCCGGCCGAGGGGCTGGTAGCCGACCTCATCGAGAACGAGGACGTTCGGCCGCAGGTAGGTGCATCTTGCGGGCGAGCCGGCCGATGTCGTCGGCGGCTTTGAGGTGGCGGACCATGTCGTCGAGGGTCGTGAAGTAGATTGAGTAGCCGGCCCGGCAGGCGGCGACCGCAAGACCGACGGCGATGTGCGTCTTGCCCACCCCGGGCGGTCCGAGCAGGGCGGCGTTGGCCTTGTTCTGGACGAACGACAGGGTGGCGAGGTCCTTGATCTTGCGGGGGTCGAGGTCGGGCTGGAACGAAAAGTCGTACTCGTCCAGCGTCTTGTGGTGCGGAAGCTTGGACAGCCGAAGGCCCTGGTGGAAGCGGCGGTCCTCCCGGATCGCGAGTTCCTCCGACAACGTCAGGTCCAGCAGGTCGAGGTAGCCCATCTTCGCGGCGTCCGCGCGGTTGACGAGGTGGTCAAGACTGCAGGCGAGGTGGGGCAGGCCGAGCTTGGCGGCGGTTGCCCGGATCCGGTCGGCGACCAGCTCACTCACGCGTACTCCTTCGAATCACAGTGCGGGATCATGCGGTGTCCTTGTCGGGCTGCTTCCCGGGGGCCGGGACGATCGGGGTGACGGAGGCCAGGGACTCGTAGAAGGCCAGGGGCCGACGGCTGACGGTGACCTGCGCGCCGGGCAGACGGGCCAGCCAGTCGTCCAGCACTCCGCCGCCGGCCGCGGCGGGCTGGGAGACCGTCGGCTCGGGGGCCGTGGCAGTGACGGCGCGGGTGTGTCCGTCGGGCAGGCCCTCCCAGTGGGCGTCGTCGACCACCCACGAGCCGCGGATCTTGGCCCTGGGGTGGACGGCCAGCAGCGTGGAGCCGGAGGTGTCCGCGGTCAGCAGGTGCAGCGAGACGCTGTCGACACCGGCGCGGACTTCGACCAGCTGCCGCGGCCGGACCCGGCGGGCGGGAACCGAATACAGGCTGGCCTCGAAGGCGACGAGGCAGTCCTTACCGACGAACCGCAGATGCCGGTCAGCGACCACATAGGGCTGCCGGGGCAGCGAGCGAAGGGCTGCGTGATCGCGGCGGGCCCGGACCCCGATGACCTCGCCGTGGGTGCGGTGGACGCGGGCCCGGCGGATGGGAACCCAGGCCGCGAACGCCGCGTCCAGCTCCAGGACGGAGTTGAACGAGCGGCCGGCCAGCACGTGCTCGCGCACGATCGTCACCTGCCGCTCGACCCGTCCCTTCCCCGTGGGGCGATAGGCCGCCAGGACGTCCACGTCGAAGTCGTAGTGCCCGGAGAACGCCACCGCCTCCGGATGCAGAGGGACCGCCTTCCCCGGGACGACGTGCTGACGCACGACCGTCTTGGTCCGGTCATAGACGATCGTCTTCGGCACCCCCGCGAAATGGGCAAACGTGTGCCCGGGCGCCCTGCGGTGGTCGTCGCCGAGCCGGTCTGGCAGGCGATCGTCGACACCGGCCGTCGGGCGCCGGGCGGTGAGGATCCGCTTGCGGCCGTCGGCTTCCCCCGCCCCTTGGCGGGCACGGACGCCCCGTGGGTGATCCCGGCTGACGCCCGGCGCGTGGACCTCGACGGCGGCTCGTGGGGTCCGGGCCGATTGACGTGCTCAGGACGCGGCGTGTGGCGGTGGCAGCCGGTCCCCCGCTTCAGCCTGAACCAGGGCCGCTCGGCCGAGATCGCGACCGGCGGCCAGGCGCCGGCGTTGCGCCTGCGGGCCCTGGTGAACCTGCCCTAGGCCGAGGCGAGCACGCTGGAGATCAACAAGTCCCGGCGCACGCAGCTCGAGCGCATCCGCACAGTGCGGTGGCCGGCGCGGTGACGCTCCTGTCCCGCCGCCGGGGCGCTGAGCTGCCCGCCGCTCGCTGGGAGCGGGGGCCTTTCGGCAACTCGGCCCGGTCCGCCAGCTACACGTGCACGATCGCCGGGCCCGACGGCACCCCGGCGGTGAAGGCCTCCGTCATGCTCGCCCTGCCCACCACGATGGAGTCCACCGTAGTCGCCTGCGCGGACGTCCTGATCGAGAACCCGGAGTCGTGGGCGGCGGCCCTCGGACCCGGCTGGAACACGCAGTTGGGCCTCGACGAGGTCCAGGCCGTGCTGCTCGCCGCATGGGAGACGGCCGCCGAGCTGCTGCCCGATGTCGTCGGCGATCCGGCCGGACTGTCGTGGGCCGCGCCGCCCACCACCGAACTGCGGATGACGTGCGAACAGCCCGCCGACAACGGCGTCCTGCCGGGACTGCACACGTTCGTCGACTTGGGACCGCTCGGACCGAACGACAACGGCCCCAGGTCGCAGCTGGCCGTCGCCATCACCGCGGCGCCGGCCATGGACCGGTCCGAGCGGCAGCGCCTGCTTCGGGAGGCACTGGTGCACATGGCCCACGCATTCGGGTACCTCGACGCCGAAGTCGATCTGCTGTAGGAATCGCGCCGGGGCCGGGCCGTCAAGCGGTTGCTTCCCAGTCCGGCGCGTCATCCTCGGGGCGGACGAGCCGCTCATGTTCGAACCGGGCGGCCTCGAGCAAGCGACGCCAAGACGTGACAAGCGGGCGCCGGCGCAGGAGGGCTCGCCGATCACGTTCGGTCATCCCACCCCAGATTCCATGCTCGATCCGGTGATCGAGGGCGTAGGCGAGGCACTCAGTGCGCACCGGGCACCCCGTGCAGACGGCCTTGGCCCCGTTCTGGGCCGCGCCCTCGACGAACAGCTCGTCCGGGTCTCCGGTCCGGCAAACCGCTCTCTCGCCCCACGTCTCCGTGTCGTCCCCGCCCACCCCGCCGCCATCCTCTCCCCGGTCCTGCCCGCCCCCTCCCCTGTGCGGACGCAGTCCGAAAACGGTACGGCACATGTGCGGGGTGAAGCAGATCCTCGTGTGCCAGCGGCCCTGTCGGGTGAGGGGCGTTGACAACGGCCGTGCCGTTTCCTGGCTTTGCTCAACCGGTGGCCGAGCAGCCGGGCATTGGCGGCAGCAGCGCCTCGCCCGTCAGAGCACTGATCCGCCGCCGGATCGCCGCGAACATCTCCGCCCGCTCCTCCTTGACCGGGTAGTCGAAGCGGTCGTAGCGCAACTGGAGAGTGGCCGTGTTGTCCGGGGACTTCAGGAGGACCAGGCCGAGACTCTCGCCGGGGGTCAGATCGCGGTGCCCGCGCAGTTCCAGCGGCAGACCGTGCTCCGGGTCGGTGAGGGCCTGGACCAACTCGGCGCGGCGCAGGCCGGTGTCGGAAGCGTGGTCCAGTTCCAGGATCCACCACTCCCCCAGCCGTGCCTCGTGGCCGGTGACGACGTGGGGGACGGCAACGGTGTGGAGGAGACCGAGGCGGCGCAGCAGGCCGCTGGGGAGCCAGGCCGCCTCGCGCCAGGTGGACTCGTAGGTGAGGGGCTGGCGCTCGTCCTCCCAGCGCCGCTCGTGGGCCGTCCAGGTTTCGCCGGCGAGCCAGCAAGCCTCCCCTCCGATGTCGTGAGTTCGATCGGCAAGGGCTGCCTCGGCCTTCTGGAACGCGCGTCGGGACACTCCGGTGAGTCGGATGCTGGTCGGCTGGCCGAGGCGGCGGAGCTCGATGCCGCGATCGGTGCGTGCGGTGATCCGAAGGCCGTTGAGACCCTGGATCTCATCCTGGCCGGTGCCCACCGGCACACGGCCGGGCAGCAGCGCGGCCAGCAGGCCGTCGAGGCTGACGTTGCTCTCCAGGTCGAGCCGGATTCCCTCCGCGGTGGGCTGTACGTACCGGATCCCGAAGGGGAACTCGAAGAAGTCCCGCTGGTAGCTGAGGATCCGGTAGAACGCCTCGGACTCGAGCAGGAGTTGCGCGTGGTGGACGGGGGCTGGGATGAGAGGTGCGTGCCGGGGAAGGCCAGCGACGACGTCGCAGGCGAGCTGGCGGGGAGCACTGGTGTAGAGGGCGTAGGTCCGGGCGCGGCTGCTGATCTGGGTGTCCGGCATGGCGGGTACCTTTCGCTCCGCTCCGTCGGCCCGCGGAGCGTGAGGAACAGGCACTGGTGTGCGGTGGTGCGTCGGTGAGATGGCGCTGATCGAAGCCGAGCTTCTTCGCCTCCGCCTTGAACCAGTGGGCCGAGGTTCGCGTGAGGAGCAGCAGACCGATGCCGCAGGGCGCCACCCTATCCAGTGAGGTCGGCGCCATAGATGCGCCACGCCGCACCGCCGGTCGGCGGTGCGGGACGCGGGCTACCGGGAGGACGCGACCGGCTGGGGATCGCTCTGCTCGGCGAGTTGGGCGCGGGCGGCGGCTTCCTGGCGGAGCGCGGTCCTCAGGTGCCACAACGAGATCGCTGGCAGGAGGTTGCCGAGCCGGGCCACTGCCCGCAAGGCCTCGGCCGCCTGAGCCAAGAGCATGGCGGCTGACTGCGACTGGTCGCTGTTTCGCTCCCCGCGCTGACGTTCAACGATGTCGTCCAGTAGCTGCGCCAGCTCACCCGCTCCTGGGTCCTCCGGCACATCGGCTCCCCACCACCGGACGGCAGCCTCCGAGGCCGTGAAGGCCTCCGCGCGGTTGAGCGGCAGCCTGGCTTCGACGTCCCCTTGCATCACGATCACCATCGTTCACCGTCCGGGGCCTCCCCGGGGCAGGAACCGAGAATCGGCTGCTCTCGGGTCAGACCCCGAAGCGAGGTTCCGGGCACGATCGAGCTGTGGCTGGCACGGGTATGCCGCGGCGCAGGGCCTCGCGGGTGAGGACGTCGAGCTGGGCACCAGCCGCGGTGTAGGCGTCGGCGGCGCGCGCGAGGCGTTGCTCGGCGGCGGCGAGGTCTGCGGCGAGTTCTTCATCTGTTCGCGGTCGCGCGTGAAGTCCAGGCTGTGCTGAATGCCCGTCTCACCAAGGTGGGGCTCGTCCTGCCGTGCGGAGCGGCGGATGAACACGCCCCTGCCCTTGACCGCGTAGACCAGACCCTCGCGCTTGAGTACGCGCACCGCATTCTGTGCGGTCGAGTTGGCGATCCCGAAGCGGTCTTGGAGTTCCCGCGCGGAGGGGCGCCCAGTACCCGGAGCTCGCGGACGTGGGCACGCAGTGGCCGCAGGTGAAGGGCTCCCTGCGGGTCGACGGCGCGAGCGGCTGGATCTGCCTGGACAACTTCGGCAACCCGTTCAACAAGGCGGTCCCGATCGTGGAGCTGGCCCAGGACGGCTCGCAGCGCTTCGTCCAGATCGCCTGGCCGGAGGGCAATCCCCCGAAGAAGGACTGCCTGCCGCCGAGGAGGAGCTAGGAGTGGCCCTTCCTAGTCGGTGAAGACCGCCTTGACCAGCGTCTTCTTCACCTTCTCGAAGGTCCCGGCCATCGTGGGCAGGTCCATTTGGACGTCCCCGCCGGTCAGCGAGCCGGTCAGGGTCTTGGTGCCGTCGGGCGTGCTGTACATCAGCGCGCCCCAGCCCCAGAACCCTCCGTTGTGGTGGAGTACGGTGCCGCCGCCCTCCAGTTCCTCCACGAACACGCCCAGGCCGTAGCCGATCGTGGGGTCCGGGACGCGCATCTCGGCCAGCAGGCTCGACGGGATGAGCCTGCCGCCGTTTAGCGCGGAGAAGAACGTGTGGAGGTCCCGGCTGGTCGAGATCATGTCGCCGGCGGCGGAGATCCAGGACGGGTTGAAGCGGGTGGTGTCGGCCACCTTCCACTGGCCGCCGTCCTCGTAGCCGAAGTAGCCGTGGGCGTGCGGCTCGGGGATCGTGTCGTCGGTCTCCGGCAGTACGGTGCCCGTCAGCCCGAGCGGGCCCAGGATCCGCCGGTGCGTCTCCTCGGGCAGGGGACGTCCGGTGACCTTCTCGATCAGCAGCCTGGCCAGGACGTAGTTGGTGTTGGAGTAGCTCCAGGCCGTCCCCGGCTCGAACCGAGCGGGCTTGGCCAGTGCGCCCCGCACCAGCTCCTCCGGCCGGTACGTCGCGAACTGCAGGTCGACCCACTCCTTGCCGAAGCCGGCGACGACACCGGGCTCGACCGTCCCGTCGGCGGCGAACTCGCCGGTGAAGTTGAACAGGCCGCTGGTGTGCTGCAGCAGCATCCGTACGGTGATCCGCGGGTCGAGCCCGAACTCGGACAGGTGGTCGGCCACCGGGGCGTCGAGGCCGAGCCTGCCCTCGTCAACGAGCTGCAGCACGATGGTCGCGACGAAGGTCTTGGTGACGCTGCCGACCCGGAAGTGCCCGTCGGTCGGCGGCTTCGCGGTCCGGCCCAGCTCGCTCACGCCGGCGCTTCCGACCCACTCGCCGCGCTCGTCGTGTAGGCGCAGCTGCACCCCGGCGAAGCCGGCGTCGACGATCTCCTGCATGGCCTTCCGCAGCTCGGGGCGGTCCTGCGCGGCGGTGTTCTGCTCACTCATGGTGATTCCTCATCTCGCGTCAGCGGGTGTGAGATGAGCGTGGACCCTGACCCAAGGTCAGGGTCAAGGCCCACATGTGTGCGCTAGGTAGGCTCGCCGCATGAAGGACGGGCTCACGATCGGTCAGGCGGCGGCTTTCGTCGGAATCACCGTCAAGACGGTGCGGCACTACCACCGGCTCGGCCTGGTCGCCGAGCCGGAGCGGGACCACTCCGGCTACCGGCGCTACGGATCGGCCGACCTGCTGCGCCTCGTCCAGGTCAGGGCCCTGGCCGGGGCGGGCGTGCCGCTGGCCGAGGTCGGCGAGCTGGTCGACGCCGAGCCCGAGCGGTTCGCCGCCGCCCTGGACGACGTCCACGGCCGCCTCACCGCCCAGATCGAGGAGCTGACCGCCCGCCGCGACACCCTGCACCGGCTCGCCCACGGCGACCGCGCCCTGCTGCCGGACCGGGCCTGCGCGGTCCTGGAGCGACTCGCCGAGCTCGACTTCAGCCCCGACTACGTCACCATCCAGCGGGAGGCCCTGGTGCTGTCGCGGGCGCTCGCTCCCGAGGTCTTCGACCCCTTCCTGGCCCACCTGGAACACCGGCTGGGCGACCCGGAGTTCGTCGAGCTGACCAAGCGCGGCTGGGAGGCGAGGTCCTGGGATCCCGACGACCCGCGGATCGAGGAGCTGGCCTCCGCGATGGCCGCCAACCTGCTGGCCGACCGCGCGCTGCTGACGATGCCGCCCGTGCGACAGCACCGGCCCGACGCGGCCTCCCGGTACGGAGTGGTCAACCACCACCGGGAGGACGAGGCGCCGTCCATCGCGCGGCTGAACGGACTGGTCGAGGCGCACCTTCGCGCGGCGGGCATCCCCATCCCGCATCAGTGACGGTCTGCCCGGCGAGGGTTATGGCCCACCCCCTACGGCGGTTACGGCTCCCACCGCAGGCAGTTACGAAGCGTGCCCGACGCAAGGGGTGCCCCTAGAGACGCGAACGAGGGTGTCCAAGATCGTTGTGTGACGAACAACCTGGACACCCTCGCGACCGCACTCCACGTGAGAATCGACGATCTGCTGAAAGCGGCTCCGCACTTGGCCCCGTGGCGGCCGAGGGTGGGCATAGCGCCCAAGCTGAGCGACGCCGAACTGGTCACCCTGGCGGTGATGCAGGCCCTGCTCGGCTTCACCAGTGAGGCCCGCTGGCTGCGCCACACCCGCACCCACCTGCGCCATCTGTTCCCCTATCTGCCTCAGCAGCCGGGCTACAACAAGCCTCTGCGGGCGGCGGCATCGCTGATCCGCCACACCACCCGGGTGCTGGCCACCGACACCACGCTGTGGAGTGACGACGTGTGGATCGTGGACTCCACCCCGGTGGAATGCGGCCGCTCCACCAGGGCCTTCTCCAGACGCATCCCGCACCGCTCGGCGGCCTGGTCGAGCAGGGCGGTGCCGGCGGCGTTGTCGTGGGCGGAGGCGGCCAGCACG
>NZ_JBWKDK010000068.1:0-31619 GCF_056436005.1 Streptomyces sp. NPDC043854
CACGACGCTCTCCGGGTCGCCCAACCCTACCACGACGTGGAGGGTGCCCCCCCCCCCCCCCCCCACCACCCACCCCCCCCCCCCCCCCCCCCCCCCCCTCCCCCCCCCCCCCCCCCGCTCGGTTTACGCGGACGGGTCAGCGCGGGGAGGCCGTCCGCCGGCGGTGTGCGTGGACCGCCGCACCGCCGAGCGCCGCCAGGGCGGCCGCCCCGGTGACGGCGACCGGCTGCCAAGACGCCCCGTCCGCCGGTCGCTCGGACGCGGTGGCCGCGGTCTGGGCCGGCTGGTCCTGCGTGAGGTTGGCGTAGCCGCCGGCCAGGCCCTTGCGGTCGTACTCGGAGCCGGGCAGCTTGTCGCCGTACCGGGCGGACACCAGCTTCTGGTAGGCGGCGAGGGTGATGGGGCGCTTGCCGCCGAGACCGGTGTTCGCCTCCTCGTTGAGCGGCTCGACCATGCCTTCGGCGGTGAGCCGGTACCAGGCGTGGATCTGCGGCTCGGTGAAGACGCGGGCCTGCGGGGTGCCGCGTTCGGCCAGGCTGAGGTCCTTGTCCCCGTCCCGGATGCCGGCCAGCTGCCAGCCCTCGGCGCCGGGGTTCTGCGGGCTGCTGCCCGTCGAGGAAGGACTTCCCTGAGGCGTGAGCAGTACGGAGGCCGGGCGGCCGTCGGAGGCGTTCACCCGGGAGGCCAGGTAGGAGAGCCGCAGCGCGGTCTGCGGGCTGGTCTGGCCCTTGCCTGCCACGAACTCGGGGCTGACCTCGAACATCGGCACCGGGTCCTTGAGGTCGAACCGGGGCGGCGCGGCGGGAGCGGCGGCTGCGCTGCCGGGGGCGCCCTGGGCGCCGCCGTCCGCGGCGGCGGGACCGCCGGCCTGCCGGGTCTGCACCAGGAAGCGGGAGACGGTGTCCCGGACCTGGTCGCTGCGGAGGGTCTGCTGGGCGGACGGGTAGCCTGCGATCCCGTCGCCCTCCGCGCCCTGTGCGGAAACGTTCCCGCACAGGGTGGCGGCGAGCGCGGTGGTGGCCAGGACGGCAGCCCGGACCGCTGTGCGCCGGATGCGCCGCATGGTGTGCATGGTGTGCATGGTCGGGTCCTCTCGTCAGCCCTGGATGCCGACCCGGGAGTGGGTCCACTGGAAGGAGTTGTTGTTCACGTAGGTGGAGTAGTTCCACCAGGTGTACGTCTGGGTGGTCTGCCACGGGTCGCCGACCGCGATCATGTTGGTGGCGCTGTCGTAGCCGTAGATGACGTTCATGTGGCCGCCGCCGCTGCGCCAGCCGAACCGGACCGCGAACGGCCGGCCCGCGGCGATCTCGGCGGCCGACTCGTTGAACGAGGCGTTGCGGTACAGGCTGCGGCCGCTGTTGCCCAGCCCCAGCTTGGCCAGGCCGTTGGCCATGTCCTCCAGCGTCGCCGGCTGGTTGTTGCAGTTCACCCACGTGCCCTGGGCGGCGAGTTGGCAGAACCGCTCCTGGGTGACGTTGCGGCCCCAGTACTTGGCGATGGTCACGCCCGAGGCGTCCCAGCACCACTGCGTCCTGACCTGCTTCTGCATGTCGATGCCCAGGGACTTCGCCGTCGTCGGACCGGGGTTGGGCCGGGTGGGCTTCGGGTTCGGGGTCGAGCCGCAGACGGGCAGGCCGGTGGTGTTCTCGCGGATGAACGCGTCGGCGATGTAGTAGGAGCCGGTGTAGATCCACCGGGTGTTGTTCTCCACGGTGTCCCCGGTGGTGCGGCAGGACATCTGGATCCGGTCGCCGACCTTCGAGGAGCCCTTGATCTGGGCCGAGAGGGACGGCTGGGCCCGTTGGTTGACCGTCCGGTAGTTGCCCTGCCCGCCGTAGACGGTGCCGCTGACCGTGTCGGCCTGCGCGAGGGCGCCGAAGCCGAACAGCAGGCCGCTGGAGAGCGCCGCGGTGACCGCGGCTATCAGCGCCTTCTTGCGGCGGGACATGCGACGTTTGTGCATCGTGCTCCTTGAACCGAGAGGGGGGCAGCCCGCGGGACGGCCCTGGGGCCGCCCGTCTGTGCAGGCCGCTGCGGTCGGCGCTGCACGGCTGACGTGCCGCTGCCCGGCCGTGCTGCGTGGCCGGGCATATCGGCACTGCTTTCCTCGATTGGATGGGGTGCCGGGAATCCTGCCAGAGAGAAAGGGCGATTTGAACGAGGTTGCTCTACGCGCAAAGATGTCGCCCGTTCAACCATCACCGAAGCCGAATTGACGGTACGTCAACTCATTGCTGTTTCAAGCGACTTGGACGGTTGTGCCGTGCTGGTCCAGTCCATCTCGGCGGTTTGGCGGTGCGCGGACTTTACGCGAACTTGACGGTGTGTGGTTCCTCATTAGATGCCCCGTCAAATAGCCGAATAGCCCAGCGTGCATGCCGTGTGACTCTCCATGCATTTTCCAATGGAGAATCGCCCGGCGCATTGAACGCCGTGCGGCACCGGGTAGGGGACGGAGCGTGACGCATTGTGCCCGCAGGGTCGACATGTGCGGGCACGGGGTCAAGGGCGTCCTATCCGGACCTTAAGGGACGGATAACAGAGGGCCCATGGCTGCTCAGCGGCCTCTTCGCGGCTCAATTCGCCCTTAGGGTCACGGGAGTTGACCGAGGCACTTCCGACGCCGCCGCCGCACCGGCGGACCGGCTCTACCAAGAGGTTTCTGATGTCCCGAAAGCGAATTGCCCTGGCCTGCGCGGCCGTGGTCGTCGGGGTCGGCTCCGTCGTCGTCCCCGTGGCCGCCAATGCCGGAGAGGAGGACGGCCTCAGCGCCGCCTGCCGCGTCGCGGACCAGTCCACCGTGTGGTGGGCCTCCGCCGAGGTCTCCCTCGCCAACAAGGGGGACCGGCCCGTACGGGACTGGACCGCCGAGTTCGACGTGTCGCAGGGGCAGGTCACCATCGACAACCCCTGGGCGTACGAACTGCGCCAGGACGGCAAGCACGTCACCGTCAAGCCGATCGGCGACCGCGCCGACGTCGCCGCCGGGGGCAACCGGGCGGTCAAGGTCGGCATCAACCCCGCCGGCAAGGGCATCCCCAAGATCACCGGATGCCGGGTGGGCAGCGCGTCGGACAACGGCAACGGCACCAGCACCGCCGTCCCCGCCGACAGCGGCTCCTTCGTCAAGGACCACACCGCCGTCCACCTGATGTGGAAGCCGCCGGCCGGCGGAGCCGGGGTCGACCGCTACGAGGTCTTCCAGGACGGCAAGCAGGTCAAGACCGTCAAGGACACGATGACGGACATCGAGCGGCTGGCCCCCGCTACCCGCTACACGTTCAAGGTCCGCGCCGTCCGCGCGGACGGCCGCACCACGGCCTTCAGCAAGGACATCGTGCTCACCACGCACGCGGCACCCGGCCAGGACAAGGCGAAGCCGGTCATCCCCGCGGACCTGGAGGCGACCGCCTCGGGTCCGTACCAGGCCTCCCTGCGCTGGCACGCCGCGACCGACGACGTCGCCGTCACCGGCTACCGCATCTACCGCAACGGCACGCGGCTCCAGGAGGCGGACGGCAAGGCCACCTCGGCCGCCGTCTCCGGCCTGACCCCGAGCACCGCCTACCGCTTCAAGGTCACCGCCGTCGACGCCTCCGGCAAGGAGTCCGACCCCACCCGCGAGGCGCAGGTGACGACGGCCGCAGCACCCGACGGGAACACCGGCACCGCAGCCCCCGGCGACTTCGCCGCCACCACCGCCACGAAGAAGGACGGCGGCGTCACCCAGCACTACCTGAACCTCGCATGGTCCGTTCCGCAGGGCGTCGGCCAGATCACCACCTACCAGGTCTACCTGAACGGCAAGCCCGCCCAGACCTTCATGTGGGGCACCGCCGACCCGGTGCTGCCCGTGCCCACGGGGAAGGCCTCCCGCGAGGTGCTCGTCGGCGCCCACCCCGGGACGACGTACACCGTGAAGATCCGGGCACGGCTCGGCGACGGCAAGTGGGGCGCCTTCTCCCGCGAGCTGACCGTGAAGACCGGCAGCTGACCGCCCGCCCGCCCCCACCGCGCACGCCCGACCGACCCCGTGACCAGGAGCGTCCCCTCATGAGTACGACCCGTACCGCCCCCACCCCCGCCCCCGCCGGGGCCCGCCGCACCGCCGCGCTGCGCCTCACCGCGCTCGTCGTCCTGCCCCTCGCCGTGTCCACCCTCGGGTCCGCACCCGCCTCGGCCCACGGCGCCACCGCCGACCCGGTGAGCCGCAGCGCGGCCTGCACGAAGAACCCGAAGGCGAGCGAGGCCTGCCGCCTGGCCCTCGCCCAGAGCCCCGGCATCCCGGGCGACTGGAAGTCGATCGTCCAGGGCCGGGCCATCGACCACAGCACCCCCACCTCCTCCCCGCAGCACCGGGCCCGCATCCCGGACGGCAAGCTGTGCAGCGCCGGGAACGCGCAGTTCTCCGGCCTGGACCTGGCGCGGGACGATTTCCCCTCCACCGCGCTGCCCGGCGGCGCCGAGTACGACCTGCGCTACGACATCAGCGCGCTGCACAACCCGTACCGCATGGAGATGTACGTCACCAAGGACGGCTACGACCCCAAGAAGCCGCTGAAGTGGTCGGACCTGGAGGACACCCCGTTCCTCAGCGCGGACAACACGGCGGCCACCGCTGCGCCCTCGGGCTTCCTCGGATCCAAGGCCTTCACGTTCAAGGCGGTGCTCCCGGAGAAGAAGGGCAAGCACCTGATCTACACGATCTGGCACGGGCTGAAGCGACCCGACGGCTCCTTCCAGAGCGAGGAGGCCTTCTACTCCTGCTCGGACGTCACCTTCAAGTAGGCGGACGCCGGCAGGCGAACCCCGAGCCCGGGCGCCCCCACCCGGGCTCGGGGCACGGTCACCCGCCCGCCTCCGCGTACCAGTGCACGGCGCCCGTGCCGAGGGAGACCGCGATGCGGGGCCGCATGGGCCCCTCGCCGCGGCGGGAGAGCAGTACCACCTGCTCAACCCGTGCGGCCGTGCTGCCCAGACGGGCCGCGCAGTCCGCGGCCAGGCGCCGGGGGTCGTGCGTACGCCCGAGCGACAGGTGGGGCGTGAAACGCGGGAAGCGGCCGCCGCAGCGGGGGAACGGCTCGACCAGGTCCCGCTGGAGGGCGGTCCATGGCGCCGCTCCGGCCGCGGCGGGGTCGAGCCACACGGTCGAGTACGCGCGGTGGCGGAAGAAGCGCACCCCGCCGAGGCTGATGTCGAAGGGCTCGGATGCGGCGGCCGCGGCGGCCAGCAGGGGCGCCGCCACCGGGAACTCGGACTCCGGGACGAAGCCGAAGACCAGGTTCACGTGCGGCGGCCACCGCCGGATCTGGGGGTCGTGCACGATCCGGATGCGCTGGATGGGCGGCCACAGCTCGTCCGGCGGAAGCCACACCACGGCGCTCCGCGGCGTAGGGGCCACGTCCAGCACCCCCGGGACGCCACTCCCGCCACCTGCCCTCGGGAACCCGTTCACGCTCCCATGATGCCGCCGCCCCGCTGCCGGCCGCCCGGCGCGCGGAGCCGAGCGGGAACGTGGTGGTCATGTTCCTGAACTGCCGCACACCCGCCGCGGCCGTGCCTCAGGGGACCGCGTTGAGTTCCGCGGTGATCGAGGCGGGCGTGTGGCCGCTGCCGTCCGAGAGACGGTGGAAGTCGACGGACACGAAGTTCGGGGTGCGGCCCCCGGTCGCCTGCCGGCACTGCTCGGCGATGCGGTTCCGCAGCTTGCTTCCGTTGTCCAGGGCGGCCGTGAGGACGGTGGGCACGTTGCGGTGGTGGCTCATGGTGAACAGCCGCCGGAATCCGGGTTCCCGGCGGTCCAGGGGCACGTCGGCCCAGCGGCTGACGCACGCCAGGTCGTTGCCCATGTCCCCGAGGCTCCAGTAGTTGCTGACCGTCCAGGACTTGTCGTACATGACGCCCAGGTGCTCACGGTCGGACCGGTCGGAGAAGATCAGCAGGCGCTTGCCGGCGGTGACCATGTCGGCGGCCTTCGGCCAGCCGTGCTGCCGTACGCCCCACTCGTCGGGCCGGAACAGCAGCTCGGGCAGGCCCCGTACCCTGCCGAGGGACTGCTGGAGCTGCTCGGGGCTGACGTAGTCCTCGAGGAAGACGGTCACGACCTCCTGGGGATGGGCGGCAAGGAAGTCCACCACGGTCTGCATCGTGCCGTGGAAGGACTGGCGCGGCAGGGCGTACGTGGCACCGGCGAACGTCTTGCAGTCGCCGTGGCACAGGTACACGTCGCTGGGGTAGCAGTCGCTGCCGAAGCTGATGATGCACAGCCAGGTGCTGCGCTCGTACCAGTGCGTGTCCAGGCTGAGGCCGCGCACGCCGTTGTCGAGCTGGTGGCGCACCGACTCGGACTGGTTCACCGAACTCCAGCGGGAGTCCTCGTAGTTGGTGAAGGCGTTGTGGGTGGTCAGGAAGGCGAGCTCGTCGAGGCGGCGCTCGCCCCAGCGGGCGAACGCGGCCTCGGCCGCCCGCGTGCCCGAGGAGCCGGAGCCGGCGGCGGTGACGGGCGCGGTGGCGGTCGCGGGGGCGAGGGCCGGGGTGGCGGCGGTCGCGGCGGTCGCCGTGCCGAGGAGTGCCAGCAGGAGGAGGCACACCAGGGGGTACCGGTAACGGCCGCTTCTTCGCAGCCGTAGCATGTCCATGCCAATCATGGGGCGGAGGGTAGCGTGCGGGCCGGTGATCCGCGCCCCCGCGGACGCGTCCGGCCGAAATACGACGCCACCCGCCGCCGTGAAGGGCCGTCAGACCGGACCCGCGAGGCCGCTCAGGGCAGCGGTGTGCCGCGGGCGGCGAGCCAGAGGGAGTACCACTCCTCGTGGTCCAGTTCCGGCAGTCGGCCGACCGCCTGTCGGCAGGCCCGGATCCGCGCCGGGTCGGAGGTGCCGATCACCGGCGCGATCCCGGCCGGGTGCCGCTGGAGCCACCACAGCAGCATCGTCTCCGGGGTCACCTGCTTGCGTTCGGCCAGCGTTGCCAGCAGCTCCGCGGTCGCCTGCTCCTGCCGGGTCTCCTGCCGCCCGGTGAACCGGCCCTGCGCCAGCGCGCCCCAGGCCTGCAGCTGGATGCCGTGGTCGCGGCAGTGCTCGAGGGTCCCGAAGGGGAAGCCGTTGGCTGCCGCCGCGGGGGTGTTCAGCAGGACGCCGGCCTCGACCCAGTCGCGCCGGTGCAGGCTCATCTCCAGCTGGTTGACGACGAGCGGCAGGTCCAGCCGTGCCTGGAGCGCCGCGATCTGCGCCGCGCCCATGTTGGAGACCCCGAACCGGCGCACCATGCCCTGGGCGTGCAGGGAGGCCAGGGCCTCGGCGAGGTCGCCGGGGTCCGCGAGCGGGTCCGGCCGGTGCAGCAGCAGGACGTCGATCACGTCGGTACGCAGCCGGGTCAGGCTCTCCTCCACCCGCCGCAGCACCGTCTTGCCGCGCAGGTCGTAGATGCCGGGGCGCTCGCCGTCCGCCAGGCGGATCCCGCACTTGGTCTGGATCGTGATCCGGGCGCGCAGCCCGGCGTCGCGGGCCAGGAGCTCACCGAAGACCGCCTCGGACTTGCCGTGGCGGTAGATGTCGGCGTGGTCGAAGGCGGTGATCCCGATCTCCAGGGCCGCGGTGACCGCCGCCTCCGCCGCCGCAATGTCCGCGGGGCCGTAGGGCTCGGGCCCCCAGGTGCCGCCCAGTCCCATGCACCCGTACAGCGGCTGGCTCGCACTCGCGTTCGCGTTCCTCGTCACCCCCCGACCCTACGGCCTTCCCGCACGGCACGTCCGCCGGACCGCCCGTCGTGCCCGGAAGCTGCGGCAGCCGGGTGGGCCGAGGGCGCTGCTGCCGCCGGCCGGGTGTCCGGCGGTGTCCGGCGGCGCACTCTCCCCCGCCCCCCGGGTGCTCCGCACCACTGCCGCCGTCTGTCAAGCCACGACTTGCAGGGGCATGACCCGGCGCGCGTCCCGGGGCGTACTGGAAGTACCCCGTCCGACTCTCTCAGCAGAGGAGAAGACCATGACCCACCCCTTTCGAACGAAACGTCTCGCCCTGTTTGCCGCCTCGACCGCGATAGCCGCGGGTGGTGTGCTGGTGCCGGGTACCGCGTTCGCCGCCACCCCCGCTGCTCCGCACACGGTCACCGTGGGCAGCGATGACATCAGTGACGGCAACAAGTCCACGCTGCTGTTCCTCGGCGAGCCCGACGACGCCATCCGGATCGTCCCCCACCAGGACCAGCCGGACAAGGGCGGTACGGGCGAGAAGGGCGAAGGCAAGTGGGGCGACGACCGCCCCGGCAAGGGCGGCTCCTCCAAGGACACCGGTGTGAAGGTGTCCAAGAAGGGGCAGTGGCAGTGCATCACCGCCCCCTGCGGCCCCCCTGACCGCACCCACACCGAGGTCGAGTCCGACGATGCGGCGGGCAGCCACGTCCCCGCCCGGTCCTGAGCCCGCCCGGCTCCGGGTACCGGAAGCGACCGCGGCGTCGTCCCCTCGGCGGACGGCGCCGCAGTCGCACCCGACCGACGACCGACCTGACTGATCGGCCGCCGGTCGTGGGGTGGCGGCGGGGCCTCCTGCCAGCATGGCGATCACGACCGAGAGTGCATCTGTACGTCCGGTTCGCAAGATCTTCGACGGCCGGAACGACTCCGACAGCCCGGCGTTGGTGCGCGAGGAGGGAGGAGCGCCGAGCGGTGACGCGCTGGTGGACGGTGCCTAAACGACACCCTTGGCGTGACCTGGGACTTCTTCCGCACGGTATACGGGCACAAGGCCATCGACGGCCGGGGCGGCCCAGTGGAGGCGGTCCTCGAGCTGGAGCCTTACGGTCAGCCCGGTGCGCTCGCCGTCTCGCTCGGGGCCCTGTGGTTCCCGCCTTGGCCTGTCGGTCCTGCCGGGTCGATCAGCCCGGCGCGCCCGCAGCTGCGGGCGACGTCTTGCGCAGCACGCCTGTCTTGTCGATGCGGTGCTCGGGGTTGCCGTGTGCATCGCTCCAGAAGTTGCCCGCGGCGTGGTCCTCCGGCGTGGCACAGGTGGAAATCGTGATCATGGCCTGGGTGGGGGTCCGGCCGGGAGCCCCGGGCACCGCCGCGCGCTGCTCGTCCAGCGAGCGCTCCGACCGGAAGGACGTCGAGCGGGTCGCGACGATCTCGTACGTGTACACGACGTCACCCGCGGTCACGAGGACCGTGTCGCCCTCCTGCACCGACGGCAGGTTGCGCAGGGGCCCGCCGGCCGCCAGGCGGTGCGCCGTGACCAGGAAGTTCCCGACCTGGCCGGGACCGACGCCGCCCCGGTCTCCGTACGGGCTCGCCGCGATGCCGCGGTCCTGGATGCGGGTCCCGGGTGCGTCGTCCGTGGTGCCCTCGTACGGCTCCACGCGCAGGCCGGCGACGCCTATCGACGGGATCGACAGCTCGGAGGGCCGGGTCCGTGTCGAGGCCGTCGCCGTCGCCGATGCGGGCGGCTGCGGCGCCGGGATCGAAGCGCTTGCGGCTGTGGCGGTGGATGCGGCTGCTGTCGTCACGGCGGGGGGTGCCGTACGCGCGGCGGCTTCGGGCGTGCAGGCCGCCAGCAGGATGGTTGCGGCGCCGGCCACCACGGCGGGTACGGCGCGGGGCAGGAAGGGCAGGGGCATGGGCGTGTGCGTTTCCTGTCGGTTTGCCGGGCCGTAGGGCATATGGGTGACCCGATTCGCTGTGCCAGGGTGACACACGCAGCGCGGGGCCAGAAGGGGTGCGGACTGTGACCTGACCGGTGGACGGGGATCAGAACGCGTTGCGGCGGCGGAGCCGGAGCGGGCGGCCGTCCGGGTCCACGAGGAGATGGTGCAGGGGAGCGGCGAGGACTCGCGCGGTGGCGGCCAGGTCCGGCGACCGGTAGCTGCGGAGCCGGCCGGGCGGGCGGGGTCCGCGGCAGCCGTCGGCGTACCAGGCGTCCAGGTCGGCGGCGGCCACGGCGAAGGCGTGGAAGGCGGCGACCGGGCCGCACAAGGCGTCGTCGGCGTCGTCGCCGCCGTCGGTGGGGTGCGGTCCGCCGGACGCATCCGGCGCCGGATCGAGGTCGAGGTGTTCGCGGGAGAGTTCCAGGCGGAGCCGGCGGGCGAAGCCGCGCGCGCCGTCGCCGAGGCCGCCCGGGTCGCCGGGCGGGCGCGGGTCGGGGGTGTCGTCCAGGACGACGCAGCTGAGTTCCGAGTCGTGGGTCCACGAGCGGAGGTTGATGTTGTCGGAGCCGACGGAGGCCCACACGTCGTCGATGACGCACACCTTGGCGTGCACGTAGACCGGCGTGCCGGCGTGGTTCTCCAGTCCGTAGACGGCGACCCGGGGGCCGCCCGCCTTGCGCAGCCGGTCCAGGGCGTTGATCCGCCCGATCAGGTTCATGGGGAGGGTCAGCCGGCCGTCCTGCTCCGGGAGCGAGGGGATGACGGCGATCAGCCGCAGCCCCGGGTTGACGCGCAGCGCGTGGGCGAAGCAGGCCACGACCCGCGGCGACCACAGGTACTGGTCCTCCAGGTAGATCAGGGCACGGGCCCGGCGCAGGGCTTTGAGGTAGCCGCGGGCGATGCTGCGCTCGCCGTCGGGGGCGAAGGGGTAACCGCGCAGCAGGCGGTTCGGGTAGGTGCGCAGCACCTGGACGGTGTGGGTGCCGCAGGGTTCGGGGTCGGAGGCCTGCGGTGGAAGGGGGTCCGCGTCGGTGTCCTCGTGGTGCAGGAGCTCCCTGAGGCGGGTGACCGGGCTGCGGGTGAGCGGTGCGGGGTCCTGCCAGCGCTCGCGGAAGACGGCCTCGATGTCGCCGACCACCGGCCCGCGGAGGGCGAGCTGGAGGTCGTGCCAGGGCGGGTGCGGTCCGTACGCCTCGGCCATCGCCGTGGACTGGGGATCCCCGAGGTGGCTGCGGTCGTCGTTGCGGTTGTGGCACAGGTCGATGCCGCCGACGTAGGCGATGTCGAGCCGGGGGCGGCCGGGGTGGCGCAGGACGGCCATCTTCTGGTGGTGCGAGCCGCCGGGGCGCACCCGCATGTCGAGGAGGCATTCGCCGCCGGCTTCCTCGATCTCCGCGCCGAGGTGCAGGTTCTCGGCCTGGGCGAAGTGCAGGCTGTCGAGGTGGGAGCGCCAGAGCAGGCCCTTGACGATGACGCCGCGCTCGGCGGCGCGGGCCAGGACGGTGCCGATCTCGGTGCCGCGGCGGTCGGAGCCGTCCCGGCCGGGGTGGTGCCGGGCGAGGCGCTCGTCGGGGTCGCCCCGCCAGTCGGTGAACAGGAGCAGGTCGCCGGCCCGCTGGGCGTCGATCCGCTCGAGCAGCTCCGCGAAGTACGCGGCGCCGTGCACCACGGGCCGTACGTCGTTCCCCTCCGACCAGGCTGCGCCCCCGGGACGGCGGCGGTCGAGTCGCGTGGCGGGGTTGCCGCGCTCGGGCGGGGTGAGCAGCCAGTCGGTCCGGTTCATGGCACGGTCCTCCGTACCCCCTACCTACCCGCGCCGGGGGCGTTCCCCTCCCAGGCGGGACGCCGGACACCCCCGGTGGCGGCTCGCCACGCAGAGTCCCCTCGGGGTGTCCGGCCCGGACGCCGTCGTCAGACGAGGTCGAAGCGGTCCAGGTCCATCACCTTGGTCCATGCCGCGACGAAGTCGTCCACGAACTTCCGCTTCGCGTCGTCGCTCGCGTAGACCTCCGCGAGCGCGCGCAGCTCGGAGTTCGACCCGAAGACGAGGTCGGCCCGGCTGCCGGTCCACTTGAGCTCGCCGGTGGCGGCGTCGCGGCCCTCGAAGGTGTGCGCGTCCTCGGTGGTCGCCTTCCACGTCGTGCCCAGGTCGAGCAGGTTGACGAAGAAGTCGTTGGTCAGGACGCCGGGCGTCGCCGTGAAGACGCCGAGCTGCGTCTGCTGGTGGTTCGCGCCCAGGACGCGCAGGCCGCCGACGAGGACGGTCAGCTCGGGGGCGCTCAGCGTGAGCAGGTTCGCCCTGTCGAGCAGCAGGTACTCGGCGGGCAGCCGGTTGCCCTTGCCGAGGTAGTTGCGGAAGCCGTCCGCGGTCGGCTCGAGCGCGGCGAAGGACTCCACGTCCGTCTGCTCCTGCGAGGCGTCCACACGGCCCGGGGTGAAGGGGACCGCCACCTCGAAGCCCGCGTCCTTGGCCGCCGCCTCGACGCCCGCGTTGCCGGCGAGGACGATCAGGTCGGCGAGCGAGACCTGCCTGCCGTCGGCCCGGCCGGCGTTGAAGGACTCCTGGATCCCGGTCAGGGTCCGCAGCGCCGCCGTCAGCCGGTCGGGCTCGTTGACCTCCCAGCCGGCCTGCGGCTGGAGCCGGATGCGCGCACCGTTGGCGCCGCCGCGCCTGTCGCTGCCGCGGAAGGACGACGCCGCCGCCCACGCGGTGGACACCAGCTCGGAGACGGTGAGGCCGGAGTCGAGGATCCGGGCCTTGAGGTCCGCGATGTCCCCGGCGTCGACGGGCTCGTACGTGCGCTCGGGCAGCGGGTCCTGCCACAGCAGCGTCTCGGACGGGACCTCGGGGCCGAGGTAGCGCACGACCGGGCCCATGTCGCGGTGGGTCAGTTTGAACCAGGCCCGGGCGAAGGCGTCCGCGAACGCGTCGGGGTCCTCCAGGAAGCGCCGCGAGATCGGCTCGTAGACCGGGTCGAAGCGGAGCGAGAGGTCGGTCGTCAGCATCGTCGGGGCGTGGCTCCTCGACGCGTCGTGGGCATCGGGGACGGTGCCGGCCCCCGCTCCTTCCTTCGGCCGCCACTGCTGCGCGCCGGCCGGGCTCTCGAACAGCTCCCACTCGTAGCCGAAGAGGATCTCGAAGAAGCTGTTGTCCCAGGCGGTGGGGGTGTTGGTCCAGGTGCCCTCGAGGCCGCTGGTGATCGTGTCGCCGCCCTTGCCGGTGCCGAAGGAGCTGCTCCAGCCGAGGCCCTGCTGCTCCAGCGGAGCGGCCTCGGGGTCGGCGCCGACGTGGTCCGCCGGGCCGGCGCCGTGGGTCTTGCCGAAGGTGTGGCCGCCGGCTATCAGGGCGACGGTCTCCTCGTCGTTCATCGCCATCCGGCGGAACGTTTCGCGGATGTCGCGGGCCGCGGCGATCGGGTCGGGGTTGCCGTTCGGGCCCTCCGGGTTGACGTAGATCAGGCCCATCTGGACCGCGCCGAGGGGGCTCTCCAGCTCCCGGTCACCGGTGTAGCGCCGGTCGTCGAGCCAGGTGGTCTCGGGGCCCCAGTAGACGTCCTCGTCGGGTTCCCAGACATCCGCACGGCCGCCGCCGAAGCCGAAGGTCTCGAAGCCCATCGTCTCCAGGGCGACGTTGCCGGCGAGGATCATCAGGTCGGCCCAGGAAAGGCTCTGGCCGTACTTCTTCTTGACCGGCCACAGCAGGCGGCGGGCCTTGTCGAGGTTGGCGTTGTCCGGCCAGCTGTTCAGCGGGGCGAAGCGCTGCTGGCCGGCACCGGCACCGCCGCGGCCGTCGCTGATCCGGTACGTGCCCGCGCTGTGCCAGGCCATCCGGATGATGAACGGGCCGTAGTGGCCGAAGTCGGCCGGCCACCAGTCCTGCGAGGTGGTCAGCACCTCGGCGATGTCCCGCTTCACCGCCGGCAGGTCCAGGGTCTCGAACGCCGCGGCGTAGTCGAACCCCTCGCCGAGGGGATTGGCCACCGCGGGGTTCTTGGCGAGGATCTTCAGGTTGAGCCGCTCCGGCCACCACTGGCGGTTTCCGCCGCCCTGAGTCGGGTGCGGGGCCCGCTCGTGCGCGACCGGGCAGCCTCCGGCGCCTTCGGTCTTCGCGTCCACGACGATTGCTTCATCGTTCTCAGGCATGGGAATCCTCGGAATCCTTCCGGACTGGGTGGACCACGGTGCTCGGGAACTGCGAGGGGCGGAGCGGCGCAGCGGGCAGCGGGCGGGCGGCGAGCTCCCCGTCTTCGGGAGCGGGCCCGCACACCGTCACGCGCTCTTCGCCGCCGCGCCGTTCTGTCCCTTGGCTGTCGCCGGAACCGATCCTACGATGGACCAAGTCCAAGTCAATGCAGCAACCAAATCTGTACGGATTCATTAGTCGCACGAGGCGCATTGAGGCTGGTGGGGCATGAGCGACCTGGTGAAGCGGCTCCGCGGACGCGGCTGGCGCATGACGGCTCAGCGTCGGGTCGTCGCGGAGGTACTGGACGGCGACCACATCCACCTCACGGCGGACGAGGTGCTCGCCCGGGCCACCGCCCGGCTGCCGGAGGTGTCCCGCGCGACCGTCTACAACACCCTCGGCGAGCTCGTCGCCCTCGGCGAGGTGGTCGAGGTGGCCACGGACGGCCGCGCGAAACGCTACGACCCGAACGCGCGCCGCCCCCACCAGCACCTGGTGTGCTCCGGCTGCGGCGAGATCCGGGACGTCCACCCCGCCGGGGACCCGCTGGCGGACCTGCCCGCCTCCGAACGGTTCGGCTTCACCGTCGCGCGGGCCGACGTGGTCTACCGGGGCCTGTGCCCCGCCTGCGCCGACGCCGCCGCGGCACGGTAGCCGCGCTCCGGCCGCCGGTACCCCGCAGGGGGCGGGAATGGCGAATCCGCCACGGCGCCGTGCTCCGGTCGGCAGGATGGGGGCATGGACCGTGGGGATGCAGGACCGGGCCGGTCGCGGCCGATGGTGGTGCGCGTACCGGTGGAGCCGGTGGAAGCCGCAGTGGAAGCCGACGCCGTCGACGCCGCGGCGCGTGCGGGCGACGTCGCCGTGCGCGGACCGCTGTTCGGGGTGGCGGCGCAGGGCCCCGGGGACGGCCCGCGGTGGCGGGTGGTGATCGCGGTGGCGGACGGCTGCCCGCAGCAGGCACGCGACGGCCTCAACTCGCGGCTGTGGTTCCGCGCGAAGGACGAGGCGAAGGACAGGGCGGAGCGGCGCGACCTCCTGGCGGCGGTCGCCCGACTGGAGAGCGAGCGGATCGACGAACTCGTCGCCGCCGGCACCCGCTACCGCATCGTGCGCGCCGAGGAATACGCGGGAGCCGGCCCGAGCGGCATCGAGGAGCCGCGCCCGACCGATCCGGAGCCCCCGGTCCCGGACTGGGCGCGCGACGCCGCGGAGCCGCGGATCGACGACGGCCTGGTCCTGGACCCGGACGCCCCGGTCACCCCCACCCAGGCCCTCGAGCAGCTCGCCCTGCGCGCCCTGCACTACACGGGCAGCCGCTTCCCCGAAGCCGTGCGGGCCGACTCGCGGCGGGCAGTGGAGACGCACCCGGACGTCCTGCTCCTGCCCCCGACGTTCGCGGTGGTGGAGCAGTCCGGGAACGGGTGGAAGCCGGTCAGCGGCCCGCACCCGACGGCGCAGGCCGCCCGCAGGTCCCTGGACTTCGGGCTGACGTGGGCGTGGCCGCGGATGCGCGGCCTCATCCCCGTCGGCACCGACATGCACGCCGACGCCCGCACCCGGGCGGCGGCCGACGGCGCCCGGAAGGACCGGCACTCCGCGGAGCTGGCGGCGTACGCCGAGGCAGCCGACAGGCTCCGGGTCGGCCGCGTGAACCGGCTGGAGTTCCAGGGCACCGTGTACCGGATCGCCCGCACCCGCCGCCTGCTGCGCTGGGGGCCCGACGGGCCCGAAGGGCCCCGCCGGTCCGACGTCAACACCCAGGACCCGGCACGGATCCACCTTCCGCTCGACGAGGACGGCAACGTCCTCCCCGAGGACTGAGCCGGGGACGTACGCCGGGCGTGCGCCGGGTGTACGGGTGGTCCGGGTCGGCAGGGGGACCGGCCGGCCGACCCGGACACCGGGGCGGTCGGCAGGGGGACCGGCCGGCCGACCCGGACACCGGGGCTCAGGCAAGGTCGAACCGGTCGAGGTTCATGACCTTGTCCCATGCGGCGACGAAGTCGCGTACGAACTTCTCGCCCGCGTCCTGGGACGCGTAGACCTCCGCGATGGCCCGGAGCTGGGAGTGGGAGCCGAAGACGAGGTCGACGGCGGTCGCGGTCCACTTGACCCGGCCCGTGGCCCGGTCCCGGCCTTCGAACTCGTTCTCGACCGTGGCGGACGGCTTCCACTCCGTGCCCATGTCCAGCAGGTTGACGAAGAAGTCGTTGGTCAACGTCTCGGGGCGGTCGGTGAAGACGCCGCGCGGGGACTGCTTGACATTGGCGTTCAGCGCCCGCATACCGCCGATCAGCACGGTCATCTCGGGGGCGGTCAGGGTCAGCAGGCTGGCCCGGTCCAGGAGCAGGGTCTCCGGGGGCAGCTTCTCTCCCGCCCGCACGTAGTTGCGGAACCCGTCCGCGCGGGGCTCCAGCACGGCGAACGACTCCACGTCCGTCTGCTCCTGCGAGGCGTCCGTGCGTCCCGGCGTGAACGGGACCGTGATGTCGTGCCCGGCGTTCCGCGCCGCCTGCTCGACGCCCGCGCATCCGCCCAGGACGATCAGGTCGGCCAGCGACACCCGCGTTCCGCCGGACTGCGAGGCATTGAACTCCTGCCGGATCCGCTCCAGGGCCTGGAGCACCCCGGCCACTTCGGGCGTGTCATTGGGCTCCCAGCCCTTTTGCGGCGCGAGCCGGATCCGCGCCCCGTTGGCGCCGCCGCGCTTGTCGGTGCCGCGGAAGCTCGCCGCCGACGCCCAAGCGGTGGCGACCAGATGGGAGACGGGCAGGCCCGAGCCCAGGATCTGCTCCTTGAGGGCGGCGATGTCCTGGTCCGTGACCAGGTCGTGGTCGCGTTCGGGGACGGGGTCCTGCCACAGCTGCGGCTCGGGAACCCACGGGCCGAGGTACCGCCCGGCGGGCCCCATGTCGCGGTGCAGCAGCTTGTACCACGCCTTGGCGAACGCCGTCGCGAGCTCGTCCGGGTGCTCGTGGAAGCGCTGCGCGATCGGCCGGTAGACCGGATCCAGCTTCAGCGCGAGGTCCGTCGTCAGCATCATCGGGGCGTGCCGCTTCGACGGGTCGTGCGCATCGGGCACGGTGCCCTGCGCCTCGGGATCCTTCGGCTTCCACTGGTGGGCGCCGGCGGGGCTCTTCGTCAGCTCCCAGTCGTACCGGAACAGGTTGTCCAGATAGCCGTTGTCCCATGTCGTCGGCTCGGTGGTCCACGCGCCCTCCAGTCCGCTGGTGAGCGTGTCGGCGCCCTTGCCGGTGCCGTAGGTGTTCCGCCAGCCGAGGCCCTGCTGCTCCACGGGGGCGCCCTCGGGCTCCGGGCCGACGTAGCGGGAGCCGACCGCGCCGTGGCACTTGCCGAAGGTGTGGCCGCCGACGATGAGCGCGACCGTCTCCTCGTCGTTCATGGCCATGCGCGCGAACGTCTCGCGGACGTCCCGGGCGGCCGCCAGCGGATCCGGGGTGCCGTTGGGCCCCTCCGGATTCACGTAGATCAGGCCCATCTGCACGGCGCCGAAAGGAACCGCGAGTTCCCTGTCGCCGCTGTAGCGCTCATCTCCGAGCCAGGTGTCCTCGGGCCCCCAGAAGATTTCCTCGGGCTCCCAGATGTCCTCTCTGCCGAAGCCGAATCCGAACGTCTTGAACCCCATGGATTCCAGGGCGCAGTTGCCGGCGAAGATCAGAAGGTCGGCCCAGGAGATTTTCCGGCCGTACTTCTGCTTGACCGGCCAGAGCAGCCGGCGTGCCTTGTCGAGGCTCGCGTTGTCCGGCCAGCTGTTGAGGGGGGCGAAGCGCTGGGCGCCGGCACCGCCTCCACCCCGGCCGTCGGCGATGCGGTACGTGCCGGCGGCGTGCCAGCTCATCCGGATGAAGAGCGGCCCGTAGTGGCCGTAGTCGGCCGGCCACCAGTCCTGTGACGTCGTCATCACCTCAAAGACGTCCCGCTTCAGCGCGTCGACGTCGAGGGTCTTGAACTCCTCCGCGTAGTCGAAGTCCCCGCCCATCGGATCCGCGAGGGGCGAGTTCTGGCGCAGGACCTGGAGGTCCAGCTGGTTCGGCCACCAGTCCTGGTTGGTCATGGGCCGGGTCTGCGTGGGGACCGGGGAGGGGATTACCGGGTTTTCGCTTTCGCTGCCGGACACGTCCGTCCTTCTTCCTGTATCGGTATTTCCTGCGGCGTCCGTATGGTCGCGTACTGCAGACGCAGAGCGATGAGAACACGCCTGGAAACTCCGGATACAAGCATAAAGTCAAAAGCCGTTTGTGTGCTCTTTAGTCCGGTGCGAAAGGAAATCCTTATGTCAGGAGACCTTGAGCGGGTGCCCGGGGGCGAGGGCGGCGGCAATGCGCTCGGCGATGGTCTGGGCCGAGTTGCCCTCGGGGCTCTCGGGGCCCTGCGTCACACTGACCGCGATGGCCAGCTGCCGCGCCGGCAGATAGGCCTGAATGGCAGCGTAGCCGGAGAAGGACGGGTTCGTCGTGATCCATCCGTTGACCACGATGACCCCGAAGCCGAAGTGCCGGGTCGGCGTATTGGTCAGGAGGCAGACGCTGGCCGGGCAGGAGGCCGTCGGGTGGCCCAGGCCGACCGTGCCCGGATCGAGCTGGGTCCGGAAGTACTTCGGGGACAGCAGCTCGCCGGTCCCGATGCCGCGGGCCGACCGTTCCAGGTCGCAGATGTCCTGGACCAGGACCGCGCCCGGAGCCGTGGTCCACGAGGGGTTCCAGAAGGTCGACTCCTCGTAGCGGCCGCGCTCGGAGGTGAAGGCGTGCAGGACGGGCGCCGGGATCTGCGGCGTGTACTGGTTGCCGGTCCGGCTCAGCCCCAGCGGGCCGAAGACGCGATCGGCGAGCAGCCGGTCCAGGCGCTGACCGCTGATCTTCTCGAGTGCGGCGCCGAGGAGGACGAAGTTGGCGTGCGAGTAACTCCAGTTGGTACCCGGCTCGTACAGGAGCGGATGGGCTGCGGCGAACCCGACCAGCTCCGCCGGTGTCCATGCGCGGAACGGTTTCGCCTCCAGCTCCGCGAGGAACTTCGGGTCGGTGACGTAGTCGTGGAGGCCCGAGGTGGAGCTGCCGAGCATCCTCAGTGTGATCTTCGAGCCGTGCGGCGCGTCCGGCACCCAGCGGGCCACCGGGTCGTCGAGCGAGGCCTTGCCCTCCTCGACCAGCTGCAGCAGGACGGTCGCCATGTAGACGATGCCCACGGAGCCGGTGCGGAACTGCATCGACGGCTCGGCCGGAACCCCCGTCATCGACTCGCCGAGGGCCGCGGTGAGCACCTCCCGGTCGCGGGAGGACACCTTCAGGACCACCGCGTTCAGGCCGAACTCCCGCTTGGCCTGCTCGGCGATGGCGAGGACCCGGCGTGCGTCGCCGCGGGCGGGAGCGGGGGAGCCGACGCAGGGCCGGGGCGCCGCAGCCGCCGGCGCGACGGATGTCCCGGCCGGAAGGGCTGCGCCGATCAGGCCGGCCGTGCAGAGCAGGACCGCAGGCGTGTGCCTCATCCTGCCAGTCTGGGCGGGCCCGGAGCAGGGCGCACGTCCGCCCGACGGACCCGCGCACCGGTTTCATCCCCGTCCGGAACCGGCTCGCCCGGGGTGACGCACTCGGGCTGAGCTCGGCGGACGCCGGTCCAGGTCGTGGTGCCGGATCGGGGAGCATCTCCCGGCGCCCGTGGTACGCCTCGTCGAACCCCGCGCCCCCGTACGACCCGGCGCCCGCCCCCTTGTTGAGCACCGCCCGTCCGGCCGCCTCTGCGCCGCGAACCTCAGGTGGCGACAAAACGCACCCGCAGGCCGTCGGGACGCGGCGAAATCGCCGATCCTTCCCACGGGTCCACTAAACTGACGGGCTGTTTGGCGCTGTACCCGAGCAACCCGGGTCAAACCCGGGCCACACCGACAACCCGGGTGTATCCGGGTGCGAGACGTGAGGGCCGATGGCAGCCACACCCGAGCACGGTGAACTCACTCTGATCGACGACGGCGCGACGCCCGGGGACGGTCCCGGGCAGCCGGAGCCCGGCAAGTCCGCCCGGTTCCGCGCCGGGCCGGCGGCCCCGCCGCGCACCCTCGTCGACGTCTTCGACGCCTCCGTACGGGCGCACCCCGACGAGCTCGCCCTGGACGACGGCACCGCCCGGCTGACCTACCGGGCCCTGGCCGCCGAGGTCGAGCACCGGCGGCGCGCCCTCGCGGCCGCCGGGATCGGCCTCGGCGACCGGGTCGGCGTACGCGTGCCGTCCGGCACCAACGAGCTGTACGCGTCGATCCTCGCGGTACTCGCCGCCGGGGCCGCCTACGTCCCGGTCGACGCCGAGGACCCCGACGAGCGGGCCGCGCTGGTCTTCGCCGAGGCCGGGGTACGGGCCGTGCTCGGCGCCGATCAGCGCATCGACCCCGTCGAGCCCGTCGGCGCCGCCGCCCCCGTCGGCGCCAACGGCCCCGTCGACGTCGGCGAGACCGCAGGACCGGCGCAGGAGGGCGGCGCGGCTCCCGCCTCCCGGCCCGGACCGGAGGACGACGCCTGGATCATCTTCACCTCGGGCTCCACCGGCAGGCCCAAGGGCGTCGCCGTCACCCACCGCAGCGCCGCCGCCTTCGTGGACGCCGAGGCCGCCCTGTTCCTCGCCGACGAGCCGATCGGCCCCGGCGACCGGGTCATGGCCGGGTTGTCCGTCGCCTTCGACGCCTCCTGCGAGGAGATGTGGCTGGCCTGGCGCCACGGCGCCTGCCTCGTCCCGGTGCCCCGCTCCCGCGTGCGCAGCGGCGCCGATCTCGGCCCCTGGCTGGCGGAGCAGGAGATCACCGTCGTCTCCACCGTGCCCACCCTCGCCGGGCTCTGGGAGCCCGACACCCTGAACGAGGTCCGACTGCTGGTCTTCGGCGGCGAGGCGTGCCCGCCCGAGCTGGGCCGGCGCCTGGTCACCGAGGGCCGGGAGGTCTGGAACACGTACGGCCCCACCGAGGCGACCGTCGTCGCCTGCGCCTCGCTCCTGACCGGTGCGGAACCGGTCCGGATCGGCCTCCCGCTGAACGGCTGGGAACTGGCCGTGGTCGACGGGTCCGGCGAACCGGTGCCGATGGGCGGCAGCGGCGAGCTCGTGATCGGCGGCGTGGGCCTGGCCCGCTACCTCGACCCGGAGAAGGACGCGGAGAAGTACGCCCCGCTCGACGCGCTCGGCTGGCGGCGCGCCTACCGCAGCGGCGACCTCGTCCGGGCGGAACCGGAGGGCCTGGTCTTCCTCGGCCGCGCCGACGACCAGGTCAAGCTCGGCGGCCGCCGCATCGAACTGGGAGAGGTGGACGCCGCACTGCGGGCCCTGCCCGGCGTGTGTGCCGCGGCCGCCGCCGTACGCACCGCGCGCGGCGGCAACCAGCTGCTGGTCGGCTACCTCGTCACCGAGGACCGCTGGGACCGGGCGGAGGCCGTCGAGCGGCTGCGGGCCGCGCTGCCCGCAGCCCTCGTACCGCTGCTCGCGCCCGTCGGTGAACTGCCCACCCGCACCTCCGGCAAGGTGGACCGGGACGCGCTGCCCTGGCCCCTGCCCGAACCGGAGACCGCGACCGGTCCCGGCGAGCGGCTGCACGGCACCGAGGCCTGGCTCGCCGAACAGTGGCACGAGACCCTCGGCGTGCCCGTCAGCGGCGCCGACGACGACTTCTTCGCGATCGGCGGAGGCAGCCTCGCGGCCGCCCGGCTCACCACCCGCCTGCGCACCCGCTACCCGGGAGCGGCCGTCCTCGACATCTACCAGCAGCCCACCCTGCGCAAACTCGCCCGGCGGCTGGAGAAATCCGCGCAGGACGAGGCCGCGGCCCGGCCCGTCGCCCCCGTCCCGGCCCGCGCCCAGGCGGTGCAGTGCCTCCTGCTGCTCCCGCTGGCCACCCTGGCCGGCCTGCGCTGGACGGTGGCGCTGCTGGCCCTGGGCAACGTACTGCACCGGTTCGGGCCCTACCCGTGGGCGCCGACCGCCTCGTGGTGGCTCGTCGGCGCCGCCGCGGCCCTGCTCTTCAGCCCCCCGGGCCGGCTGGCGATCGCCGCCGGCGGCGCCCGGCTGCTGCTGCGCGGCGTGCGGCCGGGACGCCACCCGCGCGGCGGAAGCGTGCACCTCAGGCTGTGGACGGCCGAGCGGCTGGCCGAGTACGCCGGCGCCACCTCCCTCACCGGTTCCTGGCTGGAGCGCTACGCCCGGGCCCTCGGCGCCAAGGTCGGGCCCGACGTCGACCTGCACTCCCTGCCCCCGGTCACCGGCCTGCTCAAGCTGGGCCGCGGCTGCGCCGTCGAGTCCGAGGTCGACCTCTGCGGGCACTGGCTGGACGGGGACCGGTTGGTCATCGGCCCGGTCAAGGTCGGCGCGGGAGCGGTCGTCGGCACCCGCAGCGTGCTCTTCCCCGGGGCGCGGGTCGGCAAGCGGGCCGAGGTGGCCCCCGGCTCCGCGGTGACCGGGCAGATCCCCACCGGCCAGCGCTGGGCCGGGGCGCCGGCGGTCAAGCTCGGCCGGGCCAAACACAACTGGCCCCGGGAGCGCCCGCCCCGGTCGGTCCACTGGCGTGCCATGTACGGGGCGACCGGCTTCGGCCTGACCCTCCTGCCCCTGGCCGCCGCCGTGCCCGCGCTGCTCGTGGCCGGCCGGTTCGTGCCCGCCGACGCCGGACCCGCCCGGGCCCTGCGCGGAGCACTGCTCGCAGTGGTGCCCGGCGCTCTCGCCTTCGGGCTCGCGTACGCCCTGCTGGTGCTGGCCTCCGTACGCGTGCTCAGCATCGGGCTGCGTACCGGAAGCCATCCGACGCACAGCAGGGTCGCCTGGCAGGCGTGGACCGTCACCCAGCTGATGGACCTGTCCCGGGGGACGCTGTTCCCGCTGTACGCCGGGCTGATCACACCGGTGTGGCTGCGGCTGCTCGGCATGCGGGTCGGCCGGGGCACGGAGGTGTCCACCGTGCTCGCCCTGCCGAGCCTCACCACCGTGGGCGACGGCGCGTTCCTCGCCGACGACACCCTGACCGCGCCGTGCGAGCTGGGCGGCGGATGGGTGCGGATCGGCCGTTCCGAGATCGGCCGCCGGGCCTTCCTCGGCAACTCCGGGATGACCGCCCCGGGCCGCGCCGTGCCGGACGACGGGCTGGTCGGCGTCCTGTCCGCCACGCCGAAGAAGGCCAAGAAGGGCAGCTCGTACCTGGGCCTGCCGCCCGTCCGGCTGCCGCGGTCCGCCGCGGACGCCGACCTGGCCCGGACGTACGAGCCGCCCGCGCGGCTGCTGTGGGCCCGCGGCGCGGTGGAGCTGTGCCGGCTCGTCCCGGTGTTCTGCTCGGCGGTGCTGGCCGTGCTGGCCGTGGCTGCCCTCAGCGCGGCGGCCACGGCGAGCGGCCTGGGCCCCGGGGGTGCGGCGCTGCTCTCCGGGGCGGTCCTGCTCGCCGCGGGCACGGCCGCCTGCGCGGTCGCGGTGGCAGCGAAGTGGCTGCTGGTGGGCCGCCACCGGCCGGGGGAGCACCCGCTGTGGAGCGGCTTCGTGTGGCGGGGCGAGCTGGCGGACACCTTCGTCGAGGTCCTGGCCGTGCCGTGGCTGGCCGGCTCGCTGTCCGGCACGCCGCTGCTGGTGCTGTGGCTGCGCGCGCTCGGCGCCCGCATCGGCCGCGGCGTGTGGTGCGAGAGCCACTGGCTGCCCGAGACGGACCTGGTCGTGCTGGGTGACGCCGTCAGCGTGAACCGCGGATGTGTGCTGCAGACACACCTCTTCCACGACCGGATCCTGCGGACGGATACTGTGATCCTCCGCGAGGGCGCCACCTTGGGCCCGGGCGGAATCGTCCTGCCGGGGAGCGCGGTGGGGGCACGCAGCACTCTCGGCCCGGCCTCCCTCGTGATGGCCGGGGAGTCCGTCCCCGCCGACTCCCGCTGGCTGGGCAATCCGATCGAGTCGTGGCGGCCGTGACCGGCCGCCGCGGGCACCGGGCGGCAGGGAGCGTAAGCGTCAGTGAACGGCCAGCAGACAGCGGGATCCGACCCTTACTTTCCGGCCAACGGCGATCCCCGCTACCGCGTGCACCGGTACGAACTCGCCCTGGAGTACCGTCCCGGCCCCAACCGGCTGGCCGGAACGGCCCGGCTCAGCGCGATCGCCGGGCGGGCGCCGCTCGCCGAGTTCCACCTCAACCTGGCCGAGTTCCGGCTCGGCCGGGTCCTCGTGGACGGCCGGGTCCCGCACTACGCCCACCGCGGCGGCAGGCTGCGGATCCGGCCGGCCAAGCCGCTGCCCGCCGGAGCCGCGTTCACCGTGGAGGTGCACTGGTCGGGCAACCCCAGGCCGGTGCGCAGCCCCTGGGGCGGCCTCGGCTGGGAGGAGCTGACCGACGGCGCGCTGGTGGCCAGCCAGCCGGTCGGCGCGCCCTCCTGGTACCCGTGCAACGACCGGCCCGCCGACAAGGCCGCGTACCAGATTTCCGTCAACACGCCGTCCGCGTACACGGTGGTGGCCGGCGGCCGGCTCCTCACCCGCACCACCAAGGCCAGCACGACCACCTGGGTGTACGAGCAGTCCGCGCCGACCTCCAGCTACCTGGTCGGCCTGGCCATCGGCACGTACCAGATGGTGCTGCTCGGCGGCCCCGGCCTCGGCGGCGTTCCGCAGAGCGCGCACGTGCCGCCGCACCTGCTGCCGCGGTTCTCCCGGGACTTCGCCCGGCAGCCCGCCATGATGAGCCTGTTCGAGGAACTGTTCGGCCCGTACCCCTTCGGTGAGTACACGGTCGTCATCGCCGACGAGGAACTGGACGTCCCGGTCGAGGCCCAGGGCCTCTCCCTCTTCGGCACCAACCACGTCGACGGCGTACGGGGCTCGGAGCGCCTCGTAGCCCACGAGCTCGCCCACCAGTGGTTCGGCAACAGCGTCACCATCGCCGACTGGCGGCACATCTGGCTCAACGAGGGCTTCGCGAAGTACGCCGAATGGCTCTGGTCCGAGCACTCCGGCGGCCGCACCGCCCACGAGCTGGCCGCCGTGGCACACCGGCTGCTGGCCTCGAAACCGCAGGACCTGCGGCTGGCGGACCCGGGCCGGAAGCTGATGTTCGACGACCGGCTGTACCAGCGCGGCGGGCTCGCCGTCCACGCGGTCCGCTGCGCCCTGGGCGACGCCGCGTTCTTCCCCATGCTGCGCGACTGGGCGGCCGCGCACCGCCACGGGGTGGTCACCACCGCCGCGTTCACCGGCCACGTGGCCCGCCACGCGGCCCATCCGGTGGACGAACTGCTCACGGCCTGGCTGTTCGAGCCGGCCCTCCCGCCGTTCCCCCCGGCGCCGCCCGCGCCGTCGACGCCGGCGTCCCCGCGGAAGGGGAAGCGCTGACACCGGGAGCGCTGATACCTCGGGGTGGCCGAAAGCCGCTCTTGCGGCGCGGAGTTGCCCGACGACCTCGGACGTCCGTCCGGAAAATGCTCCGCGGGGCGGGCGGGGAAGGGGATTTCCGGCCGCCGTAGGGGTTCCGATCTAGGGGTACTGGCGGCATTGCCGCTCTGCTAGACATGGATCAACGGAACGCGTGTGCGGAAGCAGCGGAAATGCTCGGTTCGCATGATCGAACGTGCGTGCTGCATCCGGACCGGAAAACGGAGTTTCATCCCCTTGATCGACATGCAGAATGCCGACGGCTGGATCCGCCGCTATCACGCCGCGGACAACAGTCCGATCCGCCTGGTCTGCCTGCCGCACGCCGGCGGATCTGCCTCCTTCTACTTCCCCGTCTCCCAGGCGCTCTCCCCTGCGGTGGACGTCCTGTCCGTGCAGTACCCCGGACGGCAGGACCGCCGGCACGAGCCCGGGATCACCGACATCGGCGCCTACGCAGACGCCCTGACCAGCGCCCTCCTGCCCTGGCTGGACCGGCCGACGGCCCTGTTCGGCCACAGCATGGGCGCGATCCTCGCCTTCGAGGCCGCCCGCCGCCTGGAGCGCGACCACGGCATCACCCCCGTGCGCATCTTCGCCTCGGGACGCCGCTCGCCGTCGAGTTTCCGCAACGAAACCGTGCACCTGCGCGATGACGACGGCATCGTGGCCGAAATGCGGGAACTCAGCGGAACCGACGCTGCGATTCTCGGCAACGAGGAGATCCTCCGCATGGTGCTGCCCGCCATTCGGAGCGACTACACCGCCATCGAGAACTACCGCGCCGCTCCCGGCGACACGGTGAACGCCCCGATCACCGTACTGACCGGAGAGTCCGACCCCCGGACCAGCCGCGAGGAAGCCGACGCCTGGGAAGGGCACACCCACGGCGGATTCGACATCCACCGTTTCCCCGGCGGCCACTTCTTCCTCGCCCAACAACAGGCGCAGATCCTGAAGATCATTTCAGAGGAACTCGCGGCGGCCACCCGGAAGGGGTGAGCCGCACCCCGGCCGGCCGCATGACCAACGGCCGCCCGGAGGCGAACGGACGAGGCGGGCTTCGACGCCGGGCCGGACAGTCCTCCGCACCGGAAGACACGAGCCGCGCCCGCATCCCGCCCCGTACCCGCCCCGCCGACCCGGCGGGCCACGAGGAGGCGCGACGCAGTGCAGTGCAGGACAGGTACACACAGTCCGGGGGAAAGGGAAGCACAGGTGGCAAGGCTGGTCGAGCGCGAGAAGCAGTGGAAGACGCTGAACGACCTGCTCGGCAGCGCCCGGCGGGGCCGCGGACGCGTCGCGGTGATCAGCGGGCCCATCGCCGCCGGGAAGACGGCCCTGCTGGGGCAGTTCACCGAACAGGCCATCGCCGAAGGGACACTGGTCCTGGAGGCCGCCGGCTCCCGGCCGGAGCGGGACCTCCCCTTCGGTATCCTGCGCCGCATCCTCGACAGCGCCGCACCCCTGGACCCCGCCGTCCACGCCGAGGCCACCGCACTGCTCGACGCAGTGGCAGCGCCGGTCGCCGGCACCGCCGGCACCGACGACACCACGGGCGGCGTCGAGGACGGCATGCGGGTCCTGCCGCACGTCTGCGCCCTGCTCCTGCGGATCGCCCGGGACCGCACCGTCGTCATCGCCGTCGACGACGTCCACCACGGCGACGAACTCTCCCGCGCCTTCCTGCTGTGCCTGGCACGCCGGGTCAGGCAGGCAGGTGTCCTGATCGTCCTCACCGAGGCCGTACGCCTGCTCCCCGCCCAACTCGCCTTCCACGCCGAACTGCGGCGCCAGCCCAACTGCACCAGCATCAGGCTGCCCCTGCTCGGCACGGACGGCACCACCCGCATCCTCGCCGACCACTTCGCCACCGCCGCCGCCCAGCGGCTGTCCGCCGACTGCCAGGAGGCCACCGGCGGAAACCCGATCCTGGTCAACGCCCTGCTGGAGGACGGCCTGGCGGCCCTCGGCGACAGCGAGCCCTTCCAACCGCTCACCCCCGCCGAGAACTTCGAACGCGCCGTCGTGGACTGCCTCCACCGGGGCGACCCCGAGATCCCGGCCGTCGCCCGGGGCATCGCCGTCCTCGGCGACGCGTACCCGCCCGCCCTGCTCAGCCGCATCACCGACGTCCACCTCAAGACCGTCGAACTGGCCGTACAGGACCTGGACCGGTGCGGGATCCTCGGCGACGGCTCCTTCCGCACGCCCGCGACCCGCGCCGCCGTCCTGGCGGCGACCCCGCCCGGGGAGCTGTCCGCCCTCCACCGGCGCGCCGCGCGGCTGCTGCACCAGGACGGGGCGCCCGCCCTCGACGTCGCCCGCCACCTCCTCGCCACCCGTAAACCGGCAGACGACTGGGCGATCCCCGTCCTCCAGGAGGCCGCCGAGTACGCCCTCGTCGAGGACGACCCCGAACTCGCCCTGCGCTGCGGGGAACTGGCCGTCGACTCCTGCCCCGAGGGGCCCCGGCGCACCGCCCTGAAGTCCCGCCTGGTGAGCATCGTCTGGCGCAGCAGCCCGGTCGCCGCCGAAGGCCATCTGCGGCAGCTGTCCCGCGAGTTCTGCGCGGGCCGGCTCACCGACCGCGACCTGCTCCACGCCGTGAGCTGCCTGGCCTGGATGGGGGAGGCCCGGCAGGCGGGCGAGGAGGTACGCCGCCTGCAGGCCGCCGCCGAGGAGGCACGGGACTCCGGACAGCCCTTCGCCTACGACCCCGACACCCTCGCCGCCGCGCAGAGCTGGCTCTCCGTGGTCAGCCCCCCGGTCCGGGAGGCGTTCCCCGCCGCCGGCCTCCCCGGCACCACCAGGCCCGGAACCCTGCGCAGCCCGGCCGGGGCCGCGGCCCCCCGGAGCACCGCCCCCTACGACATGCCCGACAACGCCCACCTCCCGGCCGTCGAGGCCCTGCGGACCGCCCTGCGCGGCGGGCAGGGCGAAGCGGCCGTCGCCGAGGCCACCCGGGTGCTCCAGCGCTACCACCTCAGCGACCGCACCCTCATCCCCCTCGTCCTCGCCGTGCTGGCCCTCGTCTACGCCGGCCGCCTCGACCTCGCCCTCACCTGGACCGACCGGCTCCTCGGCGAGTGCTCCGCCCGCAACGCGCCGACCTGGCAGGCGGCCCTCGGCGCCGTCCGGGCCGAGGCCGTCCTCCGGCAGGGCGACCTGCCCGGCGCGGCCGCCCAGGCCCGCCAGGCCATGTCCCTGATATCCGTGCAGTGCTGGGGCGTGGGCATCGCCCTGCCGCTGGGCGTCCTCATCGAGGCCGAGACCCAGATGGGCAACCTCGAGGAGGCCATGAACCTGCTCGAACAGCCCGTGCCCGAGACCATGCTGCAGACGCAGATCGGGCTGCACTACCTCCGCGCCCGCGGCCGCTGCCACCTCGCGACCGGCCGCTACCACGCCGCCCTGCGCGACTTCCTCACCTGCGGCGAGCTCATGCAGAGCTGGGGCATGGACGCCGTGGAGCTGGTGCCGTGGCGGCTGGACGCCGCCGAGGCCTGGCTGGCCCTCGGCAACGTACCGCGCGCCCGGGAGTACGCCGAGCAGCAGAAGCAGCGCGAGGCGGGCGCCGCCGGCACCCGGACGCGCGGAGCCCTGCTGTTCTCGCTCGCCCGCACCAGCGGCGACCTCACGTACCGGCTCAAGCGGCTCACCGAGGCCGTGGAAACCCTGGAACAGGGCGAGGATCGCATCCAACTGGCCAGGGCACTGGGCGAGCTGGGCAGCGGCTACCGCGCCGCCGGGGACTTCAACCGGGCCCGGATGCTCGTCCGCAAGGCCTGGCACGTCGCCAAGTCCTGCGGGGCGCAGCCGCTGTGCCAGGAGTTCACACCCGGACAGGGCGACGGCGAGCCCGCCACCGCGGGGCGGGAGGCGGCGGATCCGCCCCGGGAGGCCGAGGTGCTGTCCGAGGCTGAGGCACGGGTGGCGCTCCTCGCCGCGCGCGGCCACACCAACCGCGAGATCGCCGGCAAGCTGTACGTCACCGTCTCCACCGTCGAGCAGCACCTGACCCGGATCTACCGCAAGCTCCAGGTCAAACGGCGGCGGGACCTGCCCGCCCGGCTGTGGGACCTGAGCCTGCCCGGCATCGCCTGAGACGCGGCCCGTACTCCCGTACCGCACAGACCAACCGGCGAACCCGCAGGAGGCGGAGGGGCGATCCCCGGACCGCCCCTCCGCCTCGCCCACCCGGTTCGCCCGCTCCGTGCCCAGCGCCCCACCCCCACCCCCGGCCTTCAGGGGCCGGTAGGGGATGTGGCCGGACACCGCCGGACATTACGGTCGGCGAGGACAGGCGCGCCCGTCGGGCGTCGAGGCCCCGCAGGTGTCCGCACACCCAGGTCCCGGGACGGGGCGAGGGAGCCGCATGCATCGAGCTGCCGGGAAGCGCCGCGAAGACCGAGGAGCATCGCATGTGCGGCATCGCCGGCTGGATCGCCTACGAACGGGATCTGGCCCAGGAGACCACCACCCTGGACGACATGGTCCGGACGCTGACGGGACGCGGGCCCGACGCCGGAGGCAGCTGGATCGACGGCCCCGCCGCCCTCGGCCACCGCCGGCTCGCCATCATCGACCTGGCCGGCGGCGTCCAGCCGATGGAGGCCGCCACCCCCGCCGGCCGCGTCGCACTCACCTACAGCGGCGAGGTCTACAACTTCCGGGAGCTCCGCGAGGAGCTGCGCGGCCGCGGCCACCGCTTCCGGACCTCCAGCGACACCGAGGTCGTCCTGAACGCCTACCTGGAGTGGGGCGAGGCGATGGCGTCCCGCCTCAACGGCATGTACGCCTTCGCCGTCTGGGACGGCCGCACGCAGAAGCTGGTCATGGTCCGCGACCGGATGGGCGTCAAGCCGCTCTTCTACCACCGCACCGCCGACGGCGTGCTGTTCGCCTCCGAACCCAAGGCGATCTTCGCCAACCCGCTGGCCAAGCCGGTGGTCAGCGCCCGCGGCCTGCGCGAGTTCATCGCCTTCAACCGGCCGCCCGGCGAGACCATCTGGGACGACGTCGTCGAGGTCGTGCCCGGCACCGTCGTCACCGTCGACCGGGGCGGCATCCGCAGCCACACCTACTGGCGGCTGGAGAGCCGCGAGCACACCGACGACCTCGACACCACCGTCGAGCGGGTCCGGGAGCTCCTCGACGACACCGTCGCCCGGCAGCTCGTCGCCGACGTACCCACCTGCGTCCTGCTGTCCGGGGGCCTCGACTCCAGCGCCATCACCGGCCTCGCAGCCGCGCACCGGGCCGCCGAAGGCCGCCCGCTGCACACCTTCGCCGTCGACTTCACCGGCGAGTCCGCGCACTTCGTACCGACCGGCGTGCACGGCAGCCGCGACGCCGACTTCGCCACCGCCATGGCCCGCCACGCCGGCTCCGAGCACACCGACATCGTGCTCGACCCGACCTCCCTCGCCGACCCCGAGGTACGCCGCCGGGTCGTCATCGCCCGGGACAGCCCGGCCGGCCTCGGCGACATGGACGTCTCCCTGTACCTGCTCTTCCGGGCCATCCGCGAACGGTCCACCGTCGCCCTGTCCGGTGAGGCCGCCGACGAGGTGTTCGGCGGCTACGGATGGCTGCACAACCCGGCCGTCCAGGAAGGGGACACCTTCCCCTGGATCACCGCCGGCATGATCGGCGCCACCCCCAACACCCAGCCCGTCGAGATGTACAACCTCGACACGCTGATCGCCCTCAACCCGCTGGAGACCCTCGCCGACCACTACGCGACCGCCGTCGCCGAAGTCGGCCGCGTGGACTCCGAGAGCCCCCACGAGCACCGCATGCGCGTGCTGTCCCACCTGCACCTCACCCGCTTCCTGCGGATGATGCTGGACCGCAAGGACCGCATGAGCATGGCCGTCGGCCTGGAGGTCCGCGTGCCCTTCTGCGACCACCGCCTCGTGGAGTACGTCTACAACACGCCGTGGTCGATGAAGACGTACGACGGCCGGGAGAAGAGCCTGCTGCGCGGAGCCACCAGCAGCCTGTTGCCGCAGTCCGTCATCGAACGGGTCAAGAGCCCCTACCCGGTCGTCCAGGACTGGCGCTACGCCGAAGCCCTCCAGCAGCACGCCAAGCAGCTCCTCGGCGAGGACGGCCCCGTCTTCCGGATCGTCAGCCGCGACTGGCTGGCCGAGTCCGTCAAGGCGGCACCCGAAACCCTCACCGCCGCCGCCCGCAACGGTCTGGAGCGGGCCCTGGACACCGCGATCTGGCTCGACGCCTACCGGCCCGAGATCCGCCTGTAGCAGCCGCCCGCGGCACCGGACACGGCACGGGGGGGGGGGGGGGGGACCCCCCCCCCCCCCCCCCCACCCCCCCCCCCCCCCCCCACCACCCCCCCCCCCCCCCCCCCCCCCCCCCCCCCCCCCCCCCCCCCCCCCCCCCC
>NZ_JBWKDK010000069.1:0-30539 GCF_056436005.1 Streptomyces sp. NPDC043854
CCCTCGTACTGGACGTACTTGGGTGATGTGGCAGTGCGGCGAGGTGCCGTGCCGGGCGGCGCGGGGGCGTGCCCCACTTCCCCGAGGCCGCTTAGGACCGAACGGCCTGCGCCGTGACGTGTCGGCAGGCTGCCTGCCGACACCACTGGCGGTCCTTCTTGACCAAGGGTCTGGCTTCGGAGAAGTCCGCGCTGCTGCGCCTGCACTTCGCCCCTCCGGACGGAGTGCTGCCCGTCCGCGACCACCTCGGGGGGTGCCTCGCGTACCCGGACCTCCGCGTCGGCGGCGCGGCGCCGTGGCGGTTCTTCTTCCGGCTGGGCGGCAGTAACGGCGGGCCGTACTTCCTCAACTTCGCGCACGGCGGCGGCCACTCCTGCCTCAGCCCGGACCGGCGCGAGGGCCCCTTCCAGTGGGAGGCGGCGTAAGGCCGGGCGGTCACCACCAGTGGGCGGCGTACCCGGTGAGCACGAGCAGGACCGCCGCCCCGAGGAGCAGGGGCACGAAGCGTCCGGGCGCGGGGGTCGGGGCTGGGCGAGCGGCGGTACGAGGTCCGGTTCGCGGATGACCGCGCCGATCCCGACCAGGGCCGGGAGGACGAGGGTGGCCCCGCTGAAGCTGTGATCCGCCCACGGCCCTCTCGCCCCGGGCGGTCCGGGCAGCGGCCGCCCGGGGTGCAGCCCCTGCCGCTGCGGTTGGACCTCGGTGCCCGCCCCCGGAGTCTCCGCAGGCCCGGCGGGGGGCGGCGGGACCTGATTCACCATCAGGTCGGTTGTCCCGGACTCTTGACTCTGCCGGCGGCAGTGGCCATCCTCGTCGCAAATTCGCGCGGGACATGACACCAAACCGGCCTCGGGCGGTCTGCGGTCCTCGACCGCGCCCTCCGCCTCCCGATGACGTGAGTGGTGATGACCATGACCCGACGACCGACCGGCCGCAGCCGACCATGGGCTGTCCTCGTATTAGTCCTCGCGGGCCTGCTGGCCGTGGCCCTCGGCCCGGTGCCCGGCGCCTCGGCCGAACCCGCCGCCGAACCCGCCGCCGGCGCTGGCGCGCCGGCCGAGACCGGCTGGTGGGTCCCGACGTCCCGGCCCGGCCCGGACTCCCAGATCAACGTGACGGGCGAGCCCTTCAAGGGCACCGACGCCCAGGGCCGGGTGCGCGGATTCGTCGACGCCCACGACCACATCATGTCGAACGAGGGCTTCGGCGGCCGCCTCATCTGCGGCAAGCCGTTCTCGGAGCAGGGCATCGCCGACGCGCTCAAGGACTGCCCCGAGCACTACCCAGACGGCACCCTCGCAATCTTCGACTTCATCACCAAGGGCGGCGACGGCAAGCACGACCCCAACGGCTGGCCCACATTCAAGGACTGGCCCGCCCACGACTCGCTGACCCACCAGCAGAACTACTACGCCTGGATCGAGCGGGCCTGGCGCGGCGGCCAGCGGGTCCTCGTCAACGACCTCGTCACCAACGGGGTGATCTGCTCGGTCTACTTCTTCAAGGACCGCGGCTGCGACGAGATGACCGCCATCCGCCTGGAGGCCCAGAAGACGTACGACATGCAGGCCTACATCGACAAGATGTACGGCGGCCCCGGAAAGGGCTGGTTCCGGATCGTCACCGACTCCGCGCAGGCCCGCGACGTCATCCAGCAGGGCAAGCTGGCCGTGATCCTCGGCGTGGAGACCTCCGAGCCGTTCGGCTGCAAGCAGATCCTGGACATCGCCCAGTGCAGCCGGGAGGACATCGACCGCGGCCTGGACGAGCTGCACCGGATCGGCGTGCGCAGCATGTTCCTGTGCCACAAGTTCGACAACGCGCTGTGCGGGGTGCGCTTCGACGAGGGCGCCCTCGGCACCGCGATCAACGTGGGCCAGTTCCTCTCCACGGGCACCTTCTGGAAGACCGAGCAGTGCACCGGCCCGCAGCACGACAACCCGATCGGGCTGGCCGCGGCTCCCGCCGCGCAGAAGGAGCTCCCGGCGGGTGTGGCGATGCCCTCGTACGCCGCCGACGCGCGGTGCAACACCCGCGGGCTCACCGAGCTCGGGGAGTACGCCCTGCGCGGGATGATGAAGCGCAAGATGATGCTCGAGATCGACCACATGAGCGTCAAGGCCGCCGGCCGCGCCCTGGACGTCCTGGAATCCGAGTCGTACCCGGGCGTGATCTCCTCCCACAGCTGGATGGACCAGGGCTGGCTCGAGCGCCTCTACAAGCTCGGCGGCTTCGCCACCGCCTACATGGGCGGCGCCGAGGGCTTCAGCGCGGAGGCGAAGCGCAATGCCGCGCTGCGCGACAAGTACGGCGTGGGCTACGGCTTCGGCACCGACATGAACGGCGTCGGCGGCTGGCCGGGCCCCCGCGGGGCCGACGCCCCGAACCCGGTCCGCTACCCGTACCGCAGCACCGACGGCGGCTCGGTCATCGACCGCCAGACCACCGGGCAGCGCACCTGGGACTTCAACACCGACGGCGCCGCGCACTACGGCATGGTCCCCGACTGGATCGAGGACATCCGGAACGTCGGCGGCCAGGAGGTGGTGGACGACCTCTTCCAGGGCGCCGAGTCCTACCTGCGCACCTGGGGGGCGTCCGAGAAGCACAAGGCCGGGGTGAACCTCGCCGCGGGCGCGGCCGCCTCGGCCAGCTCCACCGAGTGGAACCCGTTCGTCAGCTACGCGGCCGGCCGGGCCGTGGACGGCAACCGCGGGTCGCGCTGGGCGAGCGGCTGGAGCGACGGCCAGTGGCTGCGCATCGACCTCGGCTCGCCGCAGCTCGTCAAGCGGGTCACCCTCGACTGGGAGCGGGCGTACGGCCGGTCGTACCGCATCGAGGTGTCCTCCGACGATGCGAACTGGCAGACGGTGTGGTCCACGACCACCGGGGACGGCGGCCTGGACACCGCGCAGTTCTCCGGGGTGCCGGCCCGCTACGTACGGATCCACGGCCTCGGCCGCGGCACCCAGTGGGGCTACTCCCTCTACGAGGTCGGTGTCTTCAGCAGCTGACGGCGCCGCAGAGGCACCGCTCCCCCGGGCCGGGACCGGCCGGATCCCCCACCGATCCGACCGGCCCCGGCCGCCCGCGTACCCGCGCACACCGTCCTACGGAAGGAAGCGGAACACCCATGCCACGGATGCCGTTGGCCGAGCGGCGCCGACAGCTGACCGAGGCCGCGATCCGCGCGATGGCCCGCGACGGCGTCGCCCGGACGACGACCCGCTCCATCGCCGCCGAGGCGGGCGTGTCGCTGAGCGTCTTCCACTACTGCTTCGACTCCAAGCAGGCGCTGCTGGAGTCGGTCATCGAGACGATCACCGACCACTGCCTTGAGGTGGTGAAGGAGGCGATCCGGCCGCGCGCCACCCTCCACGAGACGGTACGGGCCGGCTTCCGGGCCTACTGGGACCACGTCCGCGCCGGCCCCGCCGAGCACATGCTCACGTACGAGCTCACCCAGTACGCCCTGCGCCAGCCCGGGTTCGAGCACCTGGCGCGGCGCCAGCACGAGCTGTACTGCACCACGTACGCGGACCTGATCGAGCAGGTCAGCGGCGGGCCGGGCGTCGAGCTGCGCGTCCCGGTCCCCGTGCTGGCCCGCTACCTGGCCGCCGTGACGGACGGACTCACCCTGAACTTCCTGGTCCTCGGCGACGACCGCGCCGCGGCGGCGATCCTCGACATGGTCACCGAGCACGTCGCCGGGCTGGTCCGGACCGGCGAGCCGGTGGAGACGGCGGAGGAGGCGGCGGAGGATCCGGTGGGGCCGGTGGGGCCGGTGGAGGCGGTGGAGGCGGTGCAGGCCCCGGTCGGCTGACGGGCGGGGCGCGCCAGTACGCGCTCCGGAAACAGGCGGTGGGCGGCGGCACCCCGGCCACCCGGCCCGCGCGTGCCGTTCAGTACGGCCGGGGTGACATCACCAGCGGCTGGGCGGCATCGGGCGCCTCCAGGACGCAGCGGGGGACGCCGGGACCCGGTGTGGCGCGGACGGTCACCGGTGTCGGCGGTACGGTCGGCAGCTCCACGTGGACGAAGACGGGCCGGTCACCGTGGGTGGTGGCGTGGCCGGTCTCCTTGCCGTCGACGAGGACCTCCACCTCCACCCGGAGGCCGGTCTCGATGGTCGCGCTGACGGAATGCCCGGCATGGTCGATGTGGAAGTGATGGCGTCGTCTCATGGGGTCGCCTCCGGGCCGGGCACACTGGCACACCACCCCCTGCTCCAGGGTAATCGCGGGCGTTGCGGCCCGCAGCGGACGGTTTGGATTGCCGCACGATCCTCAATACGATCCGGCGATGATCACAAGAAAATGGGTGGCGGCCGGGGCATGCGGCCTGCTGGCCACGCTCGCGGTCGGGCTGTTCCCGGCGAGCGCGGCGGCCGGCGAACCGGTGGGGAAGGATTCGCCCAAGGTCGAGCTGGTGCTGGACGTCAGCGGCTCGATGCGGGCGACGGACGTCGACGGCACGTCCCGCATGGCGGCGGCCAAGCAGGCCTTCAACGAGGTCCTGGACGCCACGCCGGACGAGGTGCAGCTGGGGATACGGACGCTCGGGGCGACCTACCCGGGCGAGGACCGCCAGCTCGGCTGCAAGGACACCAAGCAGCTCTACCCGGTCGGCAAGCTGAACCGGACCGAGGCCAAGGCGGCCGTGGCGACCCTCGCCCCCACGGGCTGGACCCCGATCGGCCCGGCGCTGCTGGGTGCGGCCGAGGACCTCAAGGGCGGGAACGCCACCCGCCGGATCGTGCTGATCACGGACGGCGAGGACACCTGCGCCCCGCTCGACCCGTGCGAGGTGGCGCGTGACATCGCCGCCCAAGGCATCCACCTGGTCATCGACACGCTCGGCCTGGTGCCCGACGCCAAGACCCGCGACCAGCTGGTCTGCATCGCCGAGGCCACCGGCGGCACTTACACCTCGGTGCAGCACACCGCCGAACTCTCCGGCCGCGTCAAGCAGCTCGTGGACCGGGCGGCGGCCCCCGTGGTCACCCCGGTGGCGACCCAGGGCGCCAAGCAGTGCCAGGGCGCTCCGAAGCTGGGCGCCGGCCTGTACACCGACCGCGAGGCCTTCGGCGAGCACCGCTGGTACCAGGTGGACGTCAAGCCCGGCCAGGAGCTGCGCGCCTCGGTGAGCATCGGCGTCGACCGCGCCGTCAACAACGACTACGGCGTACTGCTGCGGGCCACGACCGTCCACGGCCGCGAGATCGTGCGCGGCTCGGAGGCGGGCGACGGCCGCGCCGACGTGATCTCGACAGGGCTGCGCTACCCGAAGGCCGAGTCCGACGGGGACGAGGGCGAGGGCACCGCCGGTGACGGCAAGCCGGTCGTGGAGACCGTCTGCCTCCAGGTCAGCAACTCCTTCTCGGCGCCCGCTTCCGTCAAGACGACCCCGGGCATGCCGGTGGAGCTGACCGTCGACCTGGTGGACGGCCCCGACGACACCGCGGACGCGGCCTCGTTCGGCCTGGGCCGCGGCTGGTGGCTGCTCGGCGTCCTGGTGCTCGCGGGTCTCGTCGCGGGCCTGGTGTGGGGCTGGCTCTCCCGCTGGCGTGTCTCGGTCTGGAGGACCAACTGATGCGTACCGTACGGATGGTGACCGCCGCGGTGCTGGCCGCCGGCGGAGTCCTGGCCGCGGTCGGCGCGGCCGCGGCCGACACCCCCTCGGCGAGTGCGAGTGCGAGCCCGGACGGGGCCGCCTCCGGCCCGACGGAGGCCGGCACGGCCTTCCGCACGGCCACGCCCGTCAAGCCGGGCCAGGTCGCCACGGCCGAGGCCGCCACGGGTGACTACCTGTACTGGGTGCTCCCGCTCGACTCCGGGCAGCGGGCCACGGTCCGGGCGACGGTGAAGCTGCCCGAGGCGTCATCCCGCCACGCGGCGTCGACGTGGCGGCTGGACGTGTACGACGGCCTGCGCCGCCGGCAGCCGTGCACGTACGCCGCGCAGGCCGCGGCGGCGGCCAAGGAGGCGGCGACGGTCGAGCTGTCCTGCACGCTGCGCGCGGTCCGCCCGGGCGCCGAGCCGTGGGCCAACGACCCGCTGCCGGGCAGCTACTACGTCCGCCTGACCGCGGTGAACCTGGCCCAGGAGGACCTCGGCCGGAAGGTGCGGGCCGAGATGCGGGCCGACGTCAGCGACACCGGGGGTGCGTTCGCCTCGGACGGCGCCGTGGCCGAGCCGCTCGTGCCCGGCATCACGGCCCGCGCCGCGGCGGTCGAGGCCGCGAAGAAGGAGGGGAAGCAGCCGCCGGCCGCCGTCGGCGAGCCGGAGGGCGGCTGGTCGAGCGGCCGCTGGTCCGACCGCTGGATCTGGACCGCGGCGGGCGGCGTACTCGCCGCCCTGGCGGGCGTCTTCGGCTACTCCCTCACCCGCGGCCGGGGCCGCCCGGCGCACGTCCCGCCCCGCGGCTGACCCGCGGCCGGCCCACGGCCGACCGCCCCACACGTCCCGCCCCGGGCGGCGGCCCACCGGCACCGTGCCGCGGCCCGCCGCCCGGGGCGGACGGCGTTGGCCGCTCAGGCCGTGCCCGGGGGCGGGAGGGGGTGGCCGTCGTCGTCGGTGGCGTCGGGCTGGGTGGAGAACCGGGACAGGAAGACGTCGTAGAGGCCGTCTCCGCGGCGCGTCATCGTGGCCCCGTCCTGCCAGATGCCGTTCTCCTCCCACCACTGGCTGCCGTACGGGTCGCCCTGGTTCTGGTGGACGTTGTGCATGCCGAGCCCCGTGTCGAAGGGCTCGCCGAAGACGAGGATCGGCCGGCCCGGCACGAGGATCGGCTCCAGTGCCGCCGAGGCCTCCAGGTAGCTGCCCGCGGTCCACGGGCGGGCCGGGCTGATCCGCTCCCGGATCCGCTGGATCCAGGCCGGCGGGCGGGGTAGGAAGAGGCAGCCCGGGTGGTCCGCGAGGGCCGGGTGGCGCAGGTAGTCGATGGCCCCCGACCCGGAGCTGCGGGCGAGGTCGTGGTAGCCGGGGGCCGGCGCGTCCACGGGCTCCAGCACCGAGGGGTGCAGGGTGAGCGCCTTCCACTCGACGCCGACCGCGGACTTCTTGCTGTCCACGTCGACGGCGACCTTGTAGCGGCCGGCGGGCGCGTCGACCTCGAGGTTCACGTGGAACCAGCGGCCCTGGTCGTCGGGCCGGTCACGGAAGTGGCGGTGCAGGGTCCCCGACAGCACGCCGTAGTTCTCGAAGGGCATGCCTGCCAGTGAACCACCCGCCGGTTCCGCGCGCGGACGGTGCGGTCGTTGTCGCCCGCCCGGCACCGCCCGCCCCGCGCGGGGTTCACGGATCGATGCCGGAGACCGCCTGGGCGGTGGCCGCCAGTCCGTCGTGGATGGTCGCCGCCATGCTGCTGCTCGCGAGCTGGAAGCCGAGCAGGACGCAGATGAGGGCGTGCGAGAACTTGAGTCCGCCGCTGCGCATGAAGATCCATGCCAGGACGAAGAGCAGGACGGCCACGGAGAGCGAGATCACCATCTATTTCCTCCTTCTGTTCCCCCTTGTGCGGCGTCATGGTGGCGCAGGAGGGGGTGCTCCCGGGCGAAACGCGTGTCCGCCGTACGGGTGTTGACGGTCCGTGACGGCCGGTCAGTGCTTGACGATCTCGTCCCGGCGGGTCGTGCGGTCGCACCGGCGGGCGAACAGGACGGGGGGAGCGGCTGCCGCACGGGGCTTGCCCGGCCGCCCGCCCGCGTGCCATATATGTCTAGACCTTTACGAGGAGCTCCAGGAAGCGGAAGCCGAGGAGGCCCCGTGCGACGCCCCGCCACCCTGCCCGCCCTCGGCCTGGCCGCCGCCTGCGCCGCCGCCGGGCTCACCGCCTGCACCTCCGCCGACACCACGCCGCCGGCCGCCCCCGCCGGGATCACCGCGCAGGCCGGCAGCGCCACCTCCGTGCACGTGATGTGGCAGGCGGCCCCCGCCTCCGACGGGGTCACGAACTACCAGGTCTTCGAGGCAGGCCGGCTGGTGCGCGAACTCCCGGCGGACAAGACCATGGTCGACATCGCCGGCCTCGCCCCGCAGACCGCGTACGCCTTCACGGTCCGGGCCCGCGACGCCGCCGGGAACACCTCAGCACCCAGTGCCGAAGCCGCGGCCACCACCCCGGCCGCCCGGGCCGAGGACCGCACGGCCCCCACCGCCCCGGCCCGCACCACGGCCCGCGTCCACGGCCCCCGTTCGGCCGTGGTGTCCTGGTCCGCCGCCTCCGACGACACGGGCGTGACGGCGTACGACGTCTACCAGGGCGGCGTACGGATCCACACCGCCGGCCCCGCCGAGACCTCCACCACCCTCACCGGCCTCCAGCCGGACACCACCTACACCTTCACCGTCCGGGCCCGCGACGGCGCGGACAACTCCTCCCCCGACGGCCCGGCGGCGGAAGTCGCCACCGCGCCCGCGCCCGGCCGGGGCCCCGGCACCGCGCCCGCGGACTTCTCGGCCGCCGCCGCCCCCGGCAGCGTCACCCTCGCCTGGACCGCCCCCGACACCGGCCGCCCGACCACGGAGTACGAGCTCCACGTCAACGGAAGGCCCGTCACCGTCATCCAATTCGGTGCCGGCGCCGCGGCCGGCGGCCGCACGGAGCACCGGCTCACCGTGACCGAACCGCCCGGCACGGCCTGGGAGCTGAAGCTGCGTGCCCGCCTGCCGGACGGCAATTGGGGGGCCTTCTCCGCGCAGCGGCGCATCGTACTGGCCGGGTGAGACCGGAAGCACCTGTACCGGTGACGTGACAGCGATACGGACGGAACGGCACGCCGGGTGTGGAAGATCACGCACAATACATCCGTGTTCGGAGAGTACTCGTTCAACAACAGACGGGCGGATTCCGCGGACGGCGATCCCGATCCGGCGGGAAACCAGGCACCGGGCAGACTGCCGCCGGAACCGGCCGGCTTCATCAGCCGCGAGGACGAACTCGCCGCACTCCACTGCCTGTTGCGCACGCACAGGCTGATCACCCTCACCGGCGTGGGCGGCGTCGGCAAGTCCCGCCTCGCCCTGCGCGCCGTCGCCGACGCCGAACAGGCCCGGCCCGACGGGGTGTGGTGGGTGGACCTCTCGCCGCTGCGCGACCCCTCCCTGCTCACGATGACCGTCGCCCACGCCGTCGGACTGGCCGGCCAGTCGGCGCGCCCGCTCGACGAGGAGCTGTGCGCGTGGATGGCCGACCGGGAGCTGCTCCTCGTCCTCGACACCTGCGAGCACATGGTGTCCGAGTGCCGCCACCTGGTCGGCGAACTCCTGCAGTCCGCACCGGGCCTGACGGTCCTGGTCACCTCCCGGGAACCCCTCGCCAGCCCCTGCGAGCAGGTCGTGGAAGTCTGCCCGCTGCCCTGCGAGGGCCCCGACAGCGACGCCCTCGCCCTGTTCCGCGCCGCCGCCCTGGCCGCGACCCCGGACGCCGCGGCCGTCTTCGAGGACCCCGGCCGGGCCGCCCTGGCCGCGCAGGTGTGTCGGCGCCTCGACGGGATCCCGCTCGCCCTGGAACTGGCCGGGGCCCGGCTGCGGGTGTGGACGCTGGAGCAGATGGCGCAGCGCCTCGGCGCGCGGTTCGACGTCTTGTCGGACTACCGGACGGCCACGCTGATGCCCCGCCACCGCACGATGCGCACCGCGATCGGCTGGAGCCACCAGCTGTGCGAGCCGGTGGAGCGCCTGCTGTGGGCCCGGCTGTCCGTCTTCACGGGCGACTTCGACGTGGCCGCGGCCCGGACGGTGTGCGCGGGCGGCCCGCTGTCGGCGGCCCGCGTGGAGCGGGTGCTGACCGGGCTGGTGGCCAAGTCCGTGGTCCGGCGGACGCAGGAGCGGGGCGCGGGCGCCCGCTACCGGATGCTGGACACGATCCGCGAGTACGGCCACGACTGGCTTGCGGAGCTCGGCGAGGTGCGCACCGTCGCCGACCGGCACGCCCACTGGTACGCGGCGCTCAGCCGGGCCGCGGACCGCGGCTGGATGGGCCCGCGCCAGGTGGACTGGTACCGCAGGATGACCGCCGAGCACCCGCAGCTGCGGACGGCACTGGAGCACCTGCTCGGCACCGACCCGGCGGCCGCGCTGGAGACGGCCGGGGACCTGTGGTTCTTCTGGTTCTCCTGCGGGCACGTGCACGAGGGCCGGGGCTTCCTGGAACGGGCCCTGCGGGCCGCCCCGCAGCAGGCGGCCGGGTACGTCCAGGGGGTGTGGGCACTCGGGCTGACCGCCGTCCTCCAAGGGGACGTGGACACCGCCCGGGCCCTCGGCGAGGAGTGCACCCGGCTCGCGGCCCGGCTCGCGGATCCGGAGGCGCGGCTGCGGGCCGCCCACCTGCTCTCGGTGTCCCTGCTGCTGCCGGGGGACGCGGCGCGGGCTCTGGATCTGGCGGGCTCCCGGGCACGGGCCCGGATCGGGGGCCGGGAGGACAGTCCCGGCCTGCTGATGTGCCGGCTCGTGACCTGCTACGCCCTGTGCGATCTCCAGCGGTACGAGGAGGCGGCCGAGGAGGCGCGGGGGCTGCGCGAGGCGTGCGCGGACCTGGACGAGTGGTGGCTGCGCGCGTACGCGGACTACGTGCTGGCCGTCGCGGCCCTCGGGCTGGGCCGTCACGAGGAGGCGTCCCGGCACGTGCGGGCCATGCTCTCGGGGAAACGGCTGCTCGGCGACCGCATCGGCATCGCGCTCGGCCTGGACCTGCTCGCGGCGGCGGTCGCGGCGCTGGGCGACGGTGAGTTGGCGGCCCGGCTGCTGGGCACGGGGCACGCCTGGTGGCGCACGGTGGGACGGCCCCAGATGGGTTCACCCTCGCTGGAGGCCGTGCGGGAGCAGGGCGAGCGGCAGGCCCGCGCGGCGATCGGCGACGCGGCCTTCGAGAGCGCCTTCCGGGGTGGTGCGGCGGGTCCCACCGGCTGACCGGCAGCCGGCGGGCCGCGGACGTCCTGTACTGCTGCTGTCGTGGGCTCCCGTCAGTACGGGAGGGTTCTGCCCGACGGTGTGCGCAGGTCCAGGTCTCGGGGGGCGGGCTTGGGAACGGGCTTGCGGATCAGCTGTTGGCGCATGCGGCCTCCTCGCTCAGACCAGGACCGGGCGGCGGGGTTCCACCACGCGGCCGTCGGGGAGCAGTTCGCCGGTGTCGTCGAAGACCACCAGGCCGTTGCAGAGCAGGCTCCACCCCTGTTCGGGATGGGAGGCCACAATGCGGGCGGCGTCGTGGTCCGGACTGTCGGCGGACGGGCAGGGGGGCTGGTGGGAGCACATGGCGCACCTCCTCGCTGTGTGGCGCGGGAGGGCCGGCGGTCACCCGGTCGATTCCGCGATCCACGGTGGCCGTGAGTATTACTGATCGCCGCCCTCGGACGGAACCCATATCGGCGGACCGGTTCAGGGTGTGTATGCCCGGTTACCATGCGCTCATGCCCGGTATCCGGATCATTCACCGTACGTGTCTGCCCGCGGCGGAGGCGTGGCGGCGGCTGACGGACTGGGAACGGCACGGCGCACAGGTCCCGCTCACCCGGACGATCATGGAAACGGCGCCGCCCACGCACGTCGGAACCCGCTTCACGGCGCGGACGGGAGTGGGCAGGATCACGTTCGACGACCCGATGGAGGTCGTGGTCTGGCAGCCCCCGGCCGGGCCGGAAGCGGGACGGGCCCGGCTGGTCAAGCACGGGCGCGCGGTCCGGGGCTGGGCGGAGATCGAGGTCCGCCCGCTGGCCGGGGGCGGTGCGGAGGTCCGGTGGCGGGAGGAGCTGCGGGTCCGGGGGCTGGGCCGGGCGTTCGACCCGCTGGTCGCGGCGGCCGGCCGGCTGCTGTTCGCGCGGGCGCTGGACCGTTTGCTGCGTACCTGACATTCCGGGCTAGGGTTCCGTGATCACCGACCCCGCGTCACCGCCGGACCGAGGAGAAACCCGTGGCCACTCCGCCCCCGCAGCACGGCGCGGGCCCGTACCCCCCGTACGGCCCGCAGCAGGGCTCCCCCTTCGGCCCGCCCGCGGTGCCGCAGCAGCCGGGCCCGTACACCGTTCCGCAGCCGCCGGCGGGCCCGTACGGACCGAACCCGGGGCAGCCCATGGGCTACGACTGCCGGATCTGCGGGTCGGTGCCCGCCGCCCCCGGTACGGTGCGCGGGCACCAGGGGATGCTCGTCCTGATGCGGTTCCTGCGGACGGAGGGCCCGCTCTGCCGCGACTGCGGGCTCGCCACCTACCGGCGGATGCAGTCGGACACCCTGTGGCAGGGCTGGTGGGGTCCGCTGTCGCTGTTCATCACCCCCGTCACGCTGCTGATGAACCTCGGTCCCCGGGCGGCCTACTACCGGCTGGCTCCCCCGGCGGGGGCCATCCTGCGACCGCTCGACCCGGGCCGGCCGCTGTGGCGGCGGCCGCCGGCGCTGCTCCTGATCGCCGCGGCCGTGCTGATCTCCTTCGCGCTCCCGGCCCTGGTGGTGCTGGGCATCCTGGCCGGGGAGGGGGACGACAGGCCGGCGCCCCTGATCGTCGGCAGCTGCGTCCGCAACGAAGGCGACCTGAGCAACCAGAAGCTGCTGGTCACGGACTGCGGCTCGCCCAACGCCGAGTACCGCGTCAGCAAGCAGCCCACGGACAAGGACTGGTGCGGCCCGCGGGACTTCCTCGCCATGCCGGAGTACAGCGCCGACGGCACGAAGCTGCACTGCCTGACGCCGCTGCGCAAGTAGCGAGCAGGCCGCCGGTGCCCCGGGGCTAAGCGGCCTCGGGGAAGTGGGGCACGCCCCCGCGCCGCCCTGCACGGCACCTCGCCGCACTGCCACATCACCCAAGTACGTCCAGTACGAGGGCGATGCGGCAGCACGCCGATGCACCGCACCGGACGACGCGGAAACGCACCCCACTTCCCCGAGGCCGCTTAGCGGATCGGCATGCCGGAGAGGGTGCGGGCGATGACCAGCCGCTGGATCTCGCTGGTCCCTTCGAAGATGGTGTAAATGGCCGCGTCGCGGTGCATGCGCTCCACCGGGTACTCGCGGGTGAAGCCGTTGCCGCCGAGGATCTGGACGGCCTGCGCAGTGACCTCCTTGGCCACCTCGCTCGCGAACAGCTTCGACATCGAGCCCTCCGCCGAGGTGAACGGCTTGCCCGCAACGGCCATCCAGGAGGCCCGCCACACCAGCAGCCGGGCCGCGTCGATCCGGGTGCGCATGTCGGCGAGCTGGAAGGCCACGCCCTGGTTGTCGATGATCGGGCGGCCGAACTGGGTCCGGGTCCGCGCGTAGTCGAGGGCCACCTCGTAGGCGGCGCGGGCCGTGCCCACCGCCATCGCGCCGACTGCCGGACGGGAGGCCTCGAAGGTGGCCATGGCCGCGTTCTTCACCCGCTCACCGTCCCCCGCCTTCGCCCTCTCGCGGGCGCGGGCGAGGCGCTCGTCCAGCTTCTCCTTGCCGCCGAGCAGGCAGGACCCGGGGATCCGTACGTCTTCCAGGACCACCTCGGCGGTGTGCGAGGCGCGGATGCCGTGCTTCTTGAACTTCTGGCCCTGGGACAGGCCAGGGGTGTTCGGCGGGATGATGAAGGAGGCGTGGCCCTTGGTACCGAGCTCCGGGTCGACGACGGCTACGACGATGTGGACGTTCGCGATGCCGCCGTTGGTCGCCCAGGTCTTGGTGCCGTTGAGGACCCACTCGTCCTTGGCCTGGTCGTAGACGGCCCGGGTGCGCATCGAGCCGACATCGGAGCCGGCGTCCGGCTCGGAGGAGCAGAAGGCGGCGACCTTCACGTCGTCCGGGGTGCCGTACATCTGCGGGATCCAGGTGCCGATCTGCTCCTCGGTGCCGTTGGCGAGGACGCCGATGGCGGCGAGCCCGGTGCCGACGATCGACAGGGCGATGCCCGCGTCGCCCCAGAACAGCTCCTCCATCGCCATGGGGACGCCGAGGCCGGTCGGGTCGAAGTACTGCTGGGCGTAGAAGTCGAGGGAGTAGATGCCGACCTTGGCGGCCTCCTGGATGACGGGCCACGGAGTCTCCTCACGCTCGTCCCACTCCGCGGCCGCGGGCCGGATGACGTCGGCGGCGAAGCCGTGGATCCAGTCCCGAACCTGCCTCTGGTCGTCGTTGAGCTCCATGGTGAACTCCGCCATGTCCCCTCCAACTGTGCATCCACCAGTGCGTTACTGGCGGTAACCTCGACGGTTGCGACAGTCTGTTACCGGCGAGTAGCGACTGTCAAGCGACCCGGCCCGCTGAGCGGCCGATTCGGTGGCCGGGGTACGCGGGGTGTTACGTTGCGTGGGCGTCACGCACCATCGCAAGGGCGGGGAGAGAACACGTCATGGAGACCACCCAGCAGGCCGGGGAACCGGGAACGGCCGAGCGCCGTCGGCGGGAGCTGCTCGAAGCGGCCGACCGGGTCGTCCTCAGGGACGGCCCCAAGGCATCCATGAATGCCATCGCGGCGGAGGCCGGCATCACCAAGCCGATCCTCTACCGGCACTTCGGCGACAAGGCCGGGCTCTACCAGGCCCTGGCCGTCCGGCACACCGACGCCCTGCTCGACTCGCTGCGGGCCGCGCTCGACGCGCCCGCCGAGCGCCGGAGCCGGGTCGAGTCCACCCTCGACACCTACCTCGCGGCCATCGAGGCCCGGCCGCAGGTCTACCGGTTCCTGATGCACCCCACCGAGGACTCGCACAGCGCCGAGCACGGCTTCGACGTCGGCCGGCACTCGGCGCCGCTGCTGCGGCGGCTCGGCGAGGAGCTGGCCGAGGTGATCAGCGAACGCGTGGACCTCGGGCCCGGCGGGGACCGGCTGGCCCGCATCTGGGGGCACGGGATCGTCGGCATGATGCACGCGGCCGGGGACTGGTGGCTCGGCGAACGCCCCTGCGGGCGCGCCGAGTTGGTGTCCGGCCTGACCGACCTGCTGTGGGGCCGGCTGGCCACGGCGGGCGACCGGGCCGACGGGCCCGGATTCTAGCCGCCGCGGCCGCGCGGCCTTGCCGGCGGCCGGCGAGGCCGCAGCAGGTCGGCAGATCGCCAGATGGGCAGGTCGGCAGGTCGGCAGGTCGGGTTAGGCGTCCAGGACGTGCGCGCCCCGCGCACCCCACGGCGTCCTGCGGATCGCGCGGCGCAGCCGCCGGGCCCGCAGCCCGGTGACCCGCTCCGCGTAGACCGTGCCGTCGAGGTGGTCGCACTCGTGCTGGAGGCAGCGGGCGAAGAAGCCGGTGCCGGTGATCCGCACCGGTGAGCCGTCCGAGGTGACGCCCTCGACGACCGCGCGGTCGAACCGGGCCGTGCCCGACTCCAGGCCGGGCAGCGACAGGCAGCCCTCCGGACCGAGGAACTCGTCCCCGTCGGCCTCCACCAGGCGCGGGTTGACGATGTGGCCGACGTGCCGGACGTCCTCGTCGTCGGGGCAGTCGTAGACGAAGATCCGCTGCCCGACCCCGATCTGGTTCGCGGCGAGGCCGACGCCCTGGGCCGCGTACATCGTGGCGAACATGTCCTCGATCAGCCGGTCGAGGTCCGGGCCGAAGGCGGTGACCTCCGCGCAGGCCGAGTGGAGCACCGGGTCGCCCAGGAGGCTCATGGTGCGGACGGTGCCGGTGGTCCCGGGGATGACGCGCTGTCGCATGGCCGTAAGGGTACGACGGGCGAATATATGAGGAGATCCGCGGCGACCTGGGGCGCCGCGGTCAGGGCCCCGGTCGGCACTGGATAGGCTGGGGCCGGTCGACGCAAGGAGGACAAGGGACGATGGCAGGCAACACAGAGCCGCTTTCGCCGCGGGCCAAACTGGCCGTGACGGCGGGCAGGGCCGCGGCGGCGGTGTCGCGGGCCGCGGGACGCGGAAGCGGATCGGTGATCGGCGGCAAGGTCGCACTCAAACTCGACCCCGATCTCCTCGGAGCGCTCGCGCAGCATCTCGACGTCGTCCTCGTCTCCGCCACGAACGGGAAGACCACGACGACCCGCCTGATCGCCGAGGCCCTGCGGGCCAGCGGCCCGGTGGTCTCCAACGCCCTCGGTGCGAACATGCCGGCGGGCATCACCTCCGCCCTCGCGGGCGGCTCGGACGCCAAGTACGGCGTCATCGAGGTCGACGAGAAGTACCTGGCCGGAGTGGCCCGGGACGTCACCCCGAAGGTGATCGCCCTGCTGAACCTCTCCCGCGACCAGCTGGACCGGGCCGCCGAGACCCGCATGCTCGCCGAGAAGTGGCGCGAGGGCCTCACCGGCTCCAAGGCGGTCATCGTCGCGAACTGCGACGACCCGCTGATCGTGTGGGCGGCCTCGTCCTCGCAGAACGTGGTCTGGGTCGCCGCCGGCCAGGAGTGGAAGGACGACGCCTGGTCGTGCCCCTCCTGCGGCGGTGTGATGCAGCGCCCGGGCGACGACTGGTTCTGCGGCGAGTGCGGCTTCCGCCGCCCCACCCCGACCTGGGTGCTCTCCGGCGACCACGTGCTGGACCCGCACGGCTCGGCGTGGCCGATCCACCTGCAGCTGCCCGGCCGCGCCAACAAGGCGAACGCGGCCACCTCGGCCGCCGTGGCCGCCGTCTTCGGCGTGCCGCCGCAGGTCGCGCTGGAGCGGATGTACCAGGTGCAGGCCGTCGCCGGCCGCTACGACGTGGTCTCCTTCCAGGGCCGTGAGCTGCGGCTGCTGCTCGCGAAGAACCCTGCGGGCTGGCTCGAAACGTTTTCGCTGATCGACCAGCCCCCGACCCCGGTGATCCTGTCGGTGAACGCGCGCGGCGCCGACGGCACCGACACCTCCTGGCTGTGGGACGTGGACTACCCGCGGCTCGCCGGCCACCCGATCTTCGTGATCGGCGACCGCAGGCTGGACCTGGCGGTCCGGCTGGAGGTCGCGGGCCTGGACTTCCGGGTCTGCGAGACCCTCGACGAGGCCGTGCAGCTCGCGCCGCCCGGGCAGATCGAGCTGATCGCCAACTACACCGCCTTCCAGGACGTGCGCCGCCGGGTCGGCAACTAGCACCGGGATCGGAACCGCAGAGGACATGAGCATGAGCGACAACAGCCTGCGTCTGGTGTGGGTCTACCCCGACCTGCTCAGCACGTACGGAGACCAGGGCAACGTTCTCGTCGTGGAGCGCCGGGCGCGCCAGCGCGGCCTGGACGTGCAGCGCGTGGACGTGCGCAGCGACCAGCCCATCCCCACTTCCGGCGACATCTACCTGATCGGCGGCGGCGAGGACCGCCCGCAGCGCCTCGCCGCCGAGCGCCTGGTGCGCGACGGCGGTCTGGAGCGGGCCGTCTCGAACGGGGCGATCGTCTTCTCCGTCTGCGCCGGGTACCAGATCCTCGGCAACGAGTTCGTCAACGACATGGGCGAGCGCCAGCAGGGCCTCGGCCTGCTGGACGTCGTCACCGTGCGGGGCGAGGGCGAGCGGTGCGTCGGCGACGTGCTCGCCGACATCGACCCGCAGCTGGGCCTGCCGCAGCTGACCGGGTTCGAGAACCACCAGGGCGTCACGCACCTCGGCCCGACGGCCAAGCCGTTCGCCCGCACCCGGCTGGGCCGCGGCAACGGCACCGGCGACGGCACCGAGGGCGCGTACAACGACACGGTGTTCGGCACGTACATGCACGGCCCCGTCATGGCCCGCAACCCGCTGATCGCGGACCTGCTGCTGAAGCTGGCCCTCGACGTCAACGCGCTGCCGCCCGTCGACGACCGGTGGTACGACGCGCTGCGCGCGGAGCGCATCGCCGCGGCCACGCAGCCCGCGTAGCCCCGGCGCCTCCCGCGCAACCTGCGCGCAAGCCTGCGTTCGGCCCGGATTCCCCTGGCGGGGTCCGGGCCGGCGTGTGTGTGCACGACGAACATGACCCGCACGTGGAGGATGGTTCAGCGGGGTGCCCATCCGCTAGTAGGGTGACGGGTAGTTCCAACCGGACGACGTGGTCCGGTCGTCGGCCCACGTTGCAAAGGTTTCCTGCCATGCGCCTTGGCGTGCTCACCTCCGGCGGCGACTGCCCCGGCCTCAATGCCGTCATCCGTTCCGTCGTCCACCGCGCCGTCGTCGACCACGGCGACGAGGTGATCGGCTTCCACGACGGCTGGAAGGGCCTGCTGGAGGGCGACCACCGCAAGCTCGACCTCGACTCGGTCGCGGGCATCCTGGCCCGCGGCGGCACCATCCTCGGCTCCTCCCGGGTCCAGCCCGCCCACCTGCGCGACGGCGTGGAGCGGGCCCGCGGCCACGTGGCCGACCTCGGCCTCGACGCGATCATCCCGATCGGCGGCGAGGGCACCCTCAAGGCCGCGAACCTGCTGTCGCAGGCCGGGCTGCCGATCGTCGGCGTCCCGAAGACCATCGACAACGACATCGCCTCGACCGACGTCACCTTCGGCTTCGACACGGCCGTCGGCGTCGCCACCGAGGCCCTGGACCGGCTGAAGACCACCGCCGAGTCCCACCAGCGCGTGATGGTCGTGGAGGTCATGGGCCGCCACACCGGCTGGATCGCCCTGCACTCGGGCATGGCCGCCGGTGCCCACGCGATCGTCGTGCCGGAGCGCCCCTTCGACATCGAGGAGCTGACGGGGATCGTCGGCGAGCGGTTCTCCGCGGGCAAGCGCTTCGCGATCGTCGTGGTCGCCGAGGGCGCCAAGCCGCGCCCCGGCAGCATGGAGTTCACCGAGGGCGGCACCGACCAGTACGGCCACGAGCGCTTCGCCGGCATCGGCAACCTGCTCGCCGTCGAGCTGGAGCGGCGCCTGGGCAAGGAGGCCCGCCCGGTCATCCTGGGCCACGTCCAGCGCGGCGGCACCCCGACCGCGTACGACCGGGTCCTCGCCACCCGCTTCGGCTGGCACGCGGTGGAGGCCGCGCACCGCGGCGAGTTCGGGATGCTGACCGCGCTGCGCGGCACCGACATCGTGATGGTGCCGCTCGCCGAGGCCACGTCTACCCTCAAGACGGTGCCCGCGCAGCGGTACGACGAGGCGCAGACCGTTCTGTGACCTTTTCCCCTCTTGTGGAACAGCCCCCGGACGCAGCCGCGTCCGGGGGCGCCACTACTGTGGTGGGGCACCACAGGTCAAGAGGAGTGGACAGATGGATCACAGCGGTCACGGCACGGACATGCACCACATGGACCTGCCGCCGTTCACCCTCGGGCGCGGCCTGGAGTTCTCCTTCGACGCGTTCTTCCTGATCGGCTCGCTGGTGGGCCTCGGCCTGTACCTGTGGGGCGTGGCGCGGCTGCGGCAGCGCGGGGACGCCTGGCCCGTGGGCCGGATCGTGGCCTTCACCACCGGTGTGCTGAGCGTGGCCGTGGTGATGTGCACCAAGCTGAACGACTACGGCATGGTCATGTTCAGCGTGCACATGGTCCAGCACATGGTGATCAGCATGCTCTCCCCCATCCTCCTGCTGCTGGGTGCTCCGGTGACGCTCGCGCTGCGCGCGCTGCCGCCGGCCGGGCGCGGCCGCAAGGGGCCCCGCGAGCTGCTGCTGATGCTGCTGCACAGCCGCTACATGCGGGTGGTCACCCACCCGGCGTTCACCATTCCCATGTTCATCGCCAGCCTGTACGCCCTGTACTTCACCCCGCTCTTCGACTTCCTCATGGAGAGCAAGCCCGGGCACATCGGGATGATGGTGCACTTCCTGGCCGTCGGCCTGGTCTTCTTCTGGCCGATCATGGGCGTGGACCCGGGCCCGCACCGCCCCGGCTACGTGATGCGGATGCTGGAGCTCTTCGCCGGCATGCCGTTCCACGCCTTCTTCGGCATCGCGCTGATGATGGCGAGCGAGCCGATGATCGGGACCTACCGGAACCCGCCGGCATCCCTGGGCATCGATCCGCTGCTCGACCAGCAGTGGGGCGGCGGCATCGCGTGGGCCTTCAGCGAGATCCCCTCGGTGCTGGTGCTGATCGCGCTGATGTACCAGTGGTACCACTCCGAGCAGCGGGCGGCGAAGCGTGCCGACCGGGCCGCGGATCGCGACGGCGACCGGGAGCTGGAGGCGTACAACGCCTATCTCGCCTCGCTGCGCGCGCGTGGCCGGTAGCGCCCGACCGGCTTTCGGGGCCACCATGGGGCATGACCGGTTCCGTTAAGGCGATGGCCGTCATGACCTTCGCCGCCCTGGTGGCCGTCGCGACGTACTCCGTGGCCCTCGGCAGCAATGGCTGGCTCTGGTTCGGCTGGGTGGTGCTGGGGGTCCTCACGGCAGGAATGGCCGCCGCCGGCAACAACTGACCGGCTCCGGCGCCGCCCGACCCGGGGACGCCGCGGGGTGCGGTCCGCGGCACGCCCCGGGTGCCCCTCCGGCGCGCCCCGGGCACCCTCCCGGCACGGCCCGGGGAGTCCGTGGCCCCGCGCGACCCCTCCGGCCCGGCGAGTGCTGTCCGTACGATGGCGGTGACAACCGGACAGCGACGGGAGCGGCCTGGTGTTCTACCACTTGCTCAAGCACGTGTTCCTCGGCCCGCTGCTGCGGCTGCTGTTCCGGCCGCGGATCGAGGGGCTGGAGAACGTCCCGGCCGAGGGGGCCGCGATCGTCGCCGGCAACCACCTGTCCTTCTCCGACCACTTCCTGATGCCCGCGATCCTGAAGCGGCGGATCACCTTCCTCGCCAAGGCGGAGTACTTCACCGGGCCGGGGCTGAAGGGCCGGCTGACCGCGTTCTTCTTCCGCAGCGCCGGGCAGATCCCGGTGGACCGCTCGGGCCGGGACGCCGGGCAGGCCGCCATCCGCGAGGGGCTGGGAGTGCTGGCCCGGGGCGAGCTGCTGGGCATCTACCCGGAGGGCACCCGCTCGCACGACGGGCGGCTGTACAAGGGCAAGGTGGGGGTGGCGGCGATGGCGCTGGGCGCCGGGGTGCCGGTCGTCCCGTGCGCGATGCTCGGCACCTTCGAGATCCAGCCGCCGGGGAAGAAGATCCCGAAGATCCGGCGGGTCACCATCCGCTTCGGCCGGCCCCTGGACTTCTCGCGGTACGCCGGACTGGAGGGCGAGCGGACCGTGCTGCGGGCCGTCACCGACGAGATCATGTACGCCATCCTCGACCTGTCCGGTCAGGAGTACGTCGACCGGTACGCCGCCGAGGTCAAGGCCGAGGAGGAGGCAGCACGGAAGAAGGCCCGGCGCAGAACGCGCTGAGCCTCCTCCCGTGCGGTGCAGTGCGGTGCCGTGGGTGCGGGGCGGCGTCCGGTGTGCCGGGCGCCGCCCGCGCGGTTCCGCCGCCGGGTCAGCGGACGGAAGGCAGCTCCTCACGCGCCGGGAAGTCGGACGCCGGGGCAGTGGCGCGCGCCTTCGCGGCGGCCGGGGCCGGGGCGACCGGGGTGGCGTGCGGGGCGCAGACCACGTCCTCGGCGTCGACCTTGCCCTTGAGCAGGTAGTCGTCCACGCGCGTGTTGATGCAGGGGTTCACCAGGCTGGTGACACCGTGCGAACCCGCGTTCTGCTCGGTGATCAGGCGCGAGCCGGCCAGGCGGCGGTGCAGCTCGACGGCACCCTGGTACGGGGTGGCCGCGTCGCGCTCCGACTGGACGATCAGGACCGGGGGCAGACCGCGCTTGGCACCGACCTCGATCGGCTTGTGCTGCTTGGACTTCCAGGTGGCGCAGGGCAGGTTCATCCAGGCGTTGGCCCAGGTCATGAACGGGTACTGGGCGTGCAGGGCGGTGTTGTCCGCGTCCCACTTGGCCCAGCTGGTGGGCCACTTGGCGTCGGCGCACTCGACCGCGGTGTAGACCGCGTTGCCGTTCTCCGTGGCGATGTTGCCCTGGATGTCGGACATGTCCGGGGTGATCGCCTCGATCAGCGGCTTCTCGTCACCGGCGGCCCAGGCGCTGAACGCCTGCGCGACCGGGACCCACGAGGAGTCGTAGTACGGGGCGCTCTGGAAGAAGCCGATGAGCTCGGCCGGGCCGGCGACCCCGCCCAGCGGCTTGGCCTTGGCCTGGGCGCGCAGCTGCTGCCACTTGGCCTCCACCTTGGCGCGGGTGTCGCCGAGGTGGAAGGAGGCGTCGTTCTTCGCGACCCAGTCCTGCCAGTCGTTCCAGCGCATCTGGAAGGCGACGTCCTGGCCGAGGTTGGCCTCGTACCAGATGTTGTCCGTCGACGGGTCGACGACGCTGTCGACGATCATGCGGCGCACGTGGGTCGGGAACAGGGTCGCGTAGACCCCGCCGAGGTACGTGCCGTACGAGACGCCGAGGAAGTTCAGCTTCTTCTCGCCGAGGGCGGCGCGGATGACGTCCATGTCGCGCGCGGTGTTCGGCGTCGTCATGTGCGGCAGCATCTCGCCGCTTCGCTTCTTGCAGCCGTCCGCGTACTCCGCGGCGAGCTTGCGCTGGGCGGTCTTGTCGGCCTCGGTGTCCGGGACCGGGTCGGCCTTCGGAACCTTGACGTACTCCTGCGGGTCGACGCACGAGATGGGCGTCGAGTGGCCCACACCTCGGGGGTCGAAGCCCACGAAGTCGTACGCCTTGGCGGTGTTCACCCACAGCGGGGAGTTGGTGGTGGACCGGCGCGGGAAGCGCATGCCGGAACCACCGGGGCCGCCGGGGTTGTAGAGGAGCGCGCCCTGGCGCTCGTCCTTGGTGCCGGTGCTGACGGCGCGGTCGACCGCGATGTCGATGGTCTTGCCGAACGGCTTGGCGTAGTCGAGCGGAACCTTGACCCAGCCGCACTGGATGGGGGCGGCGAGGCCCCAGTCGGCGGGACAGTCCTTCCACTGGATACCGGCACGGGCGGCCCGCGCGGCGGCGAGCTGGACGCCGAGCGCCTCCGGGACCGGGCTGTTGCCCGTGGTCGCCGCGGCGGCCGGCGGGGCCAGCAGCAGGCCGGCGGCCAGTGTTCCGGTGATCAGAGTGGCAGCGCTCCCCAGCGCTGCTTTGTGTATCACGTGGTCGTTCCCCCTGGATCAGGCCCGGCCGGAAGCGGCCGGGTCACGTCGGGTTGGTCGTGCGACGGTCTGTGCGCATACACAGGGGATCTTTTCGCCTGACCTACACCTGACAACAGGTCAAGATGCTGTTCTTTGCCAACCCGATAACCGGCACGGCGTGTACCGCTCAGCGGTGTCTGTTTCGTCCCAGCTTCGCCCAGCGGTCACCAGCCGTACGTGCGACACGCCGCGTCGAGGAGCCCGCGCAGCCGCAGCGCGTCCGGCGCAAGTGCCGTGACCAGCACGGCGGGTCCGGCCAGCGGGGTGACCGCGGCGAACTCCCCCAGCACCGCGGCGGCCGGCGCGTCCCGGGCGAACCGCGGGTCCACGACGAGGAGCTGACCGACCGCCCGGTGCCCGGCGAGCCCCGCCGGGCCGTCCCAGCCGCCGGGCGCCCCCGGGCCGCAGGCGAGTTCCTGGTCCAGCAGCGGGCGGCCGTCCCGGACCACGGTGAGCCGGCTGCGCAGCAGGCCCGGTTCCTCGCCCGTACGGCCCAGCACCTGTTCCTCGCGGAGCAACAGCCGGGCACCGGGGGCCAGTTCGGCGCGGGTCCGCACCCGCAGGTCGCTGCCGCGCACCGAGACGAGCGGCTCGGGCAGCCAGCGCACCGCCGCGTCCCCGGCCGCGGTGATGCGTACGTCGTACCGCGCGGGCTCGCCACCGCGGCCGGGCAGCGCCAGGGTGGCGGCGGCCGAGGCCAGGGCCAGCCGCGCACCGGGTCCGGCGGCGGCCTCCACCGCGAGGTGGTCGCCGCCCAGCGGGGCGCTCATGGCGCCGACCAGCATCACGCCCGCCTCGGCTCCGGCACCCCGGGTGCGCCGCAGCGCGAGCGGCCCCTCGCCGGTGAGCACGGGCAGGGCGGTGCCGCCGCGGCCGTCGGCGACGGCGCGGATCCGGGCGGTGGCCCGCAGCCCGGCCGGGGGCGGCACCGGGGGTGCCGCGGGCGGGGCCGGGGGTGCCGCAGGCGGGGCGGCGGGGGGCGCGGCGGTCACCGTGCGGCCCAGGCGGCGAGCCGCTCGCGGACCCAGGCGGCCACCGGGGCGACCCCCTCCGCACCGCGCAGGGACTGGAAGGCCACGGGGAGTCCGCCGCGCTGCTCGGCGGCGTCGCGGGCCATCCGGTCCAGGTCGGCGCCGACGTGGGGGGCGAGGTCGGTCTTGTTGACGACGAGCAGGTCGGCGGTGGTGACGCCGGGGCCGCCCTTGCGCGGGATGTCGTCGCCGCCCGCCACGTCGATGACGAAAATCTGGGCGTCGACGAGACCGCGGGAGAAGGTGGCGGTCAGGTTGTCCCCGCCGGACTCGACGAGGATCAGGTCGAGCGGGGCGGTCTGCCGGTGGGCTTCCTCCAGCTCCTCCACCGCCTCCAGGTTGGCGGAGATGTCGTCGCGGATGGCGGTGTGCGGGCAGGCGCCGGTCTCCACGGCGGTGATCCGCTCCGGCGGCAGCACGGCCTCGCGCAGCAGGAACTCGGCGTCCTCGCGGGTGTAGATGTCGTTGGTGACGACGGCCATGGACAGTTCGGCGCGCAGGGCCCGGCAGAGCGCGGCGACGGTGGCCGTCTTGCCGGAGCCGACCGGTCCGCCGAGCCCGATGCGAAAGGCGCGGCGCGAGCCGTCCGCCCGGCGGGGCTCGGCGCTGTGGGTGTGGCGTTCGGGGTAGGCCGTGGCGTGGTCGAGGTGCATGGGGTGGGTCTCCCGGGGTCGTGGAGGTGGTCAGGAGGCGTCGGGGACGACCGGGGCGGCAGGGGGCCGCAGAGGCGTCGGAGCGGGCGGAGCCGTCGGAGCCGTCGGGTCCCTCAGGACGCGAAGAGCCGTACGGGCCACCCGGCGTGGACCTCGGCCGCGATCTCCAGCAGCGGCGAGGAGGCCGCGGGCAGGGTGTCCGGGCCGTCGAGCCGGGCCCGGTGCGCGGCCCGCGCGGCGCGGTCGGCCACGTCGTCGAGCTCGGGGGCGAGGCGGGCCAGGACGCCGCTCGCCTCGAAGGGGTCCAGGCCCAGCAGCCGCACGGTCGCGGTGGCCGGGCCGCCGATGCTCTCGTACGCCGCCACGTGCGCGGCGTCCAGCGGCCCGAGCCCGGCCGCCCGGGCGGTGAGCCCTAGCACCACGGGCTGGTGCGCCCCGCGCGGGAACGCCGCGGCGAGGGCGTCGAGTTCGGCGGCGGGCCAGGTGGCGCGGGCCGCCCGCAGCAGCTGCCGGCCGAGCCGCCGGGCGGCGGTGCGCAGCGCGGGCGAGGGGGTGCGGGCATCGGCGGCGGCGTCCAGGGCGGCCGGGTCGAGGCCGAGGGCGGCGGCCGCGGCGAGGGCGGCGGCGGTGAGCCCGGCCGTGTGGAGGCGGCCGCGGCAGAAGTCCTCCAGGGAGGCGGCGTCGTGGATCCGGCCCGCCCTGCAGGCGGCCTCCGCCCCGCCGGAGTGGGCGTGCCCTCCGGCGGGGAAGCGGCCGTCGGCGAGGACGAGCAGTGCGGCGCGGCCCATCAGAAGAGGAAGTACCGCTGGGCCATGGGGAGTTCCGCGGCGGGCGCGGGCTCCACCGCCTCGCCGTCGATGGTGACGGTGAAGGTGTCGGCGTCGACCTCGACCCTCGGCATGGCGTCGTTGTTGCGCATGTCCGCCTTGGTCACCTTTCTGGTGGTCTCGATGGCGACGAACTCCTTGCCGAGTGCGAGCCGTTCGGGCAGGGCGTCGTCGAGTGCGGCCCGAGCGGTGAAGTTGACGGAGTTCCGTGCGGGGGCCAGGCCGCGGCCGCCGAACATCGGGCGGGGCAGCACCGGCTGCGGGGTGGGGATGGAGGCGTTGCCGTCGCCCATCTGCGCGTACGCGATCTGGCCGCCCTTGATGACGGTCTCGGGCCTCACCCCGAAGAAGGCCGGGTTCCACAGCACGAGGTCGGCGAGCTTGCCGGTCTCCACCGAGCCGATCTCGCGGGCGAGCCCCTGGGCCACGGCCGGGTTGATCGTGTACTTGGCGACGTAGCGGCGGGCGCGGTGGTTGTCGGCGGGCCCGTCGCCGGGCAGGAAGCCGCGCCGGCGCTTCATGACGTGGGCCGTCTGCCAGGTGCGCAGGACGACCTCGCCGACGCGGCCCATGGCCTGGGAGTCGGAGGAGATGATCGAGATCGCGCCGAGGTCGTGCAGGACGTCCTCCGCGGCGATGGTGGAGGGCCGGATCCGGGACTCGGCGAAGGCGAGGTCCTCGGGGACGGCCGGGTTGAGGTGGTGGCAGACCATCAGCATGTCGAGGTGCTCCTCGACGGTGTTGACGGTGTGCGGCCGGGTCGGGTTGGTGGAGCTGGGCAGCACGTTCGGCTCGGAGACCACGGTGATGATGTCGGGGGCGTGGCCGCCGCCGGCGCCCTCGGTGTGGTACGCGTGGATGGTCCGCCCAGCGACGGCGGCGAGGGTGTCACCGACGAATCCGGCCTCGTTGAGGGTGTCGGTGTGGATCGCGACCTGGGCTCCGGTCTCCTCGCAGACGCCGAGGCAGGCGTCGATGACGGCCGGGGTGGCCCCCCAGTCCTCGTGGATCTTGAAGCCCAGTGCGCCGCCGCGCAGTTGGGCGTGCATGGCCTCGCGGGAGGTGGTGTTGCCCTTGCCGAGCAGGCCGATGTTGACCGGGTAGGCCTCCAGGGCCGCGAACATGCGGGCGAGGTGCCAGGAGCCGGGGGTGATGGTGGTGGCCTTCGTGCCCTCGGCGGGTCCGGTGCCGCCGCCGACCAGGGTGGTGATGCCGGAGGCGAGGGCCTCCTCGACCACGGTCGGGGAGATGAAGTGGACGTGGGCGTCGATGGCGCCTGCCGTGACGATCTTCCCGTTGCCCGCGATGACCTCGGTCTCGGGGCCGATGACGAGGGCGGGGTCGACGCCGTCCATGGTGTCCGGGTTGCCGGCCTTGCCGATGCCGCAGATCCGGCCGTCGCGGATGCCGATGTCGGCCTTGACGACGCCCCAGTGGTCGAGGACCACGGCTCCCGTGATCACCGTGTCGGGGGCGCCCTCCGCCCGGGTGGTGCGGGCCTGCCCCATGGACTCGCGGATGACCTTGCCGCCGCCGAACACGGCCTCGTCGCCCGAGCGCCCCGGGCCGCCGCAGAGGTCCTCCTCGATCTCGACGAAGAGGTCGGTGTCGGCCAGCCGGATCCGGTCGCCGGTCGTGGGCCCGAAGAGGTCGGCGTACGCCCCGCGTTCCAGCTCAGCCATCGAGCGGCCCCCCGATCTCCCCGCGCAGTCCCCACACGGCGCGCAGTCCGCCGAGCGGTACGAGTTCCACCTCGACCGGGATGCCCGGCTCGAAGCGGACGGCGGTGCCGGCGGCGATGTTGAGCCGGAGTCCGCGGGCGGCCCCGCGGTCGAAGTCGAGGCCGGGGTTTGCCTCGGCGAAGTGGTAGTGCGAGCCGACCTGGACGGGCCGGTCGGCGGAGTTGAGCACGGTCATGCGGGTGACGGGGCGGCCCTCGTTCAGGCGCACCGGGCCGTCCCCGTGGACGATCTCGCCGGGGATCATGCGGCTGCTGCCCTTCAGACGATCGGGTCGTGGACGGTGACGAGCTTGGTGCCGTCCGGGAAGGTCGCCTCGACCTGGACGTCGTGGATCATCTCGGGGATCCCCTCCATCACGTCGGCGCGGCCGAGCACGGTGCGGCCGGAGGCCATGAGCTCGGCCACGGTCCGTCCGTCCCGGGCCCCTTCGAGGATGTGCGACGTGATCAGGGCCACCGCCTCGGGGTGGTTGAGGAGGACCCCGCGCGCCCTGCGCCTCGCGGCCAGGTCCGCGGCCACGTGGATGAGCAGTCTCTCCTGCTCGTGCGGTGTGAGGTGCACGCGTATCACCAGCTTCCAGGACGGTCGAGCGAGGGGCGAGCCGACCCTGACGGCCGTCAACGCCTTGTTGGCCTGCGCATATCCGGGCCAAGCGGGTCTTGCCCCATGCAGAGGGAGGCTCTCCGTCCCGAGCACCGACGCTTTGCCGGCGGATGGGTGATCATTTGACGGAAGGCCGCGCCGCCCACGCTAGGCGGCGTCCTTTTCCGTCGCGTTAACCCACGTTTCGGGCAGGTACCCGGTTCAGCCTCCGGGCCGGCTCCAGCCGGTTCCGTATACGGCCGCCCGGGAGCCGCCCCGGAGGAGTCGCATGTTCCGCAATCCGGTACGCCACATCACCTTCGACGCCCGGGAGCCGTACGAGGTCGCCACGTTCTGGTCCGCGGTGACGGGCTTCCCGATCCACCCGGACGACGCCGAGGGCGACGACGAGATCCTGCTGGACCCGGGGCAGCCGGGCGTGCCGGGCCTGCTGTTCATCCGGGTGCCGGAGGCCAAGTCCGTGAAGAACCGGGTCCACTTGGACATCCAGCCGCAGAACGGCACCCGCGACGAGGAGGTCGAGCGGCTGATCGGACTCGGGGCGCGGCTGGTGGACGACCGGCGCCGGGAGGACGGCACGGGCTGGGCGGTCCTCGCCGACCCTGAGGGCAACGAGCTGTGCATCGAGCGGAGCGCCTCCGAGCGCGGCTGAGCAGCCTCGGGGAGGTACGGCGGCCGGGCGGCGGGTGCCGGGCGGCGTCAGCATGTGCCGGCGCTGTGCGCCGGGGCCCCGGCCGGCCAGGGCAGGGCGATCCACACGGTCTTGCCGCCGTCCTCGGTGGGGCTGACCGAGAGCCGGCCGCCCGCCTCCGCGGTGAGCCAGCGGATGATGACCATGCCCCGGCCGTTGTCCTGCTGGACGGCGGCCGGGAGCCGCCGGGGCCAGCGCGGGTGGCTGTCGGTGACGCCGACCCGGAGCCACTCGCCCCGCTCCAGCCGGACACCGACGGTGAAGGTGGGCGACTGCCCGAATGTGTGCTGCACGGCGTTGGTGGCCAGCTCCGAGACGATCAGCCGGACGCTGTCGGCGGTGTCGGCGCCCTCCGGCAGTCCCCATTCGAGGAGGACGTCCGCGACGTAGCGGCGGGCGGTGGCGACCGAGGCGGGATCGCTCGGCAGAGTGACGGATGCTTCCTGGTGGTCTGCCATGGCGACGGTCCCTTTCCCACCGGGGCGGATCCGCCCCGGATCTGTGCTGGACGCCAGAGTGCCACCCATCGTCCTGCGGGTGCGGTCGTTCACCCAAGATATGCATATATCTGTCGCTCAATGCGGTGAACTCTGCTACGGAAGAGCGTATTTGGACGGCAGACTGGTGCGAGCTGTGCCGGTGGAAGGAGGCGGGTATGCAGCACGGCCCCGCGGTGCGTCGGCGCAAGCTCGGCGAGGAACTGCGCGCCCTGCGCGACCGTACCGGACTCACCAGTGGCGAGGCGGCGCGCATCATGGGCTGGCACCAGTCGAAAATCAGCCGCATCGAAACCGGCCGGAGCGGCGTGAAACCGGAGGACATCGGCCGCCTGCTCGACGCCTACGGAGAGGTCGTCAGCCGCGAGCAGCGGGCCTTGCTGGAGGCCCTGTCGATCTCGGCGGCCGGTCCCGGACCCGGCGGCGGCAACGGCCGCGGCCGCCAGTGGTGGCACGACTACCGCGGCCTGCTCCCGCAGGAGTACCGGGACTTCATCAGCCTGGAGGCGGGGGCCCGGTCGGCCCGCACCGTGGAGCTCTCCGTGGTGCCCGGACTGCTTCAGACCGCCGAGTACGCGCGGGCCGTGACCCGCGCCGCGCTGGGCGGGCTGCCGGAACCCAAGGTGGACGCGCTGGTCGACGTACGGCTCGCCCGGCAGGCGGTGCTGCGGGCCGATCCGCCGCTGGAGTTGAGCGCCGTACTGGACGAGGCGGTGCTGCGGCGGCAGATCGGGGGGCCGGGGGTGATGGCGGCGCAGCTGCGGCACCTGGTGGAGGTGGCGCGGTTGCCCCAAGTGCGGCTCCAGGTGCTGCCGTTCAGCGTGGGGGGTCATCTCGGCCTGACCGGACCGTTCGTCATCTTCTCATTTCCGAACATTGCCGATCTGGATGTGGTGGTACTCGACCATTTGACGAGTAGCCTCTATCTGGAGCGGAAGGAAGACCTCGAGGCGTACAGCGCCGCGTTCCGCACCATCCAGGCGCACGCCCTCCCGCCCCAGGACTCGTCGGATCTCATCAGCTCCCTGGCTGACGACGCGTAAGGAGGCACCCCGTGTCCGCAACCCCCCTCTCCACCGGCGGACTTCCGACCAGAACGCGGTGGCGGCGGAGCAGCCGCAGCACCGGAATGAACAACTGCGTGGAAACGGCCGTCCTCGGCGGCGGCCTGCTGGCCGTCCGCGACTCCAAGCGGGCGGACGGCCCGGCCGTGCTCTTCACCGGGCCGGCCTGGGCGGGCTTCCTCGCCTCGGTACGGGCGGACGTGCCCGTATGACGTCCTAGGGCGCGTCCGCGGCCCCGGCCGGGGCGGTCCGCAGGATCGTCTCGACGGCCCGCTCGATCTCGTCCCCCGTGAGATCGGCCCGGGCGGTCAGCCGCAGCCGGGAGATGCCGTCCGGTACCGACGGCGGCCGGAAGCACCCCACGGACAGACCCGCCTCGCGGCAGTCGGCGGCCCAGCGCAGTGCCGCCCCGGCCGACGGGGCCCGTACCGACACCACGGCCGCGGGGGGGGGGGGGGGGGGGGGGGGGGGAGGGGTGGGGGGGGGGGGGGGGGGGGGGGGGGGGGGGGGGGGGGGGGGGGGGGGGG
>NZ_JBWKDK010000070.1:0-30515 GCF_056436005.1 Streptomyces sp. NPDC043854
TCCCCCCCCCCCCCCCCCCCCCCCCCCCTCCCTCCCCCCCCCCCCCCCCTCCCTCCCTTCTCCCCCCCCCCCCCCCCCCCCCCCCAGGGCCGGCCCTTCGGGCCGGTGTCCTGCGCTTCACTCCGGACGGTTCGGGGTTCCGCTTCGCTTCACCTCGAACGGCCTGCTTCGCAGGCCTGAATGACCCCGTTTCACGGGGTCCGGGCCTACGGCCCGTTGGGCGTGTCCGCTTCGCTCCCCGCCCGGTCCTTCCGGCTTCGCCTCCAGGACTTGAGGCCCGCTTCGCGGGCCTGGCTGGCAGCAGGATGAGGCTGCGGCGTCTGTTGTGTGGCGGCCGGTCAGGGTGCGAAGTACCAGCAGTACAGAGGCTGACGAAGGCCCTCTGCCGTGCGGGCCAGGCCTGCCAACTCCGTCAGGATCCAGGCCGCTGTCTCGGCTGGCACACCCTCGTCCTTGACTGCGGCAAGCTCAGCCCATGCACCCGCAACCTCAACGAGCCGGCCACAACTCGCCTGCACCAGAGCGGAGCACAGCCCGGAAGACAGCTGGAACACCGTGAAGCCGTCTTTCTTCATCGGCACCACATCACGCGAGCCTGCAGCCACACCCCCTGCCAGCAGGACCTCCCAGTCCGCCACCGCATCATCGGGAAAGAAATCCGAGCACGTGAATGAGGGAAACCCATGACGGCGCTGCCGCGGCCCGACCTGGGCAGCCACCTCATCGTCTGGTGCCACGAAGAACTCGACAGTGATAGGCATGACCCGATCATGCCAGCCCCACTTCGCGGGAATGATTCATTCTCACTCCCAGATTGAGAATGCCCTAGGAGGCATGCCGCGCTGAGGCCCAGCTCGCAGAGTGGTGTCGCGGATCAATGAACCTGAGCGGTGCTCAACCAACCTGCGCAGCCGCACAGAGGCCCTCCGAGCCGCCCTCCACTACACCATCATCAGCCACCGCTGAGCCCCCTGTTGTCGGTGCCGCCTGGCACACTCCCGGAGCACCCCATCTCAATGAGACCCATGGGCACCTGGGACGTCGGCCCCTTCGATAACGACACCGCCGCAGACTTCGGCGCCTATCTCGACGAGGCCGCTGCGGCTGACCGGCCCGGACTCGTCCGGGCCGCACTCGTCCGTGTCCTCAACGCCGACGACCCCCTCGACCAGCACCTCGCGGTCGAAGCTGTGGCGGCGATAGCCTCGTCGCCGCCCAGTCTCCCGGCGGCCGGCCCATCACCAGCGCGTACGGGCCCGACCTGACCGTCCCTGCGTTTCCGGCCGACCTGCGGGACATGGCCGCCGCGCCCTGGACCGGGTCGAAGCCGGATCATCCGAGCTGCGAGAACTCTGTGCGGAGACCGACAAGTACCTCGACTGGCTCCGCAGCCTGCAACTCCTGCGCAGGGTGCTCACCTTCCCAACGCCCCAGCCGGTAACCCGCTCCTGGGCCAGGATCGACACCTGGATACAGCGGCACTCCCCCGCCTCCTACGCGTTGCTCGCGCCGCCGGCTGACCCAGCCGAAGTCGAGGCCGCACAGGAAGCGATGGGGGTGCGATTCCCCACCGACCTCCTGGAGTCGCTGGCCTGCCACAACGGGATCACCGAGTGGGCCACCCTGGTCCCCGACCAGCCGCCCATGTCCGTCGCAGAGATCCTCACCCACTGGCAGATGTGCGTCGAGATCGCCGGGGACGACTCCGACCTCACCGAGCCCCCCCGAATGGGCTGATGAACCCTGGTGGCACCCGCTGTGGATCCCCTGGGCACAAAGCGACGGCGACTCCCAGATCATCGACATGCGCGAAGGACCCGGCCAGGGCCGCCTGGGCAAAGCGGCACACGACGACACCGGCCACTTCGACGACGGCTGGCCCAGTCTCTCCACCTACCTCACAGCAGTAGCCGACGCCTTCGACCACGGCACCGACGTCGACAGGCAGGTCCCGTTCCTCACCTCAACGGGTGCCCTGTGGTGGGACTGGTCTGGCGCCACCGACCTGAACGGGAAACCCCTCACCCCCGCCCCCACAACGCAAGCCCAGACCACCCAACCTCACCCGTAACGCATTCAGGAGGGACGGGGTTCGGCCAGAAGGATCCGGTTCCGCTCGTGGTCGACCACCACGAGCGTTACGGACACCTCCTGGCCCTCGCGGAAGACCTCCGCGGACGCAGCCGGCCTTGTGAGCGGAACAAGCCCCTCGACACAATCAGCAAGGCGCACGAAGACTCCGATGGCCGCGATCTTCGTGATGCGTCCGCCCACGACCTGACCCACACGGAAGCTAGTGTTATGCGCCAGAAATCCTGAGGATTAAGTGGGTGCTGGTTGGATTCCTGGATGGGCTGATCCTGGCGAGGTAGTCGGCGAGGGACTTGAGGATCTCGTCGGCAGTCTTGGTCCAGGTGAATGGTCTGGGGTTCTCGTTCCAGGTGTCGATCCAGTCGCGGATGTCCTTCTCGAGGGCCTGAACCGAGGTGTGGACGCCGCGGCGGATGAGTTTGTCCGTCAGCAGGCCGAACCACCGCTCGACCTGGTTGATCCAAGAAGAGCCGGTCGGCGTGAAGTGCACGTGGAAGCGTGGGTGCCGGGCGAGCCACTGCCGTATCTCGGAGGTCTTGTGGGTGACGTAGTTGTCGCACACCAGGTGCACATCGAGCGCGACGGGCACGGCCTTGTCTATCGTGACCAGGAACTTCTTGAACTCGCTGGCCCGGTGGCGGCGGTGGAGTTCGCTGATGACGGTGCCGTCGGCGATGTTGAAGGCGGCGAACAGGCTGGTGATGCCGTGGCGGAGGTAGTCGTGGGTGCGGCGCTCGGGCATGCCGGGCATCATCGGCAGCACCGGCTGCGAGCGGTCCAGCGCCTGGATCTGGCTCTTCTCGTCGACGCATAACACCACGGCCCGCTCTGGCGGGTTGTGGTACAGCCCGACGACGTCGACGACTTTCTCGACGAACTGCGGGTCGGTGGAGAGCTTGAAGGAATCCTGCAAGTGCGGCTTGAGGTCGAACTTCCTCCAGATCCGGCCGATGGTGGACTTCGACAGTCCGGTGCGGGCGGCCATCGAGGCCCGCGACCAGTGCGTGTCCTTGCCCGGCGCGGACTCCAAGGTCGCGACGATGACGTCTTCGACCTGGTCGAGCAGGATGGAGGGCGGCCTGCCGGTTCGCGGTTCGTCCTGCAGGCCATCGAGGCGGTCGGCCACGAATCGGGCCCGCCAACGGTCCACCGTCGACTGGTCCACCCCCAGATCGGCTGCGACCTGCTTGTTCGTCACGCCCTCGGCGCACCGCAGGACGATCTTCGACCGCAGTGCCAGGTACTGGGCGGTCTTCGCCCTCCTCGACCAGCGCACCAGCTGGGCCAGCTCACCCTCGGTCAGGACCAGCTCCGATTTCGGCCGGCCAATAGGGCCCTCGTCCTCAAGCCCCGCCAACCGCTGGACAGCGAACTTCCCACGCCACTTGCGGACCGTCTTCACGCCAGCGCCGACAGCCTGCGCAACACCCGCATTCGACATGCCATCAGCGCACGCCAGGATGATCCGGGCCCGCTCAGACGTGCGCCGGTCCGGCAACCCAGCCCGGCGCACAAGTTCGGCACGCTCGTCCTCAGAAAGAGCGATCTCCACGGCTGCAGGGCCTCGATGCACCATAAAAAGAAGGTAGCAAATAGCCCTCAGGACTTCTGGCGCATCACACTAGGCAGCAGGTCTTCATGATCGGCCCACTCGCCAAGCACGACCCCCACCTGGTGATTGCGGTCGGCGTGCCAGACGACCTCGCCGGTGACGCGCTCCCCCACGGCCGGCAGTTCCATGCACCTGGGCATCCTGTCGATTCTCGCCAGGCCCACCGCATCGGGGCAGCCGTCGATGGACAGGAAGACGCCGAAGGGCTGACGGCCGACGACCTCACCGGTGACGCGGGTACCAACGGGCAGAACGCGGATGGTTTCGGCCCAGGCCGCGGCCGCGTCGGGCACGCCCCTGCCGTTCTCCCCGGGCCAGGAGTACTCGCTCATCCGCAGATCATGGCATGCGCCGGTCACCCCCGGAGAGGCCGCAGTGGAATGGGTAGCCCCTGGCCCCCGATCGGGCGGCCAGGCGGGGCTGGGCGCCGCGGATCCAGCATGATCCGAAAGGCGGGCCCCACCAGCCGCTGGGCCGCAGGACAGGCGGGTACAGTCGAGGCGGTGTGATGCGATCCCACCCCGACCCATACAGGAGTCATGCTTGCCCGAGCCGGACCGCCTCGCCCTCCTCATCGTCAAACCGGACGGCGTGGCCCAGCACCTGACCCGACTCATCTCCTCGTGGATGCGCGACCAGGGCTACTGGCTACGCGGCTTCCGCGAGTTGACACTCAGCCCGGAGCACCAGAGCCTTCTGAAGGCAAATCGCCAGACCAGCGGCCCCATAGACGGAGAGCTGGACGCGGTCATATACACCCTGGGCCCCATCCACGCCCTGCTGCTGGAGCAGAAGACCGACGGGCCCACAGGCAAACCGACAGCCCCCGCTGACCTGGCGGAGCGACTCACCGGAGACTTCCTGCCCCACCGGGCCCAGCCCGGCACCCTGCGCGGGGACTTCGGAGCGCTGAACCCTATCTTCAACCTCGTCCACGCCACGGACAACACCGAAAACCTCGACCGGGACGCGCAAGCTCTCTTCGACCGACCCCTCGCCGAGCTACTGCGGCCGGGCGGCGACACATCATTCGGCATCGCGCAAACCCCGCATCTCCTGCGCCCGTTCAAACTATGGAGCACCGTGGCCAGAGTCCTGACGGCCTGGCTGGGACCAGAGGCCGTACGCCCCATCGACTGGCCCGCAGACTCCCACGGGCCGTCCAGGCCAGCTGTGGGCGCGGCCCTGATGGCCTGCACACGCGCCGCGCAGCGAGCCGGCGGCGAGGCCGGCGAGCTACTCACCGGAGTGCTAGACGGGACCACCTCCTACCCCCACTACACCCGCCTGGTCCCCAGCACCGACCCATGGCCCGGCTACCTCACATACACCACACTGCGCCACCTGACCCTGAGCGCCGACACCCCATGACCGGACCGGCCCAGAGGCTATACGTAGTGGGCAGCCCCGTACCCGGGTGCCGTGCGCCGTCTCCGTGCCACCGCCGAGACCCGCCATACAGCCCGTCGTATGGCCCCTCCGGGATGCGGGGGGCAGCGGCTGCGACGATGCTGGCCGAGACCCCTGAACGGGCCGTCCGCTCCCGTGGACGTCCAGTGTCGGCGGCGGGCCCGGCAGAAGGAGGAGGCGTCGTGATACCTCTGATTCGGGTGGCTCGCATCCCGTTGGAGGGTGGGGGTTGCATCCTGGTGGAGGATTCGACCGTGACCGCCGTCGAGGGCCCGGTGAAGGCTGGCCGTATCGGCGACGCGGTGCATGACCTGCCCAGGAGCCTGGAGGGAGCACTGGAGCCGGTCACGGAGGCGGCACGCGCCACACTTGACCAGCTTCGCAAGGCCAACCCGGACGAGATCACGTTCGAGTTCGGGGTCGACCTGGCGGTCGAGGCGGGTGCCGTGATCACCAAGGGACGCGCCACCGGGCACATGACAGTCACGGTGTCGTGGAAGCGGGACAGGCCCCATGGACAGCCCTGAAGCCGGTTCGCCGGAGCTGCTGTCAGCCGTGGCCCAAATCCTGGGTGCGGACGGGAGGGTGGCCGGTGCGGGCTTCCTGGTGGCCGAGGGGGTGCTGGTCACGTGTGCCCACGTGGTCCGGGCAGCGGGCGGCGGGCCCGGCTCGCGGGTACGGCTGACGTACCCGCACGTGGAGGGTACGCCTGAGGTCGAGGGACGGGTGCTGGACAGGGCGTGGCGCGCTCCTGAGGCCGAGGACGTGGCGTTCGTACGGCTGAGCGGTGCCGTCGCAGGGGCGAGCGTGGTGCCGCGGGCATCAGGTGCGTTCGTTCGGGTTTCCCGCCCAGGCCCCGCCGGAGGGGCACTTCGGCTTCGGTGTCGCCGGTGAGCTGCTGCCGACCACCGAGGGCAGGGGCGCGCACCTGCAGTTGACCAGTGCCAACGACCTGACGACCGGCTTCAGCGGCGGGCCAGTCTTGGACGAGGTGACCGGGCTGGTCGTCGGGATGCTCACGGAGATCACTGCCCTCGACGCGTACGGCCGGGGGAGGGGGATCGCGTACGTCACGCCGACGCACGTGCTGCGGGAGATCCTGCCTGCGCTGGCCGAGCGGGAGGTGTGCCCGTACCGGGGGCTGGAGTCGTTTACCGCGGAGCAGGCCCGGTGGTTCGAGGGCCGTACGGACGCAGTACGGCAGGTCGTCGCGAACCTGGCACGCCAGCAGCGGCTGACGCTGCTGCTGGGCCCCTCCGGCTCGGGCAAGTCATCGCTGGTCCAGGCCGGGGTGCTGGGTGCGCTGGCGGCGGGTGGAGTGCCAGGCAGCGACCGATGGCTGCCCGTCCTGGCCCGGCCGAGACAGGACCTGTTGGCCGAGATCGAACACTCGGGACTCCCGGGAGCCGCCATCGACTCGATCGCCGCGGCGGTCAGGCGCCGACTCGTGGCGGAACCTGCTTACGATCGTGTCCTGTTGGTAGTCGACCAGTTCGAAGAGCTCCTCGCCGGTGGACGTAAGGACCTCCCGGCCGCCGTGGACCAGATCACCGCGGCGATCGGCTCGCACGCCGCGCTCAGGGTGGTCCTGATCATGCGGGATGACTTCTACCCCCAGCTCGCCGCTCTCGCCCCCACGCTGCTGGACGCCGCGATGCCGGGCCTCCTCAACATGCCGGGCACGCTCAGTCAGCAGGACCTCGGGGCATGAGGAACATCGGAACGAAAACCGGCGCTAAGCCTCGATAGGCCCTGGTGGGCGACTGACGGGGCGTCGGCGGCCGGACCCCTCTGAAGTCTTCCCACAGATAACACCCCAATATCTGCGGTAGCTTGATCCGTCACCTGCGGTGATGTTCTCGGGCCGCTGCGCGAAGCGACCCTGTTATCTGCGGCAAGGGGGGAAGCGGTGCCCACTCTCGTTCAGCTGCCGACGGGGAAGGCGGTGAGCGTCCGGACGGCGGCCGACCTGTTCCTTGGCTCGCTCGGCAACCCGAACACAGTCCGGAACTACAGCATCGCCGTCGGGAAGACCGCCGAACGCCTCGGCGAGGGTCGGCCGCTCGCCTCGGTGGCGGACGACGAGATCGGCGAAGCGCTGGAGCTGCTGTGGGGCCGCTCGGCGGTGAACACCTGGAACGCCCGCCGGGGCGCGGTGCTGTCCTGGACCGGCTGGTGCGCGGAGCGAGGCTATGACGGACCAGCGGTCCCGGCCTGGGCGAAGCGGCTGCCGCCGCCGGACTCGGACACTCCGGTGCGCTCGAAGTTGGCGATCGACCGGCTGGTCGCTCGTCGGGACATCCACCTGCGGGAGAAGACGCTGTGGCGGATGCTCTACGAGACGTGCGCCCGCTCGGAGGAGGTCTTGGAGATCAACATCGAGGACTTGGACCTGGCTGGCCGGCGGTGCCCGGTGAAGGCGAAGGGCGCCCAGCCCAAGGTCCGCCGCCGCGGCGGCGCCCGCGAGGACTACGTGCTGGAGACGGTCTACTGGGACGCCGGTACCGCCCGGCTGCTTCCCCGGCTGATCAAGGGCCGCACCCGTGGGCCCGTGTTCGTCACCCACCGCCGTCCCGGCCCCAGCAAGGTCGTCAGCCCGCGCGACGTCTGCCCGGACACCGGGCTCGCCCGGCTCTCCTACGGGCAGGCCCGCGCCCTGCTGGACGAGCACACCGCAGTGCGCGGGCCGGGCACGGGATGGGACCTGCACGAGTACCGCCATTCCGGCCTGACCCATCTCGGTGAGGCCGGGGCCAGCCTGCTGATGCTGATGGCGAAGTCACGGCACAAGAAGACGGAGAACGTCCGCCGCTACTTCAAGCCGTCCCCGGAGGCCATCGCCGAGGTCACCAGCCTGCTCGCGCCCGGCAACAGCAGGCGCTGAAGTCCGCTCGGCCTGTCGCGGAGTCGTATTCGTTCGGGCGCCTGCGGCTCACCGGAGTACGACCGTGACGCCGCGCCGTTCGAGGAGCCGCACGATGTCCTCGAAGTAGGAGAGCCCGTCCTCCGGATCCTCCACCACGTCCGCCAGCGCGCGGCGTGCGATCTCGGAGTCGTGCCAGGTCAAGGTGAACGGCGGGGCCACTCCGAATCCACCGCCCAGGCAGTCCTTGAACGCGTTCCACTCCCGGCCGAAGTAGCGGCCGGGCCCGAGCAGGGCCTCGGCGATCGCGCAGTGCAGACCGGGAACGTCCGTGACGAACCGGCCGTCGAGGTGGTACTCGCCGCCGGAGTGGTCCGGCCGGGGCACGGGCACCCGCCAGGCACGGGTGGTGAGGTCCAGCCACGCGGCCCTGCCCTGCGAGTCGTACGGCACCCACAGGTTGGGCTCTGCCGGCGGGCCCTGGTACCACTCCGCCCAGATCGGGCGGGCCGCCGGCGATGGCCGATCGTCGCCACCATCGGTGAGGGTGATGTCGACGAGTGTGCCGCCGAGCACGGACGGTCGAGCTTCGGTGATGGCCAGGCCCACGGTGCGGGAGGCCATCACGGCCCCATGACGATCCAGGACCAGGAGGTAGGCCCAGTCCCGCTCCGACCGACGGGGCCGTCGCAGCGCCGCGAGCAGGGGCTCTGAAGGCTCGCAGCCGATCAGCTCCATAGGAACGGGAGCCGGGTCCGCTCGCGGTTTGAACAGGCCGTCCACGGCGGAGCACCGACCTGCACTCGCCGCAGCGACCGTCGTCCCCGCGAAGAGCTCGAAGCGCGGCGCCGCAGGCAGTTCGAAGAAGCTCTCCTCGCTGCTGACGGCGGCGCCGAGCACGATGTCGTACCGCGCCGGATCAACCGAGTGGGGCTGATGGGCCACCGCGACCGCATCGACGAGAGTCCACCACTGCACGGGCTTCTCGTCGTCCCAGACCTCGACGCATACGTCGCCCAGACCTCGTAGCGAGCCGTGGGGCTCGGCCAGGACCTCGCTCAGGAGACCATCGGGGCGACATCCACGAAGGGTGAGGACCTCCCGTGGCGGCGGGACCGGGTCAACGAACAACCCTTCGACGCCCGCGCACCTCGCCCAGAGCTGTTCCACCCCGTCTTCGTCCTCCTGAACCAGGAGGTACTTCACCGGAAAGCCCCGGTCCCATCTGGCGAGATCTGCGATGCGCACCCAACCCCCGAACATGTGAGCAACCTTCGCGCCTACGATACGGACCCGCCTGGCCCGGGGAAGACGGAGGACGGTTGCTCGCCCTCGATCACGTCTCGTCGGCGGCGCTCAGATCGCGCAGGGGACGCAAACCGCCGGGCAGTTCCGGCAGCTGGAACGAGTACCGGCCGAGCATGTTGACGTGATGCCGCACGAACGGGGAGAGCCGGGCGACGTCCTCGTCACGGACGTCGAAGCCGTCGGCGCGGAGCTGGGCGACGGCGGCATCCATGTACCGGGTGTTGAAGAGCACCAGGGCGTTGAGGACCAGGCCGAGCGCGCCGATCTGGTCCTCCATGCCGTCCTGGTAGCGCTGGTAGAGCTGCCCAGCCCGGCCGTGGAAGATCTTCCGGGCCAGCGCGTGCCGACCCTCCTGCAGGTTGGCCTGCACCTTGATCTGGCGACGGTAGCCAGGCTCGTCGGCCAGCCGCAGGATGTGCAACGACTTCGCGATCCGCCCGTAGTGCGCGATCGCGTCGCCCAGCGGGGTGGGCCGGCCGTCGCGGGACAGCATCCGGATCACGTCGTAGGCCCGCACCGCGCCGGTGTGGATCGAGCCGATGATCCGCAGGATGTCCTCCCAGTGCCGCTCGATCCGCGCCAGGTCGACCCGGCCTCGGGCCGCTTCCTGAAAGGCGCCGTAGTCGGCCGTCCGGTCGATGCGCCACATCTTCTGATCGGGCAGGTCGGCGAGCTGCGGGGCGTACGCGAACCCGGCGAGCGTGAGCAGGCCGAAGACGATGTCGGAGTAGCTCGCGGTGTCGGTGACGATCATCTCCGGGCGCCGTCCGCCGTCGCGGTCGTAGAGGACGTCCAGCACGTACAGGGAGTCGCGCGGGGTGCCGGCCACGACCTTCCCGCCGAGCCCGGCCGCCTGGTCGTTGATCATGTTGAGCCAGGTCGCCCCGCCTCGACGGCCGAAGTACTTCGGGTTCGGCCGCGCGTACACCGAGGGGACCGGGACGACGAACCGCATCCCGTCAACCGATGCCACGAGCCCGCCGCCCCATGCGCTTGCGAGGCCGATGGACGCCTGGTGCTCGATGAGGGTGGCGTTCGCGGCCCGGTAGGTCGCGAGCCGCAGGTAGGTCTGGTCGACGTGGGACAGCCGCCCGTACTTCAGCGCGTCGACCCCGCCGATGACCGGGGTGTAGCCGACATTGCAGCCCAGGCTTATCTTGAGCTCCAAGACGCCGCGCCTCGTTGACCTGGGACGATGCGGTGAGGACAGCGTCCGAGAGGCATCCGGCGAAGCTGCTCTGAGGCCGCCTCAGCATGGGCCGATCGTTGTCGAACCGCGACCCTGGCGGCGGGCCGCCGGGACGGGCGGGCTCTGCAGCCGGGCGGCGCGAAGGTCGCCGAGCGCGCGGGCGAGTTGGTCCCGGAGCTGACGGTTCTCCTCGGCAAGTCGGCGGTTGCGTTCGTTGGCGGCCTCCAGCCGCCGCAGTAGCGAAGCGTCGGAGGCGCGCTGCCGGGCAGGCACCGGGTCGGCGGAGGCTCGTTGCCGTTCGGCCCGCAGCCGTTCGATCTCGGCTCGCAGGTCGGACTGGGTGTAGAGCCAGGACCGTGAGACGCCGGCCGCGCGGGCCACGGTGTCGAAGGTGACGGCCGTGCCCGCGGCGTCGATCTCGCGCAGGGCCTGGATCGCCTTGGCCCGGGTGTACTCGTGCCGGTTGTGGGCCGCGGCGACGATGTGGCGGGAGTTGTCAGCCCGCATCGGCCACCTCCGCGTCGCCGGGGGGCTCGTCGGCCTCCAGGGCGGTGATGATCTGGTCGAGGTTGCCGAGGACCTGCTGGTTCATCTCGACGACGCGGAGCTGGCCGCGGGCCTCGGCCGCCGAGACGATCTGCAGGAGTTGTTGGCGCTGCTGCCGGTGCTGGGGCAGGAACTCAGGGGTGGTCACGAACATCGGGCAGGTCAGACAGGCGTTGGCATGCGGGCAGGTCTTCTGCAGGGGCAGCCCGCAGAAGCCGTTGGGCAGGGCCTGGGTGACCCGGCCGAGACGCTGTTTGGCCCAGGCCGCCTCGGCGAGGTGCCCGTCCGGGTCGAGGGCGACCTGCTCGCCGCGGATGTCGACCTTGCGGGCCTGTTCCCAGTGGCGGCGGATCGTCTTCTCGTTGAGCCGGGCGTAGTGGGCCGTCATCATGTGCGAGTCGTGGTCGAGCAGGACGCGTACGACTTCCTGCGGGACATCGCGGTTGATCAGCCGGGTCCCGAAGGTGTGGCGCCATTGGTGCGGGGTCGGGCGGACGCGGCGGCCGTGCTCGTCGCGGACGTCGACCTCGGCGAGCCACTGGTTGAGCATGCGCCGGTAGCTGCTGTCGATCAGCGGCTTCGTGCCGTCCGGGTTGGCCGTCTTCTGTGGGAAGAGCACCGGGCTGCCGTCCGGCCAGCGGGCGGTGATGCGCTGCTGCTGGGCGGCGATGGCGGCCTCGACCTCGTTGTCGATGGGGACCAGGGCCTCGCGCTTCATCTTGTGGTTGAAGTAGCGCAGGTAGGGGGCGTTGTCGGCATCCCGGACGATGCAGTCCAGCGGCAGCCGCAGTGCGTCGGAGACGCGCAGGCCGCAGCGCATGAGGATGAGGGTGACGAGTCGGCCGACGGGGTCGTGCCAGCGGTCCATGTTGGCGGGCTGTTCGAGCTGGGTCATCACGTGCTCGGCCAGGGCCCGGGGCAGCAGCTTGGCGCGCTTGGGGTAGTCCTCGGCGAAGAACACCGCGGTGGTGGGCAGGGTGTCGTCCCAGCGGTGTTGTCGGATGGTCTGGAAGAAGTGGTTGACCAGACCGATGAACTCCCCGTGGGTCTTCTGCCCGCCCACGGTTGCCTGGAGATCGGCGAGGTAGCGCTCCAGCACTAGCCGGTCGATCTGCGCGAGCGCGTCGACGCCAGCGGCCGGGGCAGCGAGGAAATCGGCGAACCGGGTGATCGCCACCACGCACTTGTTGGCCTGGCCGGCTCCGAGTCCGGTGCTCAGGCGCCAGCGCACCCAGCGCTTGGCGAGGTCCTTCAGCCACGGCTGCGGGATGCGGTCGAACCGCAGGTGGGCGTGGGGTGAGGCGATGCCGAGCTGCCGCAGCCGCCACACATCCCGGGGATACTCCACCTCCCAGCCCCGGCCCTGCTGAAGCTCTTCGACCTGGCGGCGGGCGTAGATCACCAGCGCGACGGAGGAGCTGCCGGTGGTGGCCTTGCCCCGCGGGAAGCGTTCCCGCCAGGTCTCCTCCGTCCAGTCCAGCAAGGAGCGGACCCCGGTGCTGGCGACGAAGCAGACGACGTGGCGGACGCGGCTGGGCGGGGTCTTGATGCGCTGATCGTCGTGCCGCCGCTGGAGGGCGTACTGCATCTCCAGCCGCAGCTGGCCCGTGAGCCGGCGCACGTCCAGTCGCTCGTGGCCGGGCGGGTGCTCTTCATAGAGCTTGATGAACTCCGCGGGCTCCGGGAAGCCGGCCTCCCGCCATCGCGACCGGTGAGAGATGCAGAACGGTGTGCTGGCCTGCGCCCACAGCTCGCAGAAGGCGACCAGACACTCTGGATGGTCCGCCGGCTTCCCCGTCAAGCTTCGTTCGGCCAGCCACTGCTCCAGGGGAGGACTCCCCGCATGGCTCCAGGCCCACCGGTGGCTCTGACACAGGCCGCGGCCCTGGACGCCGTAGTGGCAGCCGGTCACCCGGCATGCGGCCAGCGGGGCATATCCGCGCATGAGCGGCTCGGTCGTCGCGGCGAACTCCTCAAGCTCGGGGCGTCCTTGGCCGTTCCACCGGTGGTGGTGACCGATGCAGAGTCCTCGGCTGCGGCCGATCCGAGAGCATGCGGGGACGTGGCATGGCGGGCCGCCGAAGACGAGGTCACCAGGGTCGATGTCGATGACTTCGGCGCGGAACTCGGGGCGGACCGCGGCCATCAGCTTCTCCAGCAGCCCGTGGTGGCGCGGGGGCGAGGCGGGCGTGGTCACCAGCGCACCTCCGTCCCGGTGAGGAACCCTGCCTCTTCCAGGGCGCGGCGGGCGTCCTCGGCGGTCAGGTGCCCGTATGTGTCGGTCGTGGTGGTCAGGCAGGCGTGTCCGAGGAGCTTGCTGACGACCTCGATCGGGGTGCCGCCCCGCAACAGCCTGGTGGCGTAGGTGTGGCGATACCAATGGGGGTCGTAGTCGATGCCTGTCTTCCGGCGCAGGCGTCTGACCAGGTCGTAGATGGCCGCGTAGGTCATTGCGTGCCCGTGCGGGGCGGCCCAGAGATTGACGAAGACGTAGTCGGAGTCGAGGTCGCCGTACTCGGTGTGCATGTAGTCGGTGTAGAGCCTCATCAGCTCGGCGCTGACCGGGATCGTCCTGGTGGTCGCCGACTTGGTGCGGGCGCCGTTGGCGTTGAGCCGGGGCACCACGGTCAGCTCACGCTCGGCGACGGCCCAGTCCTCGTGCCGCAGCCCAAGAGCCTCCCCGATCCGCATACCGGAGTCGAAGAGGACGGCGAACAGCAGCCGGTCCCGCAGCCGCTCGCAGGCATCGAGGACGGCCTGGGCCTCGGCGGCGGTGAGGATGCGCGGGAGTTTCTTCGCCGTCTTGAGTGAGATCGCCCGCCTCGATTGCGGCCGGCCCTTGGTGACGTGGTGCAGGAACGGCTTCCACGCGGTGCCGCGGCGCCCGGCCGGCTGCCAGGTCGTGAGCAGTTCACCCAGGTCGACGCCGTGACGGGCGGCGTGCTGGTAGAAGGCGCTGACCGCCGAGAGCTTCCGGTTCACCGTGGTCTCACCGCAGTGATGCTCGACGGACGGGAGCACCGAGACCGCCCCAGTGCGGGCCGCGGGCGGCAGCCGCAGCCAGGCGACGAACTCGCCGACGTCCTCCAGGCGCACCTCGCGCCACTCCAGCCCGCGTACGGCGAGGAAGGAGAACCAGTCCTTCAGGTCGTGCGCGTACGCCTTGATCGTGTTCGGTGACCGCTCGGTGTCGGTGAGGTAGGCAAGGTAGCGCTCGATCGGCTCGACCGGGGACGCGTCGTCGCCGAGCACCGTCCACGACTCAACCGGCGAGGACGGCATCACCACACGCTGTACGAGCATCGGACCTCCGGGGGATCTGCGTGATAGACGGCGGCAGATAACCACATCCACCAGGCAGAGACCGGGGCCTCATCTGGGCTTGCTCAACATCAAGGACGCCCTTCGGGCGGCTCAAGATAACGTGCGCGACCAGAAGCGCGGCGATCGTGACGTGCAGGTCCTTCAGCCGGGCCTCGCCGCCGGTGACCGAGGTGAACGCCTGGTCGGCGCCGGTCCAGGAGAACACCTCCAGCAGCACCTCGGGCAGGTCCACGCGGGGCAGCATCGCATTCACCGCCGCCCGCAGATCGAGCAGGGACGCCGGTTCGGGCTCCGGCTCCAGTGCGGCGAAGTGCAGCCGGCCCTCGTCATCGAAGACGATCTGCGCGTTGTCCGACAGCCGGGAGGCGACCTCGCGGTACGTGCCGTCCAGCAGCGCGGCCCGCGCCGCCAGGTGCTCGCCCGCCTCCCCGGGCAGTCCGAGCGAGGCCAGCACGGTCGGCCGGGCCTGCTCCCACGCCTCGCCGTCCAGCAGCTTCGCCCGCGGGTCGCCCCACTTCGAGGAGTTCTTCGCGAAGACCTGCTTGCTTCGCAGCATCCGGTGCAGCTGCTCCAGCACGCAGAACGTGTACGCCTTCCAGTCCACCGTTCCCGGCTCCAGGTGCGGGGCGGAGAGCACCAGGCGCCGCCACGACGCGACGAGCAGGCCGGCGTCGATCTCGGCCGGGCCGACCTTCTTGCGGCCCATCAGGTCCGGCAGCGACTTCAGCGCGGTCAGGACCGGCGCACCCTCGGGAGTGGCGCCGAAGTCGACGGCCTGGACCAAGAGCTTCAGGAACGGCCGGACGGTGCCGAACCTGCCCACGAGCATGGATCGCCACGTCTCGTCCGCGTCGGAGTCCAGCGGCGGCGTCAGCTCGAACAGCGCGGCGATCGCGGCGGCCAGCTCGTGCCGCGGCACGACCGCCTCGATCTGCTCCCACATCGCCTCGAAGCTTTCGACCTGGGGCCCGGTTACCTCCCCGGTGTCGGTGTCGACCAGCTCGCTCGTGGTGTCGAAGACGACCTGAAACGCGGTCGCCAGCTTCGCCGACGCCCGCTCGACCCGCGGCAGCGTCTTCATCTTCTCCTTGACCGTCTCCCGCTCGGCCTTGGCTAGCAGCTTCGTCGCGATCAGCACCTCCAGGAGGTCGAGCGCGTCGTCGACGGCCCGGGTCGTCAGGTAGACGGTCGTGGCCAGCAGCGTTGCCAGCCGCCGGGAATCGCCGTGCCGACGCAGGAGCGACGCCTTTCCGTCCACGCCGTACCGGGACAGCTCCGCCAGCCGCCGCGGCGGGATCGCCGACACGTCCAACTCGCCCATGCCGAGGCCGGCAACCTCTTCCGCGCGCTGGAGCGCCCACTTCATCTGCGGTCCGGACACGCGTACCGGGCCGCGGCGCAGCCGGTCCAGCTCCGAGACCCGCTCGCCAGGCGGCACCATCAGCAGCGAGTCCAGCACCGCCCGCTGTCCGGTGTTCAGCAGCCCGTACAACGTGTCCCACAGCCGTTGGTTCGCCGCCTCGCGAACCGAGGCCACCAGCCTCGTCAGCGTCGTCACCCCGGGCAGCAGCACCCGCCGCTCGCGCAGCCACCCGGCCGCCGCGTCGAACAACGCCTTCGGGCCCTCCCCGGTCGTCCAGGCCCGCGCGTCCACCCAGACCCGAAGCTCGGCCTCCGCTTCGGCGAACTCGCGGTACTCCAGGACGCGGCGCAGCTCGCGTACGTGCTCCAGCCGGGTGTTCTCCCGTTCGCCGTACGCCTTCAGCACCGACGGGTTGCCGATGTCGAGCTGCTCGGCGAGGTAGTCCACGACCGCCGCCGGCACATCCGTCGGGTCATCCAGGAACACCCCGAGGTAGCGCGCAGTCGTGAGCTGGGCGGCATAGCCCAAGCGGTTGTGGGACCGACGCTTGGACTCGATCAGCGCCCGGTCCGCGTCGTCCAGGAAGAAAAAACGCTCCAGCTCCGTGCGGGACGGCGTTCCGCGATACGCCGCGTACGCGGCAGCCTGCTCATCCGTCAAAAACTCGACCGGCACCCCGGACCTCCAAACAGTCGATCAATACGACTGCCGAAGGTTCAGCCCCTACAGAAGCCCAGGTCAAAGCCCTCGTCGAGGTGGCACGGGCTTAGCGCCGGTTTTCGTTCCGATGTTCCTCGCCCCCCTGTTCCTGGCCGTGCCGCCGGGCTGCCCGGCGGCCTCCGTGTGATGAGGTGGGTCCCGTGCGGGATTGCAGCGCACGGACATACGGAGGGGCAGAAGAATGCAGGGCACCATACGTCGACGCGGGACATGGCTGAGGGCATTGGGGGTAATCGTCGCTGCGGTGGCGGTCAGCTCCGGCATGGTGATGCCGGCGGCAGCCGATACCGACCCGCCGGACTACCTCACGGTTATGAAAGCCCCGGACATGTGGAAGGTCGCAGACGGAACCGGCATCACCGTGGCCGTCGTCGACAGCGGCTTCAAGCAAGTCCCGGGCGTGCGGAGCGAGTCCGTCCTTCCAGGCGTGTCGGTGATGTCGCCGCCGGCCGAGCAGCCAGACAAGAAATACTCGCCGCACGACGACGTCAGCGGGCATGGGACCACCATGACCGCAGCGATTGTCGGCGACGGCACAGGAGGCGGCCCGAAGGGCCTGGCTCCCGGCGCCAAGGTCATGCCCGTCCGCACCAGCCTCGGCACGCCCATGGCCTTTGCCACAGGCGCCGAAGGTGCCAAGGGGATCCGATACGCGGCCGACAACGGGGCCAAGATCATCAACTTGAGCTGGGGCGACTACTACAGCTTCGAAAGGCTCAAGGCGGCTGTCCAGTACGCCCAGAGCAAGGGAGTGCTCGTCTTTGCTGCCATGGGAAATGAGGGGGAAGGCAATAATGCAACCAACTTGATCACCATGGTTCCGGGAGTCATCGGCGTAGGAGCCATCGACGAGACGGCCGAGGCGCTGGAGCTCAGCTCCCACGGGCGAGACACGGACCTGTCCGCATACGGCAGCAAGGCCCCGGTCCGCTGCAAGGACAACACCGCCTGGTGTGTGAAGGACGGAGGCACCTCGTACGCCACCGCCCTGGCCTCCGCCTCCGCCGCGCTCGTATGGTCGGCTCACCCCGACTGGACCGCAACCCAGGTCGCCCGCGTCCTCATAGAGACCGCCGGCGGCCCCGTCGACGGCCGCAAGCGCGACGACTGGATCGGCTACGGGGCGGTCCGCCCGCGCATGGTACTGCTGGAGAAGGCAGGGAACCCGGGGACGCCTGACGGCGACCCGCTGGTCCCGGCCTCCGCGAATACCCCGACCCCGACCCCCAGCGTCGGCCAGGCAGCTGCGGCACCGGCGAAGTCCGCGGATGCGGCATCAAGCCTCTCCTGGAAGTGGCTGGCGCTGGGTGCCGTCGCCGCCGTGGGGATCGGCCTCGGCGTCACGGTGCTCGTCAAGCGCCGTCACCGCTGACCCCGCACCGGGCTCGCCGGGCGGGCCGGCAGCCGCGTGCGGGGAGCCCCGTACGCGGCCGCGCCTCTTCCGAGGTTTTTGACGTCACTCCTCCGAGCAGGCCGCCCAGGAGCAGCCCGAGGCCTCCTGAGCCGTCCCGTCCCGAGCGGCCCCGTGGTCACCACGGGGCCGCTCGGCGTTTCCCGGCGCGCTGTCAGCGGTGGGCGCTACCGTTTCCCTGACACGGCCAGACGCGTACCGCCGTTCGCCGCCGTCCCGCGCCCACGCCGCCGGGGCACAGCCGGCCAAGGTCTTTCGAGGCCCGCGGGGTGCACCACTTTGCTTTGTCCTTGACTGGCCTCGACGTACACGGCCGGCGGGAGCGTGGGAGATCGCCGTGCCTGGAGTGCGCCATGTCGCCGAAGAAGCAGAGCACCGCGGCCCAGAAGGCCCGCGCCGCCGCCCGCCAGGGCGAGAAGTTCACCACCGCGCTACGCGGGGTGCCGTTAACGAATGGCGAACCAGCCGACATGTAGCTGAGCGTGACGGCACTCAGGGTGATCTCCATGCTCCAGACGGACCCAGCATGATCGGCTGTTTCCCATCCCAGACGGCCAGGTCAGAGCCATAATCGCGGCGGCGTACATGCACTGGTGCGTTGACGTTCGAGGGAACCTCTACCTCGCCCGGGACTGTCTCACCACCTTGAGCGGGTCCTCCAAGACAGCGATCCAGTCCCTGACCCTGGGGTCCTCTGCGAGGTGTGCTGGCAGTTTGGTGGTCCGTGTTGGGCGGGCGGTCAGCAGTTGCTCGACGGTCAGGCCCTGGGCCTCCTTCAGATCCGTCCACTTGAGCGCGGTCGCCTCCCGCCAGGCCTTGACGATGGCCCCGTCCAGGGATTCCTCCCGACGGGTCTCCACCAGATAAGCCCCCGCCAGATAGGCCCCCACTAGCCGCGCCTCTGCCAGATAGGCCCCGGCCAGCCAGGCGTTCTCCAGATGGGCTGCCGCGAGACGTGCCCCTTCAAGATGGGCCCCCTCCAGATGGGCCCCTTCAAGATGGGCTTCCACCAGATCGGCCCCTTCAAGATGGGCCTCCATCAGACGGGCCCTTCCGAGATGGGCCTTGCGTAGATCCGCACCTCGCAGGTTGGTACGGGTCAGATTGATGGTGAAGCGCTCTGTGCGGTCGAGTGGCCGTCTCCCGAGCACCGTCAGGGCTGCCTGAACCGGCTCGGTCGGCCGGAGGTTTGCGGCCTGCGCTTCAGCGTGCCTGGCCGGCGCGCTGGCGCGCGGTGCCCTGGCACTCAGGCGCTGGCGGGCAAGTCGCAAGCGTTCCTGTGTTGAGGGCTCGGCCGTGGAGGGGGCGTGCTCGCGAACGAATGCGGCGAGGACTTCAACGATGGTGGCGTGGTCCCTCCGCGAGTCCCACATGATGCGCTCCAGCGCGTAAATACCGCCGAGCTGCTCGAACGGCTTTTCCGAAGCGATCTGACTGATGGCCTTGGTGTACCGGTCAGTGACCTGTCCTTCGCGGGCCTGGTGCAGAGTTCGGTGGGTGTAGAGGATGCCGACCGCCGCCAGCCCCCCGGCGCCCAGCGCTAGTAGGGCGGTGCGCACTCCCGTGACTGTGGTTGCCACAGGCTGAGTCAGATCAGAGTTGAGGTATCGCGCATCGAACCACCAGGGGACTCGCCACAGCGCTGCCCCGACCGCAGCAACTCCAACGAGTACCGCCAGGCAGCTCCACACCCACATCCACTTCGTTCGACGCCACCACTTCGTATCCATGGCATCCAGCACAGCGGCGCTGTGCTGGAGCGGCCGCAAGACATGGCATGGCCGCGCGCATAGACCACCTGTACGGCCTGACAGCCGCGGTGCCCGAGGCCGCCACGAAGCCGACTCGGGTCGGGTACGCGAGGTGCTCGACCGCGCAGCAGGAGTTGCAGAGTCAGCTCGACGCGCTGAACGAGGAGGGATGCGATCCGGTCTTCTCGGAGAAGATCAGCACCCGAATCAAGGTCCGCCCGCAGTTCGCCAAGGCCATGGACTTCGCCCGCACGATCAAGAAGGCCGTACCGCATCAGCGGGTCATCTTCACCGTCCATGAGATCGGCCTCGGGGAACAATGGAACAGCGGTTGGCGCTAAGGAATGATCTTGTCGAGTTGGGGCCCGCAGTAGCGTGACGTGGAGGCGTCATACTCGCTGATAGAGCGCCGATTTGTGACGGTTGGACGGCACGCTCGCAGCCGAGCAGCGCGGCGGGCCTCTCAACGGCGCCACGCTCTTGATCGACAGCGTCCTGAGCAGTAGACGGTGTCCTGGCGGCGGCTGGCGCCGGCGAAGGTGATTCGTGCGCACTCCGGGCAGGTCAGCAGCCGGTTCATGCCCTCGGCGCCGGTTCACTCTGCCTCGGCGAGCATCAGGGCGAGGCCCGTGATCCGATCGCTGGTCCGCCGGTCCCTGTACGCCTGGGCCCGGCATACGTCGTCGCAGTACCGGCGCCGCGGCGATGCCTTTCTCGGCAGCCGGGCCCCGCAGGAGGCGCAGAAGCGGATGCGGCCCACGCTTCCAGCATCACGCGCGCCGGTGGGGTCCGTCCTGGTCGGCGTCGGTGTCCGTCTCCGGGTCTTCGCCGGACTCGGGCCAGCGCCCGAAGGGGCCGATTGGCTGCTCAGGAGTGGCGCCGAGCACGCCCGGTCCCTTCGTGCGATGCGGCGGCATCGGGATCATGCGTCCTCCCCTTCGTGGCGGGCCTGCGCCAGCAGCGCCGCCACGACGTCGTCTTCGTCGCTCTCAGCCTGTTCAACGAGCGTGTCCAGCACGCCGTCGCCTTGGAGGACCTGCCGCTGAAGGCGTTCCATCAGCTCGGGGTCGGTGCCGCTGCCGGGGGCGGTGAGGTCTACCCGTGTCGGCCGGCGCGGAGCGACGATCTCCGGCCCGGCGGGGGCGCCGGTCTCCTCGGCGTCGGCGAGCGCGCGGTAGACGGAGGCGACGGAGGGGTGCCGTCCGGCGTTCTTCCCGGTCCTGATGGTCAGCTTCTTGGCGATCTCGGGGACGGGGACGCCTTTGTCCTTGAGCGCGCGGGCGAACAGGAGCATGTCGTCGTCGATGACCTTCGGCCGTCCGCCGTGGTTGCCCTTGGTCGCGGCGGCGACCTGGCCCTCCAGGGTCTTCTCCCGGATGTAGTTGCGGTCGAGCTGGGCGGCGACGGCGAGGACGGCGAAGAACATCGCGCCCATGCCGTTGGGGTCGTAGATGCCGGTGAGCGGGCCGGTGAGGAGTTCCAGCTGGACACCGGCCCTCTGGAGCTGGTTGGACAGCGTCATCAGCTCGGCGGCGTTGCGGGCCAGGCGCTTGAGCTCGTGGACGGTGAGGATGACCTCCTGGTCGGGGGCGGCCTCCTTGATGTCGTACGCCAGCTTCAGCGCCTTCTCCAGTTCGGGCCGGGTCTTGACCCGGGTGGAGATCTTCTCGGAGAAGATCCGCTTGCAGAGCGGTTCGAGCGCGTCGAGCTGGCTGGCGAGTTCCTGCTGGGCGGTCGAGCAGAGGGCGTATCCGATCCGGATCGGCTTGGCCGCCGCGGCGGCCGGCTGAGCCTCGATGGGCGGGCCGGGCTTCCACGGCCGTCCCGGGCCGCGGTCCTCGGGCACCGGGACCTCCAGCTCCTCGCGGAGCGCGGGCACGAGGATGAAGCGCGGGGTGTGGTACTTCGTTGCGGTCTTCCCGCCGCGGGTGCGGCAGGTACTGCCCGCCGGGGCTTCACACTTCGGACAGTCGTTTCGTTCTACCGCGATTGCGGCTTGATCGGGCGTCAGATCCACCCCGGCAGTCTGTCAGAACTGTCTCGCACAACGCCCCGGTTTTGAGAGGACTTTTGCGAGTGGCGACCTGCGGAAACGTGATCGCTCCGGGGCTCTCGCAGAACTCTCACAGATGGTCATTTATGAGAATCACCGTGCGTGCACCCCTGGCCCCCGCGGCTGAGGCAGCGGGTCTGTCGCAAGGACTGACCGATCTCTGACCCCCGGCCCGCGAGAGTGGCCCTTTCACGGCCGCTCGGCCTGCGGCTGCGCGTTGCCCAGGGGAACCTTTGAGGCGTTTTGACGGTTTTCCTGGGTTGGAGGAGTTGAGAGCAGTTGCTGAGGGCAGCATGAGGTCGCTGTCGTTGCGATCTAAGGAGTTTCATGTCTGACCGAGTCACATCGACGAGCGATGCTTCGTTCGAGCAGGACGTGCTCATGTCGGATCGGCCTGTGCTGGTGCATTTCTGGGCCGAGTCGTCAGGGCCGGCCAAGATGATCGCCGCGATCCTTGATGACATCGCCGTGACCTACGGTGACAAGCTCCAATTTACCAAGATCAATACGGACGACAACCAGGCCACGCCGCCGAGGGCGGGCGTCCGAGGCATCCCCACAGTGGTCCTCTTCAAGAACGGTGCTGCGGCGGCGAAGAAGGAGGGGACGCTGTCCAAGTCGCAGCTGACCGCCTTCCTGGACGCTCACCTCTGACAGCCCGTCGCAGAGGCGATCGGATCAAGAGGGCCGCGCGAGTGAGTCTGCTGGCACGGTCCTGGTAGGGGCATGACCCCGAGGCACCGGAAACCCGCCACGGGATGATCTTGGAGTCTGGAGGGGTGGTGCGCTACGAGCGTTGCTCGTAAGGACGGTGACGCTGTTCTCGTACTCGCGGCGAGGACGGCGGTGTTGCGCAGGGCGAGCCCTGGCCGCACCGTACGGCGTCGCCGTGCCCTTACGCGGCACCAGGGCGGGTAAAAGCGGCTGTCGGGGGCCGGTCCTGCGTCAGCCCCGCCGGCAGGTAGCCGGCGGGGCTGACGAGGAAGCGTGGGTCAGGAGAGGCGGAACTGCTGATTGGGGTGGTTCACATCGGCCCACTGGACGAGCTTGGCACCGTCGCTCGTGGCCTCCTGAAGCACGGACAGGACCTTGCCGGTGCTGCGTGCCGCCAGCGCGAAGTACCCGTCGTCTTTCTGAATGAGCTTCCACTCCATGTTCGTCTTGCCCGGGATGTAGTCCCACTGGACCACGTCGGCACCGTCGTTGGTGGCCTCCTGAAGCACGGCCAGGCATTTGCCGCTGCTGACCGCCCGGACGATGTAGTACCCGCCCGAGGTGTGCTCCAGGTTCCACTTCATGTTGTCCTTGGAAGCGAAGAACTCCCACTGGACGATCTGAGCACCGTCCTTGGTGCTCTCGGCTTCGACGGAAGCGCACTTGCCGCTGTGACGGAACATCAGGGCAGCGGTGAAAACGGTCATGGGCTTTCCTCGATCAGCCGTTATGAACAGGTCAACAGGGTGTGGGCGGCGAGTAGTGGTTCGTCTGACTCGCAACCACACCGGGTGGTCATTTCGGAGGCCGGATCAGCCCGAACCGGTCTCTCCCGGGGCGGGCAGCCGGCCTCACGCGAATGTTCGTCGCGGCACTACCGGCGGCCGGGAGTGCCGCGACGAGGTCACCGGGCCCGGAAAGCGCCCCTTAGCCCTGCTTTCACGGGGACTGGTCGCCCCTGGGACTCACGTAGTGCGCCATGATCTGGGTGCGCCCGTCACCGTTGCTCTGGACCGTCCAGGCAGTCGCGTTGCCGATGGCGCGGGCATTGAGCGCCAGGACCTCGCCGCCGTCGAACTTGTGCATGAACGTCTGCCCGATGGTGTTCTCCAGGCGGACGCCCGTAGCGGCACCGATCCCGGCAACCGCCTGGCTGCCGTCCAGGACCGCGTTGTTCGCGAACAGCGCTGTTGACACCCACCCGTCCGAGTAGGTGGTCGCTGTCTGCTGAACCACGAGGCGGGCGTGGTAGGAGACCTCCCACCAGCCGGGGTAGGGGATCGTGAGAGTCGGGACCTCGGAAACGGGGGCGAAGGCGCCCGGAGTGAGGGTGCGGAGGAAGTCGACCTGACGGGTCTGGGCCCACAACTGCCCGCCCAGCTGGGACGGAGCACCACTGCTTGTCGTCATGGATGTCACGCTAATGAAGACAAAGGGCCCTTTAGTGCGGTCGGCCAGATATCGCCGTATAGCTGACTTGATGATCGCTATCGAACGTCGGCGCAGTTCACGAATGCCTGTTGCGTGATCCTTCGCGCTGCGCACCGTTGAGAGCACCACCGGCACCGGCCAGCTACCTCAGCGGCTCGCGGCACGGACGGCGCACCCGGTGCACCGTCCACCCAGGCGGATTGCTCCGCCATCTCGCGGAAGCACACCTGCCCGTGCGGGGCCTGCTGGCTCGGGTCACCCCACGCGACGGCGAGAGAGTCGGCCTGCCGGTCAGCAATCGGCGCTGCCAACCTCCTTGGCTGACAATGGAAGCCAAGCAAACACCCAGGTCAGTAAGCCTTTGGCCTTGAAAGGTCCAGATAACGGCCTGCTCATCAGTCAGAAATTCCACCGGCACGCGGCGGACGGTAGCCCCACGCCACACCGCTCATACGATCTTTCACCGAACCCCAGCAGCAGAGTGGATCGCTGTGCTAGGCCCCAAGATCGTTCCTTAGCGCCAACGACTGTTCCATTGTTCCCCGAGGCCGGAGATGAAGCGGCTCGGCCGCGGCGCCGCCGAACTCCTCACCATCGCCGAGGACCTGCGCGACCACGACATCGAGCTCGAACTGCTCACCGGACCGCTCAAGGGCGTCTACGACCCCTCCGGGCACGGCGCCGCCCTCTTCGCGTTCTTCGCAGGCATGGCCGAGTCGGAACGCGAGTACATCCGGGAGAAATCCCTCGAAGGGCAGGCATCCGCCCGCGAGCGTGGCCGGCACGGCGGCCGACCGAAGGTATTCGACGACGACATGGTCGCCTACGCCCGAAGTCTCCGGGCCAACGGCGTCCCCGTCCCCGAGATCGCCCGCAAGCTCGTCATCCCGTCCGGCAAGAACAAGGGCGAACACCCCTCTGTCGCCACCGTCTACCGCGTGCTCGCCGAAGCGGGCGGCACGGCCTGAACATCACGCTTAGCTACATGTCGGTTGGTTCGCCGCTCGTTAACGGCACCCCTACGCCGCGAGACCGCCGGGCTCTCCCCGGCCGAGATCAACGCGCTCGGGGTCGCCGACGCGAAGAAGCACGCCGAGTCCTTCGCGGACAAGGACGACTGGGACTGGGACACCCGCCGCGCCCGCCAGGCCTGGCACGAGGTCCAGTGGTGGGAGCAGGTGCGGGCCGGCCGTGAGCTGCGCATCTGGAACGCCGTGATCGAGACCCGGGCCGCCGCCCTGGACGCCGACGACGCCTGGCACCGGCTGTCGCTGTACATGCGCAGCCCCATCCACCGCCGTGGCGACCAGCCGCTGCTGCACCAGACGTGGGAGATCGGCGACGCGTCGTGGGAGGAGGTGGAGGAGCGCGGGTACCGCCGTGAGCTCGCCCCGCTCGACCCGGGCGGGCTGACCGAGGACGAGCGCCGGCGCCTGGAGGCGGACTACCCGCGCGAGGTCTTCCCGCACCTTGGCACCCGCGGGGTGCACTACGGCGCCTGGGAGCAGGTGCACGTCGCCGACTACTGCCAGACGCTGGACCGGGCCGCGCGGATGATCGAGCAGGGGCGCGGGCTGGCCGAGGACGACCTGCGGCAGTGGGCGGCCGCGCTCGACGCCGAGCGCGGGCCGCTGCCCGACGGGGTCGAGCTGACGTACTGGCGGGCCCACTTCCGGGTGGAGTTCCTCGCCGGGTACGACGCGGCCTCCGCCCGGCAGCGCGCTGAGGAACTGGCGGCCACCGTCGTCGACTACGCCGGGCGTCCGATCGGCCGCGTCGTCGACGGGTCGGTGGAGCCCGAGGACGGGTTCCGCAACGCCATCGACGGCCGCTGGATGCACCCGGCCGCCAGCGGCATGGGCGAACTGGGCCGCCGTGCCCTGTGGGAGGACTACGCCGAGGTCGAAGCACGCACGGCCGCCGGCGAACCGGTCGGCTCCCGCCCGGTCCTGCGGGACATGTACCGGCTCGCCGCCGATCAGCTGCGCGAGACCTTCGCCCGATCCACCGGCAACTACACGGGGTGCCGTTAACGACCGTGTCACGAGCCCCAAATACGGGTGATCTTTGGTCGTTTGTCCTCAGTGGGTGGGCCTGGGCGAGCAGGTTGGTGCGCGATGAGCCGCATCGGGCAGGCGTACCACCTCACCCGGACCTGACCTAGGACATTGAGGCCGAGGTCAGCATCGGGTGTCGCGCCGGCGCACCACGTTGACACCCTCCCCCCGTTTTTAACTGACCGTAATTGACCTATCGCCTTGAGTGACCGGCCCAGGATGATCGTCGTGCGCGGCCTTGCCGGTTCCGGAGGTCGTGCTCGTCGAGACCCAAGGGAGTGTTGCTCATGCAGTCGATCGAGTTCGGGACTTCGCAGGCGGAACGGCTGGAGCGGCTGCGCGCGCAGTTGCAGGGGCGGCCGGCTGTCGAGCGCTCCACACCGCGCGCGCAGGCGTCGCCGGGCAGCACCCTGATGTACGGGGTGATGCTGCACGCGGCGTCGCGCCTGGAGGCCGGCCTGGAGCTGACGGAGGTCGAGGAGCAGCTGGTGCGGCCGCTGCGGCTGCTGCTGGACGAGGAGGAGATCCGCGCATTCGGCCGCCTGTACCAGCAGGAGAACGCCGCGGGCACCACCGCCACCGTCCTGCCCGGCACCCTCGCGGGACGGGACGTCGCGCAGGGCTACGCGGCGGCGGACCTGCTCAAGGACCTCGCCGCGGTGCGGGAGGAGGTCCTGGCGCAGCCGAACGTGAGCGTCGTCGACCTGAACAGTGCCCCGGCGGGGGTGGACGGCACGTTCGACAGTGAGGAGTTCAACGCCGGGCAGGCGGCGTACGGCTACGGCGCGACGGTGGTGACCGCCACCGCGCCGCCGCCCGAGGACCCGGGCGCGCTCGCCACGATCGTCGCCCGGGTGGACCTGCACTCCTTCCTGTGCGAGCGCGAGTCCGACGAGTGGAGCCAGTCCGACGAGATCTACTGGGGTGTTTCCAGCGCCGGTGCCTTCGGCAACCGCCAGCAGCTCCTCACCTACCGGATCGTGAACGTCGACAGGGGCGAATGGCACAACCTGCCCGCGAACACCACCGTGTACAACGGCCGGGTGGACGCCGGCCTGGTGTGCAACATCTCCTGCTGGGAGGAGGACGACGGCAGCGCGGAATGGATGAACCAGCTGCGGCAGAAGCTGGTCGTCATCGGCCAGGAGCTGATGGCCTTCACCAATCTCCTGACGAACGTCATCACCGGCGTCGTCGTCCCCGGGTACGGCGACTTCCTGGACTTCGTCACCCTGGCCGCGGGATTCGCCTACCTCGTCGCCAAGCTCATCGAGCTGTTCAAGAACCCCGACGACCTGGTCCAGGAGCGCACACTGGTCTTCGACCGGCCGGCGCTGCGGCAGCTGGCGGCCGGCGCCCAGGATGAGACCGACTGGATCTTCGACGGCGGCAACGAGGGACGCCACCGCCTGCGACTCAAGTGGATCGGCAACCCGCCCCCCGCCGACGCCCCCGGCGACATCAAGGTCCTCTCGCCCGCCAACAACCAGTGGGGCGCCACCACCCGCCTCACCGGCGCCACCGACTGCGAGCCGGCACTGGCCGTCCGCGACGGGAAGCCCTGCATCGCGGTGCGCGGCATGAACGACCTCGTCTACACCGCGCGGTTCGACGGCACCTCCTGGAGCGGCTACAGGGAGGTCAGCTGGATGTCCGCGCGGACCGCCCCGGCCCTGACCCAGTACGGGCCCTCCCTGCACCTGGGCGCCTGCGACAGGGAAGGCGTCCTGCACATCGTCGGATCCACGTCCGACGGCGGCTGGTCCTACCCCACCTCCCTCGGCAGGAAGAGCTCGGCCGCACCGGCCCTGGCCGGCCATGACGGGGTGCTGTACTGCGCCGTCCGCGGCCATGAGGAAGACGTCAAGGTGTACGTGGCCCGCCTCGTCCGGGGCACCAACAACGAGTTCCAGGGTGACTTCGAGATCGTCCCCGGCTTCGAGACCCCCCGGGCCCCGGCCCTGGCGTCGGCCCAGGGCAAGCTCTACCTCGCCGCGGCCAGCATGGACGGAAAGACCTACGTCCGTGCCCACGACGGAACCTCCTGGGGTGCGACCGTGAACCTCGGCGGCACCACCGACAGCTCCCCGGCCCTGACCGTCCGCAACGGGGCGCTGTACTGCGCCGTCCGCGGCCTGGACGACGGCATCTGGCTCAACTCCTTCAACGGCAGCACCTGGACCGGCTGGATCCAGCAGGTCCCGAACGTGGCCACGATGTCCGGGCCCGCGCTGGCCGGGGGAAGCGGCGACACGCTCCACATCGCCTACCGCTCCATCCACTTCGACGAATGGGTCCGGCCCTGACAGGTCGCAGGCGCCAGCGATATCCCTCGCAGGCGATCTTGAACCACCAGGAGCTTGTCCTCCCCGTTCGTAAGCAGCGTCAGCCGAGTGGCCTCACCATTTCATCGCGCGCGGTTGAATGACTTGTGGGGGCGGAATTGGTCGTCGGCGGCCTCGGCTGCCGCCGCATCACGACTCAGCAGGGGCTGCATCTCCCCCGAGATCGTCGTCACGCCAGTAGTCAGGCTCGGTGTCGATCTCGTACTGGGCGTCGAGCCACATCTCTGAAAGCCACTGCGGCAGCATCGCGTCGTCCATGTGGTAACCCTCGCACCGCCGTTCCCCCACCTGCCGGCTGGACACAGCACCTCTCCAAGGTCCAATCAACAAAGGGGGCGGAAACGGTCCCAATGTGCTCACAGCATGATGGCCCGCCCCTCAGGGCGGGCCATCCTCGCCAGTCGGCGAAGCGCAGCTGTCAGTCGGCGAGAACTTCGCCTCGCCAGAGGTTCGTGTCCATCTGAATGCACCTGTATCCGTACACGTTGCTAGCGCTCAGGTAGTAGCTCGCGTCAGCCATGCAGGTCGTCTTCGTTCGGTAGTACTCCCCAGTCCGCTGCCAGGTTGCGGCGGCGTCAGCTATCTGCCCTGTCGCGGTAGTAGCTGACGGGGCGGCTTGCGCAGTCGCCGGGACTATTACCGCGGTTGCTGCTCCCAGCGTGATCGAGGCAACTGCGAGGCCGAGCTTGCGCTTCATACCAGCTCCTACTCTCTCGGTGTCGCCGAGCTATGACAATCTGCATCGGATCAGCCACCACCCAGATCATTCACTGTTTGTGCACTTTTGGACACGAAAAGTGCGCCCCTTTGGCGCGTTCATGGCCCCAAGCGGAAACGGTCCCTTCGGCGCCAGGCTTCACGCCAGGCGGCTGCTGGAGGCTCTGCTTGGGACTCCCCCACTCCGCCTCACGCTGAGATCCATAAGGGGGCGTAAACGGTCGATTCCGCCCCCGGCGGTCGATCCAATCAACACGCCACCCCGACCAGCGCAAACGCCCCGCCGATCCATTCAGATCCGGTCCGAGATTCCGCCTCCCTATTCCGCCCCCTAGACTGGGCTGCGGACACGGTCGGGAGTCCGCCCGGCCCACCTGGGGAAGGCGAAGACCGGATGGCCGACCGGATCTACCTACGGCATTCCACCGACAAGCAGACCGACGCCCGCCAGCGCCATGCCCTCGCCCCGCTGCTGGCCGCCGGCGCCCCCGTATACGACGACCCCGCCACCTCCACCCGGCAGCTCTCCCTCGACCGCACCGGCTTCACCAAGCTGCTGCACGAAGCCGCCGTCGGCGACACCATCCGCATCGCCGACGCCGCCCGGCTCTTCCGCTCCGTGGCCGACATCCTCGCCCTGCGACCGGTGCTGATCCGCCGCGGCCTGCACCTGCACGTCGAGTCCGGCCTGCTGTCCGGCATCGACCTCGCCTCGGACGACCCCGGCACCAAGATGATGGTCTCCGTCCTCGCCGCCGTGCTGGAGTTCCAGCGCGACATGATCTCGGAGAACACCCGCGAAGGCGTCGCCGCCGCCGAAGCCGCCGGGAAGGTACTGGGCCGCCCGACCGCACTGGACGGGAACGAGGCCGCCGACGTCGTGCAGGCGTACCAGCAGGGTGCCGCGGTCAAGGCGCTCGCCCGGCTGCACGGCGTAGACCCGAAGACCATCCGCCGAGTCCTGGACGCGGTCGGTGCCCGCCAGCTGCCCGAGCAGCTTGATGTTCTCCCGGACCCGCCCGCCGAGCAGCAGCCGGAGTCGGACCCGGAGATCACCCTCGACCTGCCCGGCCTGCTCGCCGACCACCTCGCCGTCGTTGGTGACGAGACCGTCCGCGCGGCACTCGCCTCCGGCCGGACCATCCGCCGCGGCCAAGGCCACTCGCTTCGGATCACCGCACCGCTCGAACTTCACCGCGCCGCTCTGCAGCAGAGCGCCGCCCTTGCAGCCGACACGGCAGGGTCGGCCGAACGCAAAGCGCACCGGGTCTACGCCACCCGAATCACAGCCGCCGAGAGGCCCTGAGCTCGTTTGGGGCTCATGACACAGCCGTTAACGGCACCCCAACAGGACCGCATCCGTGAACTACAGCGCAAGCAGAGCCAGCCGAAGAAGTAGTCCGCCATCGCAGGGGCCCCGGACGTTGTATGCCCGGGCCCCTGCCGCATCCGTTCACGGGGAAGCAGGTGCCGCAGGTCCAGGACGGACGCTACCGCACGCGGATGGGTGGTCCATCTTGCGGAGCTGGGGGGGGGGGGGGGGGGGGGGGGGGGGGGGGGGGGGGGGGGGGGGGGGGGGGGGGGGGGGGGGGGGGGGGAAAAAAAGGAGG
>NZ_JBWKDK010000071.1:0-30055 GCF_056436005.1 Streptomyces sp. NPDC043854
ACGGGTGTGAAGAAGAAGAACGCAAAAAAAACAAAAACCCCACCCCCCCCCCCCCCCCCCCCCCCCCCCCCCCCCCCCCCCCCCCCCCCCCCCCCCGCCCGCGTCTGAAGGGCTCAGGCGTCCTGGCCCTGCTCCGCCTTCTTGCGCCAGCGGATGCCGGCCTCCAGGAAGCCGTCGATCTCGCCGTCGAGCACGGACTGCGGGTTGCCGACCTCGAACTCCGTCCGCAGGTCCTTGACCATCTGGTACGGGTGCAGGACGTAGGAGCGCATCTGGTTGCCCCACGAGTTGCCGCCGTCGCCCTTGAGGGCGTCCATCTTGGCCTGCTCCTCCTGGCGGCGCCGTTCCAGCAGCTTCGCCTGGAGGACGTTCATGGCGCTGGCCTTGTTCTGGATCTGCGAGCGCTCGTTCTGGCAGGACACCACGATGCCGGTCGGGAGGTGCGTAATGCGGACCGCCGAGTCGGTGGTGTTGACGCCCTGGCCACCGGGGCCGGAGGCGCGGTAGACGTCGATGCGCAGCTCGGTCTCGTCGATCTCGACGTGGTCGGACTGCTCGACGACCGGCAGCACCTCGACGCCGGCGAAGGAGGTCTGGCGGCGGCCCTGGTTGTCGAAGGGCGAGATGCGCACCAGGCGGTGCGTGCCCTGCTCGACGGAGAGGGTGCCGTAGGCGTACGGGGCCTTGACGACGAAGGTGGTCGACTTGATGCCGGCCTCTTCCGCGTACGAGGTCTCGTAGACCTCCGTGGAGTAGCCGTGGCGCTCGGCCCAGCGCAGGTACATGCGCTGGAGGCGCTCGGCGAAGTCGGAGGCGTCCACGCCGCCGGCCTCGGCCCGGATGTTGACCAGCGCCTCGCGCTCGTCGTACTCGCCGGACAGGAGGGTGCGGACCTCCATCTCCTCCAGCGCCTTGCGGACGGCGGCCAGCTCGACCTCCGCCTCGGCGCGGGTGTCCGGGTCGTCCATCTCCTCGGCCAGCTCGAAGAGGACGGCGAGGTCGTCGATGCGGCCCCGCAGCGTCTCGGCCTTGCGGACCTCGGCCTGGAGGTGGGAAAGCCGGCTCGTGATCTTCTGGGCAGCCTCCGGGTCGTCCCACAGGGACGGGGCCGCTGCCTGCTCCTCGAGCACGGCAATGTCTGCCCTCAGCTTGTCGAGGTCCAGGACGGCCTCGATCGACCCCATGGTCGAGGAGAGGGACTTCAGCTCTTCGGAAACATCGACGACTGCCACGGGTCCAGCGTAGCCGGTCCGCGGGCGGCGCTGTCCGGGCAGTCCGGTTCACCCGTTCTGATGATGGGCGATACGGGCGTACGCTCGCGGTATGACTCTCCTCCTCGTCAAGCGCCGCCATGTGGACCACATGCGTGTCACGACGACGAGCTGTCAGCCGCCGGACCGTTCTCAAGCCTGATCAACCCCGATCCGACTTGGTCCTGTACGCGGCTCACGCGGCCCCGGCGCCACCCCTGCCGGAGGCCCTCCCCCTCCGCTGCCCCGACACCTTTGGGGAACAGGACCCCGTGACATCCGAAATGGAGCCGTCATGCCGTCCGCGCACTCCCTCCCCGTCATCGATCTCTCCCAGGCCGACGACCCGGCCCGGCGGGCCGACTTCCTGAAGGCACTGCACGCCGCAGCCCGGGACACCGGCTTCCTGCACCTCACCGGGCACGGCATCACCGCAGCGGAGAGCGCTCGAATACTCGACGTGACCAGGGCTTTCTTCGCCCTTCCGGAGGCCGACAGGCTCGCCGTCAGCAACCTGAACTCGCCGCACTTCCGCGGCTACACCCGGATCGGCCACGAGCTGACCGGCGGAACCTCCGACTGGCGGGACCAGCTGGACGTCGGCGCGGAGCGCCCGGCGCCGGTCCTGAAGCCGGGCGACCCGGCGTACCTGTGGCTGGAGGGCCCGAACCAGTGGCCGGCCGCCCTGCCCGAGCTGCGCACCGTCGTCCTGGACTGGCAGACCCGGCTGGCCGCGGTGGCCCACCGGCTGCTCCAGGAGCTGCTGACCTCGATCGGCGCCCCGCACGGCTTCTTCGACGAGGCCTTCGCCGACCGGCCGCACCTGCACACGAAGCTGATCCGCTACCCCGGGTCCGCGCCGTCCGGGGCCGACCAGGGGGTCGGGGCCCACAAGGACTACGGGTTCCTGACCCTGCTGCTCCAGGACTCCGTCGGCGGCCTGCAGGTGGTCAAGGACGGCGGGTACGTGGACGTGCCGCCGATGCCGGGCGCGTTCGTGGTGAACCTGGGCGAGCTGCTGGAGATCGCCACGGAGGGCTACCTGATCGCCACCGACCACCGGGTGGTCAGCCCGCCGGGCGCGGTGGAGCGGTTCTCGGTGCCGTTCTTCTACAACCCGCGGCTGGACGCCGTCGTCGACACGGTGCCGGGCGAGTACCTGAGGCACGCCCCGGGGGTGCTGCACGACGCGTCGAACCCGCTGCACGCGGAGTACGGGCGCAACGAGCTCAAGGGGTGGGTGCGGGCCCACCCCGCCGTGGCGCGGCGCTGGCATCCGGAGCTGGTCGCGGCGTAGCCCGCCGCCCCGGCGCCTCAAGCCTCGGCGGGGATTCGGGGCGCCGCCCCGGACCCCGTTCCGTGCGCTTCGCGCCCGGTGCGCTCAAACGCCGCGCGGGGCTGGAGTTTCCAGCCCCGCCGGCGTTTGAGGCGCGGGGGTCCGGGGGCGGAGTCCCCGGACCGGGGAGCGGCTGCGGCGGCGGCCGCGGCTGGCGGCTAGCTAGCGCTTCGGCGGGGCCGAGTGCTTTGTCGCCGGGGCGCGGGGCGGCTCGTCGCCGGAGGAGGCCAGCCAGCTGCCGACGCCGAGCGCGGCGACCAGGCCCGTCGCGGCGGCGGACAGCACCAGCCGCCGCCGGCGGACCGTGTCCGCCCGGTGCCGGGCGGACCCCGGCCGGTGGCCTCCGGCCGGCCTCGGCACCCGGGCGGTGCCCAGCGCTCCCCCGGCCAGCTCGTCCGGCGCCGGCACCCGCATCGAGGTGTGCGTGTCCCGGTTGGAGTCGGTCGCGCTGCCCGGCACCAGCGGGACGACCCCGCGGCGCCTGACCGGGTCGGGCTGCCCCGGGGCCTCCCGGGCCTCGAGCTGCTCCGGCTCGGCGTCGTCGGGCTCGTCCACGTCCAGCGGCGGCATCCCCGCCAGCGTCGGCAGCAGGTCCCGCAGCCGGGCCGACAGCTCCGAGGCGCGCAGCCGCGAGGCCGGGGCCTTGGCCAGGCACTGCACCACCAGCTGCCACAGCTCGTCGGGGATCCCGGGCAGCGGGACCACCGTCTCCGTCACGTGCCGGCGCAGCACCGCGCCCGGGTGGCCGCCGCCGAACGGGGTGAACCCGGCCAGCAGCTCGTACAGCACGGTGGCCAGGGCGTATATGTCCACGGCCGCCCGCGGGGGCAGGCCCTCCACGATCTCCGGGGCCAGGTAGTCCGGTGTGCCGATGATCCGGGTCGCCGGGGCCGACGCGCGCCCCGCCGCGGCTGCCGACCCGGCCCGCTTCGGCGAGTCGATCAGCTTGGCCACGCCGAAGTCGGTCAGCAGGGCGGGGTGCGATCCGCCCGGCCCGAGCGGGCCCTGCATGTCGAGGAGTACGTTCTCGGGCTTGACGTCCCGGTGCACGACCCCGGCGGCGTGGGCCGCGGCGAGCGCGTCCGCGACGTCGGCGACGATCGCGACGGCCGCCTCGGGGGCGAGCCGCCGCTCCCGGTCCAGGCGCGTGCGCAGGTCCGTACCGCGCACCAGGTCCATGACCAGGGCCAGGTCGTTGCCGTCGACGACGAGGTCGCGGACGGAGACGATGTGCGGGTGGTCCAGGCCGAGCAGTGCGCTGCGCTCCTGGACGAAGCGGCCGACCAGTTCCTGGTCGGACGCGAGGTCCTCGCGCAGGAGTTTGACGGCGACGGGCCCGTCCGGCCCTTCGCCGAGCCACACCGTGCCCGCGCTGCCGCGCCCCAGGATCTGGTGTGCGGTGTACCGGCTGCCGATTTTCCGTGCCACAACTGCTCCCTCAGCGGCTGGCGTACGCCCCCAAAACTACGCGGCCGGAAGGGTGAAGGTCGCCGCGGATCGCGACGACCTTCACTTCTGCGGGCAAAATCAGGTCCCGGATGTCGACAAATCTACGAAGTCGGCTCCGTACAGGGCCGGTTCAGGGTGTGGTGCCGGTGCCGGTGCCACTGCCGGAGCCGGTGACCTCGCCGAGGGACGAGACCCAGTCGACGATTCCGGAGCCCCAGCTCCACACCTGGTCCCACCAGCCCTTGCCGGTGCCGATCCACTCCTGGAGCGGGGTGAGCTCCCAGATCAGCCAGCCCGCCACGAAGAACACCAGGATCATGACCAGGCAGCCCTTGAGGCAGCCGAGGCCCGGGATCTTGATGGGGTTGGCGCTGCGCCGGCGCGGCTCGCGCGGCTCCCGCGGGGCGCGCGGCTGCGCCGGGGCCTGCGGGGGCGCCTGCCGGGCCGGGGGCTGCGGGGCCTGCGGGGGCTGGTACGCGGGCTGCTGCTGCGGCTGCCGGTACTGCTGGGGCTGCGGCGGCGGGGGCGCCTGCTGCGGCTGCGGGTAGTACGGCTGCTGCGGGGCCTGCCGGTGCTGCGGAGGCTGCCGGTGCTGCGGAGGCTGGGGGCGCTGCGGCTGCGGCGGGTACTGCTGCTGCGGCGGGTACTGCTGCGGCTGGTTCTGGTGGTACTGCGGGGGCTGCTGCGGCTGCGGGGGCTGCTGGGGGCGCTGCTGCGGCTGCGGGGGCGCCTGCCGCTGCGGGCGGCGGCGCAGCGGGTCCTCGCTCGGGTCGAGGTAGTGCATCTGCGTCTGCTCGTTGCGCTCGCGCGCGGCGCGCATCTGCGTCTGCCACGGGTGCGGCTGGTCCGGGCGCTCCACGGGCGGCATGACCGAGGTCGCGGCCGCGTCCGGGATCCCGGGGGCGCCGGTGCTCGGCAGGACGGAGGTGGCGTCGTCGGCGCCGACCGGCGGCAGCACGCTGGTCATGGCGTTCGGGTCGTACGCACCGGCCGGGGCGCCGCCCGGCGCGGCGGCCGGGCGGGCGGGCAGCACCTGCGTGGGGTCGGCGGCGCCCGGCGTCTCGGGGACGGGCGCGGGCGAGGGGTCCGGCGCGAGCAGGGCGCCGACGCCGAGCGCGGCCTCGACCTCGTTGGGTGCGCTGTGCACACCGATGCCGGCGGCGACCACGCGCAGGCCGCGGGCCAGGTTCTCGGCGCTGGGGCGCTCGGTCGGCTCCTTGCGCAGGCAGCGCTCGATGACGATCCAGAGCGGCTCGGGCAGGGTCGGCGGGCGCTGCGGGTCCTCGTTGAGGTGCCGCTGGAGCACTTCGAGGGCGGTGGAGCCGGCGAACGGCGGGCGGCCGGTGACGAGTTCGTACAGCAGGATGCCGGCGCCGTAGATGTCGACGGCGGAGGTCTGCGGGCGGCCCTCGGCGGACTCGGGGGCCACGTAGGCGGGGGTGCCGACGAACTCGTGGGTGCGGGTCAGACCCGGGGAGTCGGCGAGCCGGGCGATGCCGAAGTCGGTGAGCATCGGCTTCATCCGGCCGTCGCTCTCGTCGAGGAGCACGTTGGCCGGCTTCAGGTCGCGGTGGACGATGCCGTCGGCGTGGCTGGCGGCGAGCGCGTCCGCGATCTGCGCGGTGAGCAGGGCGGCGGCGACCGGGGTGAAGGGGCCGTTCTCGCGGATGTACTTGTGCAGGTCCGGGCCGTTGACCAGGTCCATGACGAGCGCGAGGAGGTCGCCCTCGACGACGAGGTCGCGGGTGCGGACGATGTTGGGGTGGGTCAGGCGCAGCAGGACCGAGCGCTCCCGCAGGAAGCGCATGACGATGTCGGGGTCCTGGGCCAGTTCCTCCTTGAGGACCTTGATGGCCACGGTCTCGCCGGGCTGGCCGGCGACGGCCGCCTCCGCACCGGCGGTCTCACGCTGGCGGGCACGCCAGACGGTGCCCGTGGCGCCGCGCCCGAGCGGCTCCTCGAGCAGGTACTTGCTGCCGACTGGCCGCACGTCTCGCGCTCCCTGTGTCGTCCTGCGGTGGGTCCCGCCGGTGGTTCGTGTTCCTGGTTCGTTTTCCGGCCCACTCTAGGGGGTGTCCACCCGGAAGACGCGGGCTGCCGGAGGTTGGTTGCCGTACATGTGTACGAAGGGTGACGTTCGGAAGGTGTGCCGGAGGCGATTTTCCTCGGCTTTCCCCCCGGGTGCGATCATTCAAGATCATTTCTTGGGGAGAACCGGGCGTGTCGTCCGCGACAGGTGCGAGGATGCACCCGAACGGAGCGGCGGGGACGGGAGCCCCCGCCGGGTGGGGGTTTCGGGGCAGCCGTTGCGGCTGCCGTCGTCCCCTGCCGGGCGCACGAACCGCGCACCGCGCAGAAGGGATCGCTGACGGCGATGCAGATCCGGCTGACCGTCCTCGGGTCGCGCAGCGGCCACCAGACCGCGCCCGCCGGGTGTGACGTGCTCGTCACCGCGCCCGCCGGGACCGCGCTGGCCGCGGTGGCCTCCGGGCTGGCGGCGACCGTCGGCGGGCCCGACACCCCCCCGTCCACCGCCGGGGGTGCCCCGAGAGGCACCGTCGTGCTGTACGCCGGCACGGAGCGCCTCGACCCGCAGCGGCAGGTGCTCGGGGAGCCGCCGCTCGTCGACGGGGCGGTGCTGGGACTGCACGCCCCCGTGCCGGACGCCGCGCCGGACGCGGCCGAGGGCGCACAACTGCACGTGGTGGCCGGCCCCGACGCGGGCGGCGTACACCTGCTGCACCCGGGCGCGATCCGGATCGGCCGCTCGGCCGACGCGGACATCCCGCTGGACGACCCGGACGTGTCCCGGCTGCACTGCGCGGTGACCGTGGCGGCGGACGGGCGGGCGGCGGTCGCCGACCTGAACTCCACGAACGGCACGACGGTGGACGGCGCCGAGGTGGGCGCGCAGCCCGTGCCGCTGGCGCCGGGCGCGCTGCTCCGGATCGGCGAGTCCGCCCTGCGCCTGGCCGTCTCGGCCCCGGCACCCCTCCCGGTCGTCCCGGACCGCGAGGGCCACCTCTGCCTCCCGCCTCCGGCCGACGCCGCCGCCCCCGCCCCCGCCCCCGCCCCGACGACCACCGCACGGCCCGTCCCCGCCGTCCCGGCGGGCTCCCGCCCGGCGGGCACCGCGGGGTCGGGCGCAGTCGGCCCGGCGGGCGCAGCACCGGCCCGTCCGGCCGGCACCTCCGGCCCGGCGGAGTCCGGCACCTCCGCCCCGGCCGGCCGCGCCCCGTCCGCCGCCGGCCCCGCAGGACCCGAGCCGACGGGCTCCGGCCCGGCATGGTCCCGCTCCCCGGCCCCGGCGGGCCCCCGCCCGGCGGCATCGGGACCGGCAGGAGCGGTGCCGGCCGGCCCCGCCGAAGCCAACGGCCCGGCATGGTCCGGGTCCCCGGCCCCGGCGGGCCCCCGCCCGGCGGCATCCGGCCCTGCCGGCCCCTCCGCCCCCGCGGTACCCGGCTCGGGGTGGCGGGGCGGGTTCGGGGCCTGGGCACGGCGGTGGATACGGGGCGGGGAGGAGCCCGTGGCGTACGGTCCGGCGCCTGCGGCCGCGGCCGCCGTACCGGACGCCGACGACCCCGCCGCCCTGCTGCTGGCCGCCCTCGCGCCCACCCGGCGGCTGTGGTCCCGGCCGCGCGGCCGCCTCGACATCGGCCTCGGGGCCGGCAGCCGGGTCGCCCTCCAGGACGTCGGCGCACTCGGCATCGCCGGCCCGCGCGCCCGCCTGTCCGGGGTGGCCCGGTCGGTCGTCGCCCAGCTCGCCGCGCTGCACGCGCCCGCGCAGCTGGAGATCGTGCTGATCAGCAGCGACCGGGCCCGTCCCGTGGCGCAGCGGCGCGAGGAGTGGGCCTGGCTCGGCTGGCTGCCCCACGTACGGCCCGGGCACGGCCAGGACTGCCGGCTGCTCCTCGCCTACGACCGCGACCAGGCCGCGGCCCGATCCGCCGAACTGGCCCGCCGCCTCGACGAGGGCCCCCTCGGCGTGAACTGGGCCGCTGCCGACCACCGTGCCGTCCGCGAGGCGGCGGCCGCGTACGAGGGGCCGCACACCCTGCTCGTCGTGGACGGCGACCCCGGCACCTCCGCGGTGCGCGACCTCACCGGCCGGCTCGCCTCGCACGGGCCGGCTGCCGGGATCCACGTCCTGGTGCTGGCCGAGACGCCGGCCGCGACCCCCGCCTCCCCGCTCTCCGACACCTACGAGGCCGCCTGCGCGGCCGTCCCCGCCTTCCGGGACTGCGGCGCCGCCGCCGTGCTCAGCGGCGACGTGGCCACCACCGTACGGACCTTCGCCGTCGCCGGCGGCACACCCTGCCCGCCCGGCACCACCACCACCGCCGACGCCGTCTCCGCGGCCTGGGCGGAGCGGTTCGCCCGCGCGCTGGCCCCGCTGCGCGCCGGGACCGCCGGCGCCCCGCCGCAGCAGTCGGCGGCCGCCGCGCTCCCGCCGACCGCGCGGCTGCTGGACGAGCTGGGCCTGGCCCGGGCCACCCCGGCCTCGCTGATGGCCCGCTGGGCCGCGGCGACCGAACAGGGCCAGGGCATGGGCGGGCTCGCCGAGTTCGTGCTCGGCAGCGGCCGCGGCGGCCCGGTCGGAGCGGACCTGGTGCAGCACGGGCCGCACCTGCTCGTCGAGGGGCCGGCCGGGAGCGGCCGTACCGAGCTGCTCCGCTCGGTCGCGGCATCGCTGGCCGCCGGGGCGCGGCCCGACCGGCTGGCCCTCGTCCTGCTCGACGGCGCGGGCGGGGAGCGCGGCGACGGGCTGCTGCCCGCCGCCGACCTGCCGCACGTCTCCGCGCACCTGGTCGCCGCCGACCCGGGGCGGATGCGGGAGTTCGCGCAGGCCCTCGGTGCGGAGCTGAAGCGGCGGGCCGAGCTGCTGGACGGGGTCCCGTTCGCGGAGTGGCACGCCCGCCGGGAGCTGTCCGACCGGATGGTGTCGCCGCGCCGGCCCTCCCCGGCCGAGCAGGTCGGCGCCGAGCAGGGAGGCGGCGGTGACGCGGATCCGCCGCGTACGGGCACGCTGCGGCTGCGCGCCGCCGCCGTACGCACCGACCCGCCGGCCGGGCCCGGGCCGCTGCCCCGCATGGTGGTGCTGGTGGACGACCTCGACGCGCTGGTCGCGCCGGGCCTGGGCAGTGCGGGCCGGCCCGCCGCCGGGTCGGTGGTCCGCGCCCTCGAGGCGGTGGCCCGGGACGGGGAGCGGCTCGGCGTACACCTGGTGGCGGCCACCGCCCGCCCGGACCGTACGGCCGACACCGAGCTCGTCCGGAGCAGCCCGCTGCGGGTGGAGCTCGACGCGCCGGACCGGCCGGGCCCGGGCCGCGGCCTGCTCCGCTTCGCCGACGGGCGAACGGTCCCCTTCCAGGGCGGCCGGGTGACCGGCCGGATACCGCGGACGGCGACCCAGCGGCCGACGGTGGTCCCGGTGGAGTGGGAGCGGATGGGTGATCCTCCGGCCCGCCGGCCGGTGCGCGAGCTCGGCAACGGCCCGACCGACCTGGCCCTGCTGGCCAGCGCGCTGGACCGGGCGTCGCACCTGGTCTCGGCGGTGCCCGTGCTGTTCCCGGCCGCCCCCTGACCCCGCCCGCGGCGCCTGCGCGGCGCCCTCGCGGCTCCCCGCACGGCCCGGCACGCCGCCGCCGCGGGCCGTGACGCGGTATTGCGGGGGTGCCCGGCTCGGCGTAGACCTGTGGAACGGGTCACACCACGGGAATCGGGGGCGAACCATGCTCAGGCAGGGAACGAGCCGTACGAAGAACCGTAGAAGCAGCAGCCGTGCCTGGGCGGTCCTGGCCGCCGCGGGCGTCCTCGTCCTGAGCGGGTGCGGGGGCGGCGGGGGCTCGAAGGCCGATCCGCCTCCGGGGGCGACGGCCTCGGCCGTCCCGAGGGTGCAGTTACCGCGGCTGGACGGGGAGAAGCTCCAGGTCGCGGCGGTGTGGACGGGCCCGGAGCAGGCGAACTTCACGAAGGTGCTGAAGGAGTTCGAGAAGCGGACGGGCGCCTCGGTCACCTTCGTGCCGGCCCAGGACCCGATCGTCACCTTCCTCGGCACGAAGATCGCGGGCGGGCAGCCGCCGGACGTGGCGCTGCTGCCGCAGGTCGGGGCGCTGGCCGCGGCGGTGCAGAACAAGTGGGTGCAGCCGGTCGGCCCGGAGGCGAAGGCCCAGCTCGACGCGAACTACTCCGACGGCTGGAAGCAGCTGGGCGCGGTCGACGGCACCCAGTACGGGGTGTACTACAAGGCCGCCAACAAGTCGCTGATCTGGTACAACGCGAAGGCCTTCGAGGCGGCCGGGGTGCAGCCCCCGAAGACCTGGAAGGAGCTGCTGTCCGTCGCGGACACGCTGTCCGCCTCCGGCACCCCGGCGCTGTCGGTGGCCGGCGCGGACGGCTGGACGCTGACGGACTGGTTCGAGAACGTCTACCTCTCACAGGCGGGCCCGCAGAAGTACGACCAGCTCGCCAAGCACCAGATCAAGTGGACGGACGACAGCGTCCGGCAGGCGCTGACCACGCTCGCCGAGCTGCTGGGCCGCAAGGACTTCCTGGCGGGCGGACCGAGCGGGGCGCTGGCCACCGAATTCCCGAAGTCGGTGACGCAGACGTTCACCGGCGGGGACCGGCCGGCGGCCGCGATGGTCTTCGAGGGCGACTTCGTGGCGGTGAACATCGCCCAGACCGAGGCGAAGATCGGCAGCGACGCCCTGGTGTTCCCGTTCCCGGCGGTCGGCGCCAAGCCGCCGGTGGTCTCGGGCGGTGACGTGGCGGTCGCGCTGAAGCCGTCGAAGGGCGCGCAGGCGCTGCTGACGTTCCTGGCCTCGCCGGACGCGGCGGAGATCCAGGCCCGCGAGGGCGGCTTCCTGTCCCCGAACAAGGCCGTCAGCCTCTCCGCGTACCCGAACGACATCCAGCGGGCCATCGCCCGGGCCCTGATCTCGGCGGGCGACGACTTCCGCTTCGACATGTCGGACCAGGCTCCGGCGGCCTTCGGCGGGACTCCGGGCGCGGGCGAGTGGAAGGCCCTTCAGGACTTCCTGGCGAACCCGTCGGACGTGGCGGGCACCCAGAGCAGACTGGAGGCGGAGGCGGCCAAGGCGTACGGGAACTGATCCCGTGATGTCCTCGGCCGGTACGGGGGCGGCCGCGCGCCGGGCCGCCCCGTCCTCGCGGTCCGGGCAGGCCCGGCGCCGCCGCCTCGTCGCGGCGGCGTTCCTCCTCCCGGCGCTGGTGCTGCTCGGGGCGCTCGTCGTGCACCCGATCGGCTACTCCGTCTACCGCAGCCTCTTCGACCGCTCCGGCGGCCGCTTCGTCGGCGGGGACAACTACGCGGAGATCCTGCGCGACGACGCGATCCGCACGGCCGTGGAGAACACCGCGGTGTGGGTCGTGGTCGCGCCGGCCGCCGCAACGGCCCTCGGCCTGGTCTTCGCGGTGCTCACCGAACGGGTGCGCTGGGGCACCGCGTTCAAGCTGCTGGTCTTCATGCCGATGGCGATCTCGATGCTGGCGGCCGGGATCATCTTCCGGCTGGTCTACGACCACGACCCCGACCGGGGCGTCGCCAACGCGGTACTGGTCGCGGTCCACGACACCTTCGCCCCGGCCTCGGCGTTCCCGCGGGCCCGCCCGGGCCGGGACGCGCCGCTCGTCCCCGGGCAGGGCGCCGACGCGGGCGGCTACCTCACCCGCGAGCCGGTCCGGGCGGGCGAGCCGGTGCTCCTCCCGCTGGTCGGCGTCGCCCCGGAGGCGCTGCCTGCGGGCACCCGTACGGCCCGGCCCGCCCCGGCCGAGCCGGGCCGGGTCACGGGGACGGCCTGGCAGGACTTCACCCGGGGCGGCGGCGGCCGGACCAACGCGGTCGACCCGGCGGAGTCCGGCTTCGCCGGAATGCGGATCGAGGCGGTCGAGGACGGCCGGGTGGTGGAGTCGGCGACGACCCGCGCGGACGGCACGTTCAGCATGTCCGCGAAGGCCGACGGGGCGCTGCTGCGGCTGCCCGCGTCGAACTTCCGGGAGGCGTACGCGGGGGTGGACTGGCTGGGCCCGTCGCTGGTCACCCCGGCGGTCATCGGGGCTTACGTGTGGATGTGGGCCGGGTTCGCGATGGTGCTGATCGCGGCGGGGCTGGCGTCCGTGCCGCGGGAGCTGCTGGAGGCGGCGCGGGTGGACGGGGCGAACGAGTGGCAGGTGTTCCGCCGGATCACCGTCCCGCTGCTGGCGCCGGTGCTGGCGGTGGTCCTCGTCACCCTCGTGATCAACGTGATGAAGATTTTCGACCTGGTGTTCGTGATCGCGCCGGGCGCGGTCCAGGACGACGCCAACGTCCTGGCCCTCCAGCTGTACCGGACCTCCTTCGGCACGGACGCCGACCCGGGGCTGGGCAGCGCCATCGCGGTACTGCTGCTGGTGCTGGTGGTGCCGGTCATGCTCTACAACATCCGCCGCATGCGCCGGGAGGCCCGCCGATGAGCTTCGCGCACACCGCAGCCTCCCGCGTGGCCGGCGGGGCGGTCCGCGTCTTCCTGGTCCTCGCGGGCCTGTTCTGGCTGCTGCCCACGCTGGGGCTGCTGGTCTCCTCCTTCCTCGACCCGAGCGACCTGAACGACGGCGGCTGGTGGCAGGCGCTGACCGCGCCGGCCCGGCTGACGACCGGGAACTACGAGCGGCTGCTCGCCGACGACGCGATCACCGGCTCGCTGCTGAGCACGGTGGCCATCACCGTGCCGGCGACCCTGCTGGTGCTGGTGCTGGGCTCGTTCGCCGGGTACGCCTTCGCCTGGCTGGAGTTCCCGGGCCGGGACTGGCTGTTCCTCGTGGTCGTCGCGCTGCTCGTCGTCCCGGTGCAGGTGGCGCTGATCCCGGTCTCCGAACTCTTCGGCGCCATCGGCCTGTTCGAGACCACCGCCGGGGTGGTGCTGTTCCACACCGCGTTCGGACTGCCGTTCGCGGTGTTCCTGCTGCGCAACTTCTTCGCGCAGATCCCGCGGGAGCTGCTGGAGGCGGCCCGGCTGGACGGGGCCGGCGAACTGCGGCTGTTCGCCCAGGTGGTGCTGCCGCTGGGCGGGCCCGCGATCGCCTCGCTGGGCATCTTCCAGTTCCTGTGGGTGTGGAACGACATGCTGGTCGCGCTGGTCTTCGCGGACTCCTCGCACCCGCCGGTCACGGTCGCCCTCCAGCAGCAGGTACGGCAGTTCGGCAACAACATCGACATCCTCGCGCCCGGCGCTTTCCTGTCGATGGTGGTGCCGCTGGCGGTGTTCTTCGCCTTCCAGCGGCAGTTCACGACGGGGGTGACGGCCGGCGCGGTCAAGTAGCGCGGTCCGGCGGAACGGCCGGGTTCACGGCCGGGACCGGCCCCCGCCTCACGCGCCCCGGAGCCCGCTCCGGTCCCCCTGGCCACCCCGTCCCTGTGGCCGTCACGCCGCCCCCGCCGGCTTCCGCGGCCGCTTCCGGTTAATCGCCAGCGGGCCGCCTGCTTCTGCGCCACCATGGGAGCGCCTTGCCCTTGGAGTTGACCGTCGGGCGTCCCTGCACGGAAGAGGTGTCACCATGGCATTGACCGCACCGTGGAACGCGGAGTTGGCCGGCCGGCTCGTGGAATCGAACTTCGCCCAATGGCAGTACGGCGCACGTTTCCTTCCCGTGGAAGCCGTACCCCTGCACCCCGTGGTGGAGGAGGCGAGCCGGCTCGTCCCCGACAGCGGGGTCGAGCGGCACCGGTTCTTCGAGGTGGCGGCGGGCTCCCGGCCGGCCCTGGAGTTCTGGGTCTCGCAGGAGCTGTTCGTCACCGGCGTCTTCGCCCAGCTGCTGTCGCTCGCCTCCAGCGCCCTGGTGAACGTTCACCAGCGGGCCCGTTTCAACCTGGTCCTCCAGGGGGAGCACGGAGGCGTGAAGGACGGCGTCGCACGGGCAGCACACCCCTGGCTGCTGCACCGGCTCGCCGACAGCATGGGCATCGCGCCCGACTCCGCGACCCCCGCCGAAGCGACGTACGCGTTCCTGCGGGACCTGGCCTCTGCCATGAGCTCACCGGTGGCGGCGCTGGGTGCGCTCGGCGTGGGGAACGAGCAGATGCTGGTACCCGAATACGGCGCAGTCAAAAGGGCTTTCGAAAGCGCGGCGCCCGAAGTCGAGCACGGCGATTTCCTTGACGCCAACATCTATGAGGATACGGAGCACTCGGCCCTCATCGGGCATATAGCATCCGAGCTGATCGCCCACGATCCGTCGCTGGCCCAGGACTACTTGGCGGCCGCCCGCAGTTCCGTCTCCGCGCGGCTGCGGTATTACGACAGGTTGGCCGATCTCTTCACCTGACCGTTTCCGTCCGACCAACCGACGTTTGGGGAATTCGCGTGGCCGATCTGGGAAAGATCCTCGTAACGGGCAGCAGCGTGGCGCAGCAGCACCTCGACCGGCTGTCCGCATCCGGATTCCGTGTGCACGCGGTTCCGGGCCTGCTCGGCGAGGACGAGCTGGGCGCGGAGCTGGAGTCCTGCACCGCCTATCTGCTGGGTGGTGACGAGTTCGCCTCGCGCGCCGCCCTCACCCGGGCCAAGTCGCTGAAGGTCGTCGGCTTCCTCGGGGTCGGCTACCAGTCCTTCGTGGACGCCGACGCCGCCGCCGAGCTCGGCATCGCGGTGACGAACACCCCGGGCACGCTCGTCAACAGCGTGGCCGAGTTCACCGTGGGCCTGCTGCTCGCCCAGCGCCGGCAGATCCCCGCGTACGCCGACGACTTCCGGGCGGGGAGCTCGGGCGGCGAGGAGAAGCAGCACGATCTGGCCGGGCACCGCCTCGGCATCATCGGCCTGGGGGCGATCGGCACCCGGATCGCCGAGATCGGCACGCTGGGCCTGGCGACGGAGACGGCGTACTTCTCCCGGACGCGCAAGCCCGAGGTCGAGGAGCGGCTCGGCATCGCCTACAAGGACCTGCCGGGCCTGCTGTCGTGGGCCGAGAACCTCGTCGTCATGGTCCCGGACACCCCCGAGACGCGCGGCATGATCGGGGTGGCGGAGATCGGCCTGCTGCCGCCCGGCGGGATCGCGCTCGTCAACACGGCCAGGCCGTCCGTGATCAGCCCGGCCGCCCTGCTTCAGGGCCTGACCAGCGGCCGCATCCACACGGCCGCGTTCGACGGCTTCTACGAAGCGGACGTCCCGGAGCGCGAGGAGCTGCTGGCGCTGCCGAAGTCCCGGCTGCTGGTCACCGGGCACATCGGGTCGCTCACCCACGACGCCCGCGACGCCATGGCGGTCAAGTGCATCCAGTCCATCGTCAATGTCGTGACGGGAGAGCAGGACGCCTACATCGTCAACGGGAGCCGCTGAGCATGGGCTCCGCACTGGTCGTCGTCGGGGCCGGCGTCATAGGCTGCTCGGTCGCCGCAGCGGCGAGCGACCTCTTCGACCGCTGCATCCTGCTGGACGCCCGCCAGGACACCGGGATGGCGGCGAGCTGGGCGGCCATCGGCGGGATCACCCCGCAGAGCGACGACTTCTGCCGCGGCCCGCTGCGGCGGTTCGCCGAGGCGAGCCGGCAGATGTACCCGCAGTGGCTGGCGGGGCTGGAGGCGGGGTCCGGGATCGCGGTGCCGTTCCTGGACTCCGGTCTCCTGCAGGTGGCCCTCGACCCCGAGGAGCGGCGGCGCCTCGGGGACCAGCTGGTGCCGCAGTGGGTGGAGCAGGGCTTCCGGGTCGAGCGGCTGGATCCGGCGGTGCTGGCGGGGGCCGAGCCGCTGCTCTCGCCGGTGCTGTCGGCCGTACGGCTGCCGAGCGAGGGGGCGCTGGAGCCCCGGGTGCTGATGTCCGCCCTGCGCGCGGTGGTGGGCGGCAACCCGCGGATCGAGGTGCGGTCCGGCACCCGGGTGCGGGCCCTGGCCCCGCGCGGGCAGGGGGTGGACGTCCACCTGGACGGGGGCGGCGTGGTCCGCGGGGACCGGGTCGTGGTGGCGGCCGGGGCGTGGAGCCCCGAGCTGGTGCCGACCCGGCCGGGCGGCCAGTTCCCCGTCCGGGGGCAGGCCGCCGAACTGTTGGTGCCGGGCGCGGCCGGCTATCCGCTGCGCCACCACGTGTACTGCAAGGTGCCGCTGGACGAGGCCACCGTGTCCTCGTACGCGGTTCCCCGCCACGACGGTCGGGTGGTGGTCGGGGTCACGTACGACAAGGGCCGCTGGGACGAGGAGCCGGAGCAGCCCGCCACCGAGCGGCTGCTGGCGGCACTGCGGGTGCTGGTCCCGTCCTCCCGGAAGTGGCGGCTGACCGGCTCCTGGGCCGGGATCCGGCCGGGCACGGCCGACGGCTACCCGCTGGTGGGGCACGCCGATCCCGAGGGCAGGGTGGTCATGGCCACCGGGCACTTCGGTGTCGGGATCACCCTCGCCCCGATCACGGCGGCGCTGGTGCGCAGTGTCCTGGCGGAGTCGGGCCTGACCGCCGAGCAGGCGGAGGCCCTGCGTGTGATGGACCCGCGGCGATTCCTGTGAGGGGCGGTCCGGTTGGCGACGGGTATGAGGGTCGTATGGCGTAGCGCGGTCATGCGGTGGGGGCTGCTGGCGGTGGTGGTGCTGCTGCTGTCCCTGCCGCTGTGGGGGCTCCAGCCGTACGGGAGGAAGTTCGACCACGACAATGCCGGGACCTGGGGGGACTGGGTCAGCGGGCTGGGCCAGGTCGGGGCGGTCACGGCTGCCGTGGGCACGGTCCTCCGCTCCGAGAGCCGTGAGCGCAGGCGGCAGCGTACGGCCGCGGCCGCGTGGATGACGGTGCTGTCCGACGCCGGCCAGCCGTACTGGGCGGTCCAGGTGGAGAACTCCACCTCCCTGCCCGTGTTCCGGTGGCGTGCGGACAGCCCCGACGGCTCGGTGCACCTGTGCCACGAGGAGCTCGGGCCGCTGGTCCCGGGCCGGACGGACTACGAGGTGCCGCTGGCGGTGCAGCCGGACCAGAGCCGGGCGCTGCCGCTGAAGTTCGTGTTCGCAGACAGTGACGGGCGGTACTGGAGCCGGTCCGAGCTGGGGCGCGTCACCGCGGTCCCCGAGCCCGCGACGTGGCACCCGTCCGGCCCCTGACGGTGAGGTGAGATGGCCCCTGACGAAGATTCCGGCGCGCAGGGCACACGCCCGGCTGCCCGCCGCATCAATCCGCAGGCGTCCCGGGGGGCGGGCGAGCGCGTCCCGGAACAGCCGGGTCCGGCGGGCCCCGGCCCCGGGGCGGGCCCGGGCTCCGGCACGGGCTCCGGCTCCGGCACGGGCTCCGGCGCGGGCTCCGGCTCCGGTCCCGGGCCGGGTGCGGCCGGGGCGGACCCCGCGCCCGAGCCGCGTGAACTCCCCGTGGAGCTGGTCCACTACCTGGGCGCGCTGCGCGCGCTGTCGACCACCAGCCGGGACGGGGCCGACACACGGACCGGGAACTTCCCCGACCGCCCGCTGGACGCCGTCTGGATACCCCGGGAGGTCCGCGAGATCGACGCCCTGGCCAGGACCGCCCCGCCGGACGACGAGGACTCCCCCGGCCTGCCCCTGGACGGGGTCGTGCTGCACGGCGCGGGCCGCTCGGTGGTGCTCGTCGGGCCGCCGTGCTCCGGGCGCACCTCGGTCTGCCTGCACTACGCCTCGCTGCTCGCGGAGCGCGCGCTGACCGGCGACCCGCAGGCGCCCGTACCGCTGATCGTCAACGCGCTGGACGTACCGGCGCGCAGCGACTTCGCGGCGATGGCCGAGGTCGTCACCGACGCCGCCGTCTCCCGCTCCGGGATCGGCGTCTACGGGGACACCGCGCGCACCCTGCTGCGGGACTCCCTCGACCGCGCCTTCCTCTTCGTGGACGGGGTGGAGGACGTGCCCCTGCAGTCCCACGCGAGTTCCGACAACTGGTCCCCGCGCACCGTCCTGCAGACGCTGGCGCAGCTCCACGTGCACTACCGGAACCTGCGCGTCCTGGTGACCGTCTCGGATTCGAGCTGGTTCTCCGCCGAGTGCGCCCGGGCGCGCGATGTCAGCGCCTACCTCCTGAGGCCGCCCAGGCAGCGCGACCTCGAGAACTACATCACCGGATGGTTCACCGCCTGATGCCACTTCACGAAGGAAAGCTCTCCGAGCGGCTCATCGCGGCCATCCGCGGTGACAGCGCCCTCGCGGCGGCCGCCCGCGTCCCGTACCTGCTGCACCTCCTGGTCGTCTCCACCGAGCGCAACCACGAGGTCCCCACGTCCGTCGGGCACTTCTGCCGGCTGGCGGCCGAGGAGCTCCTGCACAAGCGGCCCCGCAGACGCACCGCGGACGCCGCCAACCCGTGCCTGCTGCGGCCGGCCTACGACACCGAGATCCAGCGGATCGTCGAGGAGATCGGCTTCTCCATCACCTCGCTGCGGTCCGTGCAGCCGGAGGCGAACGCGATCTCCGCGGCGGCCGTCCAGGACCCGATCCTGCACGCGCTGGGCGAGGACCGCGAATTCCTCGACGCCTTCCCCGCCGTCGTCGACTACGTGCAGTTCCTCCGCAAGGGCCACGGGATCCTCGCCGTCGACACGGCCAGCCGGCTGTCCTTCCGGCAGGACCTCTTCCGCGACTACTTCGCCGGCTGCGCCCTGGCCCGGCGGGACTCCGAGACCCTCGTCGGGCTGTGCCGCCACCCCGGCTGGCACGCCCCGCTGCGCTACTGGGCCAGCGCCCAGACCACGGCCGAGGGGCACCGCCTGGTGACCGGGACCGCGGCCGAGCTGGCGGGTGCCGCCGAGGAGGCCGCCGACGAGGGGCTGCCGCTGTGGCTGCTGGCCGGCGAGCTGCTGGTGGTCCTGGCGGCGGCCCGGCCGGACGCGGAGCCGTCCGGGCTGGTACGGCGGCTGCGCCGGTCCGTGTCGGACGCGGTCGCCGGGGCGGTCGGGGACCGGGCCCGGGACCTGCGGACCCGGGAGCGGGCCGCCACCGTGCACGGCCGGCTCAACCCGTCGACGTGGGAGGAGCGGTGCCAGGCCCTCGTCGAGCGCAGCTGCGCCGTCCCCGCGGGCGCCTACCCCATCGGCTCGACGACACCGCTCAACTCCCGGGACGACAAGTACCAGCACATCGACTGGTATCCGCAGCGCATCGAGCAGATCGGCGCGTTCCGGATGTCGGCGCTGCCGGTCACCAACCGGGACTACGCCGAGTTCGTCGCCTCCGGCGGGTACCGGGACCCCGACTGCTGGCCGGAGGGCCCCGCGCGGCTGTGGGTCATGCACGACACGGACTTCATCGACGCGCCGGACGGTCCGCGCGCCGGGTCCACGAACACCCAGCGGATCCACCTCAGCAAGGAGATGCGCGAGGGCATCATCGACGAGGAGTCCCTTCAGGAGTACGTGGACCAGCTGCTGCTGCGGGAGGTCCCGCTCTACTGGTGGGACCCGCGCTACAACCGGTCCACCCAGCCGGTGGTCGGGGTCAACTGGTGGGAGGCGGTGGCGTACTGCCGCTGGCTGACCAAGCGGCTGCGCGAGCGCGGGGTGCTGGACGCCGACGGCCGCGCCGACCTCCCCACCGAGGCGGAGTGGGAGTGCTCCTGTCTGGGCCGGCCGGAGTCCGCCCCGTACCCGTGGGGCACCGACTGGCAGGACGACATGGCCCACGTGCGCCGGGAGCAGGACTGGACCCAGCGCTCGGTGCCGGTGGGCCTGTTCCCCTGGGCCGCCCGTGAGGACGGCCCCCAGGACATGATCGGCAACGTGTGGGAGTGGACGCGGTCGCTGGCCTGGCCGTACTCCGACACCCGGCCGGGCCGCGAGGACATCGGGGCCCGGGGCGACCGGATCGTGCGCGGGGGGTCGTGGTTCTCGCGGGAGCCGCTGGCCCGGCGGATCCAGTTCCGCTCCTACGACCCGCCGCAGAACGCCTACGTGGACCTGGGGTTCCGGGTGGCGTTCTACCCGCGGTAGCGGCAGGAGGGCCGGGCGGGGTGGTCAGGGCCGCCCGGGGGCCGGGGACTTGAGGCCGGCCACCACCGAGGCGGCCAGGGCGTCGAGGTAGTCGGCCGGGACCTCGTCGCGGACCACCACCTGCCGCCAGTACAGCGGGCCGATCGCGAGGTCCAGCGCCCGGCCGGGATCCGTGCCGGGCGCCAGCTCGCCGCGGGCGACGGCGTCGGACACGATGCCCTCCGCCATCCGCCGCTCCCCGTCGAGGAGGGCGCCGCGTACCGCGTCCGCGATCTCCGGGTTGCGGGCCGCCTCGACGAGCAGGTCGGGGATCACCGCGGAGGCCACCGGGTGGCGCAGCACGTGTGACATGGCCTCCAGCAGGGCGCGTACGTCGCCGTGGAGCGAGCCCGTGGCGGGGACGGGCAGGCCGTCCGCCGCGAAGGCCTCCACCAGGTCCAGGACCAGGTGGAGCTTGGACTTCCAGCGCCGGTAGACGGCCGTCTTGCCGACTCCGGCGCGCCGCGCGATCCCCTCGATCGACATCCGCGAGAACCCGACCGCGGCCAGTTCCGCCAGTACCGCGGCGCGGATCGCCTCGGTCACCTCCTCGCGCAACACGGCGGCCCCGGCGGGGGCGCGACGGGCGGGGGCGGTCGGGGTGGTCGGGGTGGTCGGGGCGGCGGGGTCCGTGGTCATGGACAGAGCATAGCCGGGCACGCCAGAACCACCCCGTCACGACGATACGGTTGCGTTCCGTCGGAGCGGGCCATAACCTCACCGTAGCGACGATACGGATCCGTTCCGTCGTCCAGCACGTCCTGGCCGCCCCGTCGAAAGCGACCCCCGTGACCGTGACCCCAACCGCCCCGGCCGCCGCGAGTCCCGCGGAGCTGGCCGCCGCCCACGGCCTGACGGTCAGCGGCGCCCGCCCCCCGCTGCCGGAGTACGCGCGCCGGCTCTGGGGCCGCCGCCACTTCGTCACCGCGTACGCCACCGCCCGGATGCAGGCCGCGTACAGCACCGCGAAGCTCGGCCAGGTCTGGCACCTGGCCACCCCGGTACTCAACGCGGCCGTCTACTACTTCGTCTTCGGCATCGTCATGAACGCGGGCCACGGCGTACCCGACTACCTGCCGTTCCTGCTGACCGGCGTCTTCGTCTGGGACTTCATCGGCACCTCGATCAACGCCGGCACCCGCGCCGTGCACGCCAACCTGGGCCTGGTCCGCGCCCTGCACTTCCCCCGCGCCAGCCTGCCGCTGGCCTCCGTCCTCCAGCTCTTCCAGCAGCTGCTGGTGACCATGGGCGCGCTCGCCGTCCTGCTGATCGCCCTCGGCCAGACGCCCGGCCCGGCCTGGCTGCTGGCCGTGCCCGTCCTGGCACTGACGGCCGTCTTCTGCGCCGGCTGCGCCCTGGTGATGGCCCGGATCGGCGCCAAGACCCCGGACGTGAGCCAGCTGATGCCGTTCGTGCTGCGCACCTGGATGTACTCCTCGGGCGTCATGTGGTCCATCGAGCAGATGCTCCGCCAGGGCAACCTGCCGCACTGGGCCGCCCTCGCCCTGAAGACCAACCCGGCGGCCGTCTACATCGACCTGATGCGCTACGCCCTCATCGACGGCTTCGACGCGCACGCGCTCCCGCCCCACGCGTGGGCGATCGCCGTCGGCTGGGCCCTGCTCGCCGGCGTCGGCGGGTTCGTCTGGTTCTGGAAGGCAGAGGAGGAGTACGGCCGTGGCTGACCGCGCACCCGCCCTCCCTGCCGTCCCCACCGTCATCGCCGACGACGTCCACGTCGTGTACAAGGTGAACGCCGGCGCACGCAAGGGCGGCGCCACCGCCGCCCTGAGCCGGCTCCTCTCCCGCCGGCCCGCCCCGGGCGGCGTCCGCGAGGTGCACGCCGTCAAGGGCGTCAGCTTCACCGCGTACCGCGGCGAGGCCATCGGCCTGATCGGCTCCAACGGCTCGGGCAAGTCGACCCTGCTCAAGGCGATCGCCGGACTCCAGCCCGTCGCCCGCGGCACCGTCTACTCCCACGGCCAGCCCTCGCTGCTCGGCGTCAACGCCGCCCTGATGAACGACCTCACCGGCGAGCGCAACGTCATCCTCGGCGGCCTGGCCATGGGCATGTCCCGGCAGCAGATCCGCGAGCGCTACCAGGACATCGTCGACTTCTCCGGCATCAACGAGAAGGGCGACTTCATCTCCCTGCCCATGCGGACGTACTCCTCCGGCATGGGCGCCCGGCTCCGCTTCTCCATCGCCGCCGCCAAGGACCACGAGGTCCTGATGATCGACGAGGCCCTGGCCACCGGCGACGCCGCCTTCCAGCGGCGCAGCCAGAAGCGCATCGAGGAGCTGCGCGCGCGGGCCGGCACCGTCTTCCTCGTCAGCCACGGCATCGGCACCGTCCGCGAGACCTGCGACCGCGCGATCTGGCTGGAGGCGGGCGTCCTGCGGATGGACGGGCCCGCCGAGGAGGTCTGCGCCGCGTACGAGGCCCACACCGGCCGCTGACCCTCCCGGCCCCCGCCGGCGGGCGTGGCAGGCCGGGCAGGCGGGGGCAGGCAGGCAGGCAGGCAGGCAGGCAGGCAGGCAGGGGTGCGGCCCTCGGTGGTCACGACGGCCAAACCCTGTGGCGGGCAACGCCTTACACGGCGAGCGGCCCGGAACTCATTGTTCCGGGCCGCTCGTTCACTCAGCCCCCTGAAGGGGCGTCAGCCTTCGGCTCTCAGCTGTGCGCGCGCAGCAGCGACCGCATCGTCCGCATGGCGACCGACAGGTTCGCGAGGTCGAAGTCGTCCGAGCCGCGGATCTCGTCCAGGGTGGTCCGGGCACGGGCGATGATCGCCGCGTTCTTGTCCTCCCAGGCCTTGAAGCGCTCCTCGGGAGTGGCGCCGCTCTCGCCGGCCGCCAGCACGTCGGCGGTCAGCGCCGCGTGCGCCGCGAACAGGTCCTCGCGGATGGAGGCGCGGGCCATGGACTGCCAGCGGTCGCCCCGCGGCAGCTCGATGATCCGGTCCATCAGCTGGGTGATCTCCAGGCGGTCGGCCAGGTCGTAGTACACCTCGGCGACACCCAGCGGGTCCACGCCGGTCCGGTCCGAGATCGCGACGATGTCGAGCGTCGGGAAGGCCGAGGAGAACCCGGCGACCTTCGCCGCCAGCTCCTCCGGCACGCCCTCGCCGGTCAGCTCGTCCAGGACCAGCTGGTACCACTCCAGGTCCGCGCCGCGCACCAGCTTCGGCAGCTCGGCCCAGACCTGGGCCACCCGGTCGGCGAACAGCTCGATGGTCTCGGTGATCTGGAGCGGCTGCGGCCGGTTGTTCAGCAGCCAGCGCGTACCGCGCTCGGCCAGCCGCCGCGAGTGCAGGCGCACCCGGGTCTGGACGCCGGCCGGAACCTCGTTGTCCAGGGCCTCGACCGCGTCCCACACCTCGGCCAGGCCGAAAATCTCGCGGGCGGAGAGCTGCGCCCGCACGATCTCCTCGGTGGAGGCGCCGGTCTCCTCGCGCAGGCGGTGCAGGAAGGTCGAACCGCCGCTGTTGACGGTGTCGTTGACCAGCAGCGTGGTGATGATCTCCCGGCGCAGCGCGTGGGCGGCGATCTGCTCCGGGAACTTCGCGCGCAGCGCGGCCGGGAAGTACGCGTCCAGCAGGCGGCGCAGGTACGGGTCGTCCGGCAGCTCGGTGGCGATGAGCTCGTCCGCCACCGTGATCTTGGTGTAGGCCAGCAGGACGGCCAGCTCCGGCTGGGTCAGGCCCTTGCCGCTGCTCAGCAGCTCGCGGACCTGCCGGTCGCTGGGCAGGAACTCCAGGTCCCGGTCGAGCAGTCCGGCCTGCTCCAGGCGGCGCATGAAGCGCTGCTGGGCGTGCAGCAGGCTGGGCGCCTGGGCGGCGCCGTTGGCCAGGGCGGTGTTCTGCGCGTAGTTGTTGCGCAGCACCAGGTGGCCGACCTCGTCGGTCATCTCCGCCAGCAGGGCGTTGCGCTGCTTGACGGTCATGTCGCCGTCGGCGACGACCGCGTTCAGCAGGATCTTGATGTTCACCTCGTGGTCGGAGGTGTCCACGCCCGCGCTGTTGTCGATGGCGTCGGTGTTGACCTTGCCGCCCTCGCCGCCGGCGCCGGTCCGGGCGAACTCGATGCGGCCGAGCTGGGTCAGGCCCAGGTTGCCGCCCTCGCCGATGACCTTGGCCCGGACGTCCGCGCCGTTGACGCGGATGGCGTCGTTGGCCTTGTCGCCGACCTCGGCGTGCGTCTCGGCCGTGGCCTTGACGTACGTGCCGATGCCGCCGTTCCACAGCAGGTCCACGGGGGCGTGCAGGACGGCCTGCATCAGCTCGGCCGGGGTCATCTTGGTGACGCCCGCCCTGATCCCGAGGGCCTCCCGCATGTGCGCGTTGACCGGGATGGACTTCGCGCTGCGCGGGTGGACGCCGCCGCCCGCGGACAGCAGCTCGGGGTTGTAGTCCGCCCACGAGGAGCGCGGCAGCTCGAACAGGCGCCGGCGCTCGGCGTACGAGACGGCCGCGTCCGGGGTCGGGTCGATGAAGATGTGCCGGTGGTCGAAGGCGGCGACCAGGCGGATGTGCTCGGAGAGCAGCATGCCGTTGCCGAAGACGTCGCCGGACATGTCGCCGACGCCGACGACGGTGAAGTCCTGGGTCTGGGTGTCGTGGCCGAGCTCGCGGAAGTGCCGCTTGACGGACTCCCAGGCGCCGCGGGCGGTGATGCCCATGCCCTTGTGGTCGTAGCCGGCGGAGCCGCCCGAGGCGAAGGCGTCGCCCAGCCAGAAGCCGTAAGACTCCGCGACGCCGTTGGCGATGTCGGAGAAGGTCGCGGTGCCCTTGTCGGCGGCGACGACGAGGTAGGTGTCGTCCTCGTCGTGGCGGACCACGCCCTTGGGCGGCACGACCTCGCCGCCGACCATGTTGTCGGTGATGTCGAGCAGCGCCGAGATGAAAATCTTGTACGAGGCGATGCCCTCGGCGAGCCAGGCGTCGCGGTCCACCGACGGGTCCGGCAGGTTCTTGGCGACGAAGCCGCCCTTGGCGCCGACCGGCACGATGACGGTGTTCTTGACCATCTGCGCCTTGACCAGGCCGAGGATCTCCGTACGGAAGTCCTCGCGGCGGTCGGACCACCGCAGACCGCCTCGGGCGACCTTGCCGAAGCGCAGGTGGACGCCCTCGACGCGCGGCGAGTACACCCAGATCTCGAAGGCCGGGCGGGGGGCCGGCAGCTCCGGGATGGCCTGCGGGTCGAACTTCATCGACACGTAGGGGTGCTGCCCGCCCTCGGCGCCCGGCTGGAAGAAGTTCGTGCGCAGGGTCGCCTTGATCAGCGTGAGGAAGGACCGCAGGATCCGGTCCTCGTCCAGCGAGGCGACCTGGTCCAGGGCCCCGTCCAGCTCCTCCAGCATCGCGTCGATCAGCTCGGTGCCGGCGGACTGGCGGCCGGGCGACATCCGGGCCTCGAACAGCGAGATCAGCAGCCGGGTGATGTGGACGTTGTTGCGGAGGGCGTCCTCCATGTAGTCCTGGCTGAAGGTGGAGCCGGCCTGGCGCAGGTACTTGGCGTACGCGCGCAGGACGACGGCCTGCCGCCAGGTGAGCTTGGCGCTCAGGACCAGGGTGTTGAAGTTGTCGTTCTCGGCGTCGCCCCGCCACACGGCGGCGAAGGCTTCCTGGAAGCGCTCGCGGGCGTCGTCGCCGAGGTAGTTGTCGCCGTTGCCGGCGACGGGCATGCGCAGGCCGAAGTCGTAGATCCAGGCGCTGGTGCGGTCGCTGCGGCGCAGCTCGTACGGGCGCTCGTCGGTGACCTCGACGCCGAGGCGCTGGAGCACCGGCAGGACCGCGGACAGCGAGACCTGCTCACCGGTGCGGTAGATCTTGAACCGGCGCTCGCCGGGGCCGGCGCCGACCGGCTCGTACAGGGACAGCGCGAACTCGCTGTCGCTGGCGGAGAGCCGCTCCAGGTGGCACAGGTCGGAGACGGCCATGCGGGGCGTGTGGTCGGCCTTGTAGCCCTCGGGGAAGGAGCCGCTGTACTTGCGCAGCAGTTCGGCGGCGCGCTCCTCGCCGAGCTCGGCGACCAGGGCCTCGCCGAAGCCGTCGGACCAGGAGCGGGCGGCCTCCACGAGGCGGGCCTCGACGCGCTCGACGTCGGCGTCGGTGAGCGCGGGCAGCTGCGTGCCCTGCGGGACGCGGACGACGAAGTGGATGCGGGAGAGGATCGACTCGGTGTTCCAGGCGGTGAAGTCGACGCTGGTGCCGCCGAGCTCCTCCTTGAGGATGTCCATCAGGCGCAGCCGGACGCCGGTGGTGAACCGGTCGCGCGGCAGGTAGACGAGGGCCGAGTAGTAGCGGCCGTACTCGTCCTGGCGCAGGTACAGCCGCAGCCGGCGGCGCTCCTGGAGGTACAGGACGGAGGTGGCGATCTCGCGGAGCTTGTCGACCGGGGTCTGGAACAGCTCGTCGCGCGGGTAGGTCTCCAGGATCTGGAGCAGGTCGCGGCCGTCGTGGCTGCTCGGCGAGAAGCCGGCGCCCTCCAGCACCTCGGCGACCTTGCGGCGGATGACCGGGACGCGGCGCACGGACTCGGTGTACGCGGCGGAGGAGAACAGGCCGAGGAAGCGGCGCTCGCCGATGACGGTGCCGTCGGCGTCGAACTTCTTCACGCCGATGTAGTCGAGGTACGAGGGGCGGTGGACGGTGGCGCGGCTGTTGGCCTTGGTCAGCACCAGCAGGCGGTGCTCGCGGGCCTTGGCGCGGGCGTCGGCCGGCAGCCGGTTGAAGGACGGGGAGACCGCGTGGGCGTCGTCCTTGCCGCTGTGGTGCGGGTCGGAGCGCAGGATGCCCAGGCCGGTGCCGGGCACGGCGGCCAGGGCGTCGCCGTCGACGAGGTTGTACTCGCGGTAGCCGAGGAAGGTGAAGTGGTCGTCGGCGAGCCAGCGCAGCAGCTCGCGGGCCTCTTCGAGCTCGTACTCGTGCAGGTCGCCGGCGGTCGGCTCGTCGGGGAGGCCGTCGGCGATGCGCAGCGCGGCGTCGCGCATCTTCTCCCAGTCCTCGACGGCCTCGCGGACGTCGGACAGGACGCGCAGCAGGTCGACGGTGATCTGCTTGAGGTCGGCGCGGTCGGTCTCGCGGTCGATCTCGACGTGGATCCAGGACTCGACGAGGGAGTCGTGGGGGCGCGCGGTCTTCGGGCCGTGCGCGTCGCAGTCGGGGCCGAGGATCTCGATCAGCTTGCCGGTGACGTCGCGGCGGACGACGACCTGGGGGTGGATCACGACGTGGATGCCGCGGCCCTGGCGGGACAGCTCGTTCGTCACGGAGTCCACGAGGAAGGGCATGTCGTCGGTGACCACCTCCACGACGGAGTGGCTGGAGGTCCAGCCGTTCTCCTCGACCGTCGGGGTGTGCACCCGGACGTTCGCGGTGCCCTGCGGCCGGTTCTCGGCGAGCCGGTAGTGCGACAGCGCCGCCCCGAACACGTCGACGGGATCCCGGTCGACGAGGTCCTCGGGGGCGGTGTGCAGGTAGTAGCGCTGGAGGTAGGCGAGCGTCGTGTCCTGGTCGGGCCGCTCTTTCTGCTCGGCACCGGTCGGGAGGAGTCCCCCGGCCGGGCTGTGCTCAGCTACCCGGGCCGCCCGCGCGAGCAGCTCGGCCTTTGCTTCGTCCAGCTTGGTCTGCATGTCCTCTGGCTCCTGTCGCGCGCCATTGCGTGACGTAGGTGAAGGAAGAAATGACGTAGCGCCGCACAGCGGGTAGTCCGCCCGGAACCGGCGCCATGTCGTCGTGAGAGCCGACCGGGAGGGATACGGCCGGAATCGGCCAGGCGTCCGGGCGGCAGGGATCAGCGAAGGCCCGGGCACGGTCGTGCGCCGGGCGCAGGCCGGGGGCATCGGTGCCCCCGCGGACTATCGCGCTGATCACGGGTACCAGGCTATCTCGCCCTCCCCCCACCGCGTCACGGTCCGGATCTGTACAAAAGCAAGTCCGGAAGTTTGACGATGTGCGCAGTGACGCGGACCACCGCGCGTGCCAGTGCCTATTCGGCCAGCTCGCGAGCAGTGCGTACGGCCTCTGCCAGGGTGTCCACGACCGGCACACCGGCCGATTCCAGACTGCTGCGGCTGTGCGAACCGCCTGTGTAGAGGACGGCCCGCGCGCCCACGTGGGCGGCGGCCGCGGCGTCGTCGACCGCGTCCCCGATGAGGACCGTGCGCCCGGCCGTCACACCGCCGGCCTCCAGGGCCGCCATGTGCCGGACCAGGTGGCCCGCCTTGGAGGTGTGCGAGGGGCCGGTGCGGCCGTCGACGCGCAGGAAGTGCCGGTCGATGCCGTGCGCCTGCACGAGCGGTACGAGCCTGTCGTGGGGCGCCAGCGACAGCAGGGACTGGGTGAGCCCGTCGGCCTGCCAGTCCCGCAGCAGCTCCCGGGCCCCTTCGGCGAGCCCGACGTGCTCGGCGGCGGCCCAGTAGTGGCGGTGGAACGTCTCGTCCATGACGGCCCACTCGGTCTCGGTGGGCAGCCGGCCCATCAGCCGCTCGTAGAACTTGGGCACCGGTACGACGTAGAGCTCGCGGTAGCGCTCCAGCGTGATCGGCGCGAAGCCGAGCTCGGCGAAGGAGGCGTTCGTCGCCGTGATCACGGCGTCGATGTCGTGGAGCAGGGTGCCGTTCCAGTCCCAGACGATGTGGTCGGCCTTCGGCCCGGTGCTCATGCCAGCAGCCCCGGGATCTCCTGGACGCCGAACCACAGCAACTCGTGGTCGTCGGCTCCGTCGACGGTGAACCGGGCGTCGTCGTCCCCGGCGTCGGCGGCCGTGACGGCCGCGGCGGCCGCCTCGACGTCCTTGACCGCGTCGGCGGCGTCCACGTGCACGGCGGCGGCCGCGGTCAGCCGGACCGGGCCGGCGACGGCGACCTGCCCGAGGGAGGCCTCGTCGATCCCGGGGACGGCGGTGACGGCCTTGTCGGCCACGTCGAGGGCGACGACGACGCGCTTGCGCGGGGCGGCGGGGTCCTCGGCCAGCATCCGCAGCGAGGCGGTGGCGGCCCGGCCGAGGGCCGCGTACTCCAGCTCCTCGATGTCGTCCGACACGTACCACTCGCGCAGCCCCGGCGTGACGGCGTACGCGCGCAGGGGCGCACCGCCCAGCTCACCCGCCTGGTGCACCTCGGCGAGCCCGGGGAGGGTCAGGGGGACGTACACGCGCATGGCCGGCTGCTTTCGGTAGTCGGAAACGCCCTCAGGATACGACGGTGGCACAGCGGCGGCGGAAGACTGCGTGCGGTGACGGCCCCGGTCCCCCTTCGGGCTGCGCGGGCGGCGCCGGAGCGCGTCCACGGCGGGAGGCCCCGCGGCCCCCGGGCGGCCGCCGTACGGGGCTCGGGCCACCCGGATAGGTGAAACGCGCGGGGCCCGCCGGGCCGCCGCTGCTCCGTTGCGAAGCGTGGCGGCCGCCCGTAGAAGATCCCCGACGAAGTTACCGCCCGGTACCGCCGGGCCCGTACGCGTGGGGGACGACCGCCATGACCACCAGGACGACCAGGACGCAGAGGACCAGCAGGACGGCCGAGGCGACCGGGCCGGCGAGGACGACCGGGCCGGCCGGGAACGCCGCCCGGCCCCCCGGCCGCCGCGACCAGCGCCGCCCCGGCCCCCGGGAGGCCCGCCCGCAGGCCTCCCGCGGGCCCCACGACTGGTTCGCCGAACGCCTCCTGGCGGTGATCAGCGGCCAGCGCCCCGTCCACTCCCTGCTCGGCCTCACCGTCGGCCCCGCCTACGACCAGCTGGTGGGCCTGGCCCCGGCCGGCCCGCTGCGCAGCCGCCTGCGCCCGGTGCTGCGCCGCTGCGGGCGCTTCCACGCGGGGCCGGGCGTGATCGAGGCCTTCGCCCGCATCGCCACCGGCGACCGGATCTCGGCGATGGCCTTCCGCCTGGAACAGGGCCCCGACCTGCGCTGGCGCTGCGCGGCCGTCGAGATCCAGGGCCCGCTCCCGTGACCCGCCCGGCCCGAACGCCGCCGGGGGGGGGGGGAGGGGGGGGGGGGGGGGGGGGGGGGGGGGGGGGCTGGGGGGGTGGGGTGGGGGGGGGGGGGGGGAGGGGTGCTC
>NZ_JBWKDK010000072.1:0-28775 GCF_056436005.1 Streptomyces sp. NPDC043854
TGCACAACCTCGCCCTCGCCGGATAGCCGAGCCACCCACACGGCGACCAACCATGCCCGAGGCAACAGGAAGATCATTTACGGGACAGCCCTTAGTCCGCCCAGGTCAGGCGGTCTGCAACGACTAAGCTTGCCGTTTAACCTGCGGCCCGGGGGGTGGCCTGCTCCCCGGCAGGGATGAAGATGACTACGTAGTCCTCGAACCCCTCACGGAGCCCCCATTCCTCGCGGGCCATTGCGGCTTCGTACCGGGCTCTGGAGTCTTCTCGGCCCCTGGCGTAGACGTGGATCCTGTAGATCGTCGCTGGGTGGAGTGTCAGCGTTGGGGCGTACCCCTGGCTACCCGGAAGCCAGCCCAACGCCGGCACGGCAGGGCCGGTCGTGGGGCCGGAGATTTCCATCCGGCCCCGGCAGACCGGCCGGTACGGCCAAGAGCCCAGCGATTGCCATTGTTTCGTCTGCTGCACAGGCTCAGCCTCAGCGAGCATGAGAGTCACCCAGGCATCGTGTTCCTGAACGCAACTAACGATGGTGAGCTTGCCGGGTGTGCCGATCACGGGCTCGTCAGTATGAAAGTCCGGCAGCTGGTCGACACTGTTGAACCCCTCCTCAACGTGCTCGGCAATGTAGAAGTGCGAATACGCGACGCCAACGACACCACTGACTATGTCCATCTCCAGACCCTACGTGCCGATCGGAAGAGCTGAACGGCGAGTCTCGAAGCCGCGACGCGACTTGGCTTGGTTCCCTGCTTGTAGCGGCTGGGGTGGGAGCAGCCTTCCGATCGGCGTCGAACGGGACTCGAACTTGTGCGGTCCTTCCCCTGTTCGCCGGACGTGCACGTGGTTGTCGTTTGATCCTGTGGTTAGGGTCGCTGCGGCACGGAGGCCGGGATCATGGAACTGGTCGAGTACGAGGCGCAACGTGACGCATTCGCGATGGTGACAGGGTTCCGGTCGGAGCTTATACAGGCGCTCGGCTGGGGTTTCCCAGCCGAGCGTTTTGCGTGGGCGGCAGTTGAGCTCGGCGGCGACGGCGTCGAGGTCGTCGCGGGTGTGGACGGACAGGTCGGTGCCCTTGGGGAAGTACTGCCGCAGGAGGCCGTTGGCGTTCTCGTTCGAGCCGCGCTGCCAGGGGCTGGCCGGGTCGCAGAAGTAGACCGGGACGTCGGTGGCGACGGTGAACGAGCCGTGAGCGGCCATCTCCGAGCCCTGGTCCCAGGTCAGCGACCGAACCAGGTGCGAGGGCAGTGTCTGGACGGTGGCGACCAACGCGTCGCGGACCTGTTCGGCGCCGCGTTCGTGGGGCAGGTGGACGAGCGCTCGTGCTCGGACTCCCGTGCGGGGTCCGTCACGAACCGGCTCAGCCGGTAGGTGGTCGGCAGCGCCAGGCGCCCGCACAGCGTGTCGATCCGGATCACCGCCCCGTCGACTCCTGCCTCCTGAAGACGGCGCAACCGCGTACGCATCTCCGCCTGGTCCCGAGTCTCAACGACCACTTCCCACTGTCCCGCGTCCGGCGCGGTGCGAGCAGCAAGCCGCTGCTGCGCATCCTCTTGCCGCCGCCTTCTTTCCCCCTGGCCTGGCACCTGCCCAGAGTCACCGGCCGGCGTCAGGACGGCAAGGCAATTGGACCGAGCGCTCACACACTCAGTGATCATTTGTCAGACAGGCCCTGAAGCCTGTCGTCAAAGTGACGACAGACGGCAGGCCACAACAACGCACCAGGGGTGAGCACACCATGGCGGTCATCTACTTCTGCCTGCACCGGGGCGGCGAACCGGAGTTCGGGGCCGATACAGCCCGCGCCACCCGGCCCCTGCCGTATCCGACTGCGACGATCAGCGAGGACGGCAGCCAGTACCAGTGTCATCGGTGCGGGGGCCGCAAGTGGGACGCCTGCGGCGACGAATGCTACCTGTGTGAGGTGACCGGCTGGTTGGACATGCCTGTCGGTTACGAGTGCTCCCCCAGCCCACAGGATCTGGTTGCCCTTGTCGCTGAGCGCGGGCGGCCTGCTGCTGACGGCGACCGCGTCATCGCCTTCGAGGGAACAGCCACCACCTACCGCGACGGCCCGCGCCTGCTGTACTACGGCATCCCGACCCACGTCGTGGAGAGTCTGACCTGGGAGCGGTTCATCGCCCGCCACTTCGCCTAGGCGATCACGTTCGGAGCCAGATGGTGAGGGCTGCGGCGGCGGCCGTGCCGAGGTAAACATAGCCGCGCAGTCGTAACGGGTGGGTGCCGCCCGGTGCTGCTTCAGCCGGTTGATTGCCCGCTCGACGGTGTTGCGCTTCTTGTGCCGCGCCTCGTCGAAGCCCGGAGGCCGTCCGCTGTGCGGGCCTTTGCGTAGGCGGGCGGCCTGGCTGTCGGCTTTCTCCGGGATGGTGTGCCGGCTCCGGCGCCGAAGGTATTCACGGCAAGGCCCGTTGCTGTATGCCGCCAGGCTGTCGGGCTTCTTACGCGGTCTGCCCGATCCCCCGGGACGCGGATCTTCTCCAGCACCGGCTTGAAATGGGTGCAGTCCGCCCGCTGGGCTGGTGTGAGACGATCAGGGACAGCGGGCGGTAGCGGTCGTCGACACTCAGGCGGAGCTTGCTGGTGAACCCGGCGCGCGAGCGGCCCAAGCCCTCACCTCCAGCACCACTTCCACCAGGCGGGCATGAAGCCGCCTTCTGAGACAGAGCCGCTTTCCGGTGATGCCCATACGCGGGCGTGAGGCCGTTTCGGGCGCGTGGTGGGATTGTCGTCATGGACGACCAGCGGCGCATTCTCATCGTTGCCTACGACGACGCGCAGATCCTCGACATTGCGTGCCCCAGCGGGGCGTTGGACATCGCGAACCGGTACGGAGCGACCCCGCCGTACGAGATAGAGCTGGGCACTTTGGGCCGTCGTGCGGCGCGTAGCTCGGCAGGGATCGTGCTCGGGGCCGGGCGGGGGCTCGAGTCGGTGACGGGTCGGCTGGACACCCTGATCGTCGTCGGTGGTGTGGGGTTCGAGGAGGCGGCGATGGATCAGCGGCTGCTGGCGCAGGTCCGTCGGCTGGCCGAGCGCAGCCGCCGCGTCGCCTCCGTGTGCACCGGCACCTATGTGCTGGCCGCGGCGGGGCTGTTGGACCATCGCCGGGTCACGACGCACTGGGGGTATGGAGAGCAGCTTGCGGCCCGGCACCCCGAGGTGGCCGTGGACGTGGGGCCTCTCTATATCCGTGACGGGAACGTCTACACCGCGGCCGGGGTCACCAGCGCGCTCGATCTCACGCTCTCGCTGATCGAGGACGATCACGGGCCGACGCTGGCCCGCGCGGTGGCCCGGGAGCTGGTCTCATACCTTCACCGTCCCGCCGACCAGGCCCAGATCAGCATGTTCCTGGCCGCACCGCCGCCTGGCGACCGGCTGGTGCGGGACCTGGCCGGCTACATCGCCGCTCATCTGGCCGAGGACCTGACCCCGGGCACGCTTGCGGCCCGGGCGGGTGTGAGCACCCGGCACCTGACCCGGCTGTTCGCCGTGCACCTGGGCACGACACCGGCCCGGGCGGTGCGCGCGGCCCGTACGGAGGCGGCGGCCCATCTGGTGCGGTCGAGCTGCCTGTCACTGGCCGCGATAGCCCGGCGCTGCGGGTTCAGGTCACCACAGACCCTGCGCCAGGCGTTCCTGGACCACTACGGGTGCGGCGGGGACATGATTCGCAAGATGCCGGACATGCCGCGCGCACACGTGCCTCCGGGCCGCAAGACTTCCCTGCCATGAGGCACATGACGACGCGCAGGGGTCTGCTGCGTGGGGCGGTGGCCACAGCCGCGCTCGCCACGGTCGGCGCGGCCGGCACCGCAACCGCGCAGGCGGCACAGGCCGGCCCACTCACGTCCTCGGCCGGCGGGGCCCTGAATGTCGGCATCCTGCTGTACGACGGCTACAGCCTGCTGGACCCGGCCGGCCCCGCAGAGGTTCTCTCCCGGCTGCCGGGCGCCACTGTCACCATGGTCGCCCAGAAGCGAGGTCCTGTCCGCACCGACACCGGTGACGTAGCCGTCATGGCCGAGCAGTGCATCGCCGACGTCGATCACCTCGACGTCCTGCTCGTCCCCGGCGCGGGCAACCGCGGCACGGTCGCGGCGATGGGCAACGAGGAACTGCTGCGCTGGATCCGCAGGATCGACCGGCACAGCCAGTGGACGACCTCTGTGTGCACCGGCTCGCTCGTCCTCGCGGCAGCAGGGCTGCTCGACGGACGGCAGGCAACGACGTACTGGGCCTCCGCCGACTATCTCCGGACCCACTACGACGTCACCTACCTCCCCGAACGCTATGTCCGCTCGGGGAAGATCATCACGGCGGCCGGGGTATCGGCGGGACTGGACATGGCGCTCTACCTGGCGTCCCTCATCGCCGGGGACAACACAGCGAAAGCGGTACAACTCGCCATCGAGTACGACCCGCAGCCGCCCTTCGACGCCGGCGATGCTGCGAAAGCCGACGCCGAACTCAAGGACCAGGCCCTGCGGCTGCTGGCCGAATCCCAGAAGTGACGCCGAGAACCCGAAGAGAGTCCCATACGGATGGACCGAGAGGCGCACAGGCAATTCTCAAGGATCGGCAGATTCTTCGAGCCAGGTGTTGTGCTCGGAGCAAGATATTCAGCCGACCGTCTCATACAGAAGGAATATCGGTCTAAAATCCAAAGCGCCAAAATTAACCAATGTCCAACTTTGAGCGAAGGTAGGGGAAAATGAAGAAAACATCCTCGCTGGCGATTGCCATTCCGGCGGTTCTTGCAACTTTGACGATTGGGTTTGCGGCTCCCCCTGCATCGGCAGCGAAGATACCGTTCGAGTGGAACGACGCCGTTAAGACGGATATTTATCCTCCAAACAGCGACTACGAAGGCATGGTTTGCCGGGGAATGGAAGGATCTCCCGATCATGTCTGTTTCGAGAAGGACGGGGACAGGTGGTGGGTCCTTGATGCGACCCGGGACGGCAAGTCAGCCGTCGCCGAGTGGTACAACACGCGCGATGGGAAATGGCACCGCCAAGGCGCCTGCGCGAACAGCAACGGGGCGCCTTCGTGGGCGGTATGCAATAAGGACTATTACGAGGACAGCGAGATCACATTCCGACTCGCTCATTACTCCAAGGGTAAAAAAAACGATAACGGCTTCTGGTACGACAACACTCCCGCAGGCTAACCTCGATCTTGCGTGAGGGTCCGTCAGCTTACTGGCGGACCCTTTTTGCTCGTTCAGAGCGGAGACTTCTGCCTCTGGGCAGCGTGATGGCCCGGCTGTCGCGTCGGGTGGGCGCCGGGTTCCACGGCTCCGGTCGGGGCGGTGCTGCTCGCAGGGACGGGAACGCACTGGTCAGCTGGGGTTCGGGAGAGCGCCGGGCCGGTCCAGGGCGGGCGCCTGGCCACGGCACCTGCTCCAACCGGCGGATTCACCGGACTCGAATCCGCTCCCGGCGCCCGCCCGCCGAAGGAGCCCCAACATCCCCCGGCACGCCCCCAGACAGAAGAACCGCCAACGCCGGCAAAGCAGGCAGCAGAAGCCGGATGACGACCGGGCTCGTGCCCGGCACGCCCGGCGGGAAGCCGCCCAGCGCGAGGCCGGGGCCGCCCGGATCGCCGAAGCCCAGGCCCAGACCGCGCTCGCCGAGGCCACAGCCAGTCTCAGCACGGCACAGGCAAAGGCAGCGGACCTCCGCGAACAGCTCGCCGACCTCCGCGCACGCTCGGCAGCCGCCGACAAGGAGGAGCGGGCCGCCGTCAGGCGGCACCGGGAGACAGCGCAGGCAGCGCCGCAAGCGTGCCGAGGCAGCCAGCCGGCGACTGAACGCCTCACCACCGCCATGACCGGCACAGAAGGCCAGCGTCACGTTCCTCCTACACCGCTGCTCTACGGTCGCCACCGTGGTCGATCCACGCTGCCGCGGGCGCCAGTCCCTGGCGTGGTCCCTTCATCAAAGGACCGGCAGATGCCCCGCTCCGCGCGACGAAAAAGGCCCACCACTTGGGCATCTGAACGCCCTGGATGTGACCGCAGTGTCGGCCATGTGGTCGACGGCGCGCGGGTACGGTGCCGGCGGCCGTCTCCCGGCCCCGCAAACGCGAGCGCAAGGGGCGGATGGAGCACCGCAGCTGCGGACGGGATCGGCCTGTGGTGGCATCGGTGGGATGGAGGATCCCTTCGCCGGCTGTGTCGGCACTGCTGGCCGGGGCGGGCTCGGTGGACCGGGACGCGGCCCGCCGCGCTGGGGCTTCCCGTGCCACCGGGGCCGCGGACCTGAGAGCGCTGCTGGACATGCTCGGTCTGAGGCCCGAGCATGTCCACCGGAAAAGCGCTGCGCGCTGACCGGCGCTCCCGGCGCAGCCACCTGCTCGACGACCGGCCGTGCTCGGGGAAGCGTCCTGCTGTGGCCGAAGGCGGCTCGGCTGGTCTCGTTCGTGTAGGGCGTGGGGTGCCTGTTTTTGCGAGCATCCGGTCGGCGTTCCGGGACCACGCCGACGGCCTACCGATACCAGTCGTCCCCGCCCTCGGCGAGTGAACGGCCCAGGTAGTCCCTCAGGTCCCGTGCCACCCATCGACGGCTGTCCGTCTCGTGCTCCCAGAGGAAGATGTCCGGGCGCCGGGGCGTCTGCACGAACGCGTACTGGTCCCCGCCCCCGTTGTCTCCGAAAAAGAGGAGAGCTTCGAAGGGCATGTACAGCTGGGCGAAGGAGCTGTCGGAGCGGAAGAGAAGGTTCTGCTCGACGATCTGTTCGACAGGCCAGATGGTATCCACCGCGGTACGTCCGATGACTCCGTTGCTCTCCAAGAGCAGCTGCCTCAGCTCGGCAGGCAGCCCGCGTCCAAGACGGTGCTCCGCGTCAGCGAGGGCCGCCACTTGCGCGGGCCTCCGGAACTCGGCCTCAGGAAAAAGCTCAAGAGCTGTTTCTTTCCACACGATCCGAAGACTACCCAGCGGTCGGCCGGCCGGCTCTACCACGAACGCGGGAGATCGAGACGGCATACGCGGAACTGAAGTCCACGGTCCTGGGCGGACGGGTTCTGCGGGCCCGCACCCCAGCCGGGATCGAGCAGGAGGTGTGGGCACTGCTGGTGGCCTGCCAGGCGCTGCGGACCGCGATGACGGACGCCACCGACAGCGTCCCGGGCACCGACCCGGACCGGGCCGGCTTCACCACCGCCCTCGCCGCTGCCCGAGACCAGCTCGTCCGGGCCGCCGGCATCGCCGCCGACACCGTGATCGGCCTGGTCGGAGCCTTCGGACGCCACGTCCTGGCCCAGCTCCTGCCCGCCCGGCGGGTCCGCACCAAAGACCGCGTCGTCAAACGCGCGATCTCCAATACAACGCACGCGGACCCGCCATCGACCGGACCACCCACAACACCGCTATCAGCATCACCATGCTCACGGACAGCCCTTGGCACCCCTGCCCCCACCCAAACTGAACGGCGTTGCCTCTACAGCCGCGGGCTCCGTAGCGGCGGCTCCGCACCACCCCATGAGAAGGCATAGGGGTCCGCGCCGCCCGAGTACGCGCAGGCGATTCCGGTATCGGGCAGGTCGAACTCTTCTCGTAGCCATCCGTCCATGGCGAGGGCGGCAACCTCCGGCCGGTAGTCGGTCAACGCGAAGTCAAGAGAGACGATCTCGAGGTACATGCCCTCCGGATACCTGGCGCACAGCTCCTCGGCACGAAGCGCGACGACGAAGGAGAGCCAGGCCAGGTCCTCCCAGTACATGCCCGACCCTGGGAGCAGTAGGCGGACTCCTCGGCAGATCCCCACGGAAGGAGCCGCCGCTTCGCCCGGTGGCACGATCCGGGCCGAGAGGTCCGCCGCCAGTCCGCCGAGCGGGCTCCTGAGCCGATACTTGAACTTTCGAATCATTATCACTCAATTCACAAACTTGAGAAGATGGAACACGCCCCGGCTGAAGGCGACTGCGGGTCCTCCGCCAGCCGTCACCAATTTCCGTAGTCCTCTACATAGGTGGCGATCAGCTCGAGTAGGGCGTCGGCCCGGCGCCGGTCCTCGCGCTGCTCACGCAGGGCCTTGTCGGCGGCCCAGAGCCGGGCCAGGGCGGCGGGTGCACCCTCCACCACGTCGTCGACCACCGGCGCGGTGATCAGGTCCAGGCACTCGGTGAGCAGGCGACGGGTGGCGATGGAAGGTGGGTCGGGGTCGGGGTCGGTGTACGCGGTGGTGAGGTACCGTGCGGGATCCGTGAGGCTCCAGCCGACCACGGAGCCGTGCTGGACGAGGAGTGCCATGTCGGGGGGATGCCGACGCGGGCGTCCAGTGGCTTGTCGAGGACGTCGAGGTCGCGTAGACAGGTCAGCACGGTGTCCCCGGGGGCGCGGCAGAGCACGGTGCACCTCTCATGCCGCAAGTCCCGGGCCTCGTCTGCACGGAGCCCGCCCGGGCGTACCGCGGGGGTGAGGGGAAGGCGGGCGACTTCCTCGGCGGAGGCGGACTCTTCCGGCCAGTGGAATTCCGCCCCGACCAGCTCTCGGCTGTCCTTGTCGAACCGAAGGATGTCAGGCGCGTCCCAAAGCCGGTCCTGGCTGCCGAAGGTGTCCGCGAGGAACCGCTCACGCTCCACCACGTCCGTGTAGCCCACAACGTCAACAGAGGCGTCGCCATTGAAGCGGGGAGTGATGCACAGCGGATCGTCCGTCACCGTCGCGCGCCAGTCGCCTTCGAATGTCAGCTTCATGGTCATTCTTGCCTCATCTGATTTGCCGAAATCGTCGCCGCGGCCGCGCCCGAGCTCGCCAAGCACGTCCAGGCCGTGAAATTCCATGCGGACACCGGCTGCCTGGACGTCAGCCTCGACGCTCCCGCGCAGGGCACGAAGCTGCGCTGGAGCGTGCCGAAGTTGATCGAAGCGGCCAACGAGAAGGTGTAGGGCGCGAGCGTGCGCACCCTGCACGTCCTGCCGCCCGCCCCCAGGAAGGTCGGCCCCGCCACGGCGGCCGTCGACCCGACCTCGCCGCCGTCCCGCGTCGACCCGGCCATTGCCCAAGCGGTGGAGCGGTAAACCGCCGCGATGCGGGAGCTGTCTCGCCGCGCGTTTCCCGAGCCCGACACCGTCCCCGACGATGCGCCAGCCCTGATCGAGCAAGCCCGCGCACAGCGCCGCCGCCCTGCGCCGGGCACGAGCGGAGAAGGCCGGTCACCAGCCTCGCTCGGTTGAACGTGCCAGCAGGGCCAGCTAGCGCTGGGGGGCCTGAGGCTGACAGACCTTGCAGAGTTTGTACTGGGCGCCGCCGCGGGGCCCCGTGTGGTTGTCGATCCACTGCACTGCTTCTTCGGCAGTCAGCATCACCATGAGGGTGGCCCAGCCCGTGTTCCGCAGGCCCTTGTGCGCGAACTGGCGCAGATCGTGCAGCATTGCTTCCGCGCTGCCCCACCAGTCGTCCGTGCCGGGGATCTCGCCGATCGACTCCCGCGTTTGACGGCAGGAGCTGCTGTGCAGAGTGTGCTTGCCGGCGGCGTACGGGTAGGTGTCTGGGTCCTGAAGCCGCTTCCTCTGTACGAGGGTCTTCGCCGCGATCGCGTCGAATTCCTCTCTCGCCGCGTCGCACACCTCGCAGCCGGCCGCCGGACAAGCAGCTCCCCAGACGTCGTCTTCGTCATCCGGCGACAACGGTTTGTACTCCGTCTGGATTTTCTCAGCGAGGGCCTCCATGTGCCTCACAAGATCGCCGGCCGAGACCGCACCAGCTGCCACCAGGCGGACCATGTCGATGACTGCGGGAAGCTCGATCCCCATTCCCCAGCCGACCTGGCCGCGCCTTTTGGGGCTGTACATGTCCTCCCACACGAACTGGACGTCTTCCAGCCGGTGATCGCCGATGGTGACATTGGCGCTTCCGCTGTACGGCATGGAACCTGCTCTCTCGCGCTGCTGCGGCAGCCACAGCGTACTGTTGCCCTGGCCAGCCGCAGTCGTCGATTGCCGAAGCTGCGAGCTGGCCAGGCGGTGCCGCGGGACACCGCGAGTATCAGGAATGTCTGGATGGGGGGCGCGAACTCGGTCCGGCCTGTACCGCTGGGCGGGCCGAGGGAGCGCACGGTTACCCCCAGTCGCGCAGGTCCCGTTTCAGCTCGTTGAACCGTGCTGCCCGGCGAGGGGCTTGGCTCGCGTCGGGTGTGCTGCCGAGTGCGAGGACGGGATCGGTGACCTGGTATGTCACCCGGTAGGCCAGGACATCCAGGGCGGTCTCCAGCCACTTCTCCGCACGGCGTGGGGGAGCCATGGGGCCGAGCGCCGTCGTGAACCACACGGGCAGCAGGTCGGTGCCGGTGAGCGCGTCGGACAACCGGCTGCGCAGGCGTACCCGCAGCTGGGTGTGCGCACGTTGGCCGGCCTCGATGACCGCTGCCGACTTCGCACGCCGGGCGTTGTCCGCGGCCTGCTCGGCTTGGGCGCCCTGGGCGCTCTCGGCCAGTCGCCCGATCTGTTCCTGGCCCTTCTCGGCTTCGGCCGCAGCCGTGGTGAACGCCTGCTCGGCCTTCTTGCGGCGCGGGTCGCCGGCCGCCGTGGACGCCAGTACGGAGGCGGCGTCGCGGACGGTGGAGCGGTGCCCGGCCAGTGCCTGCCGCGCCTGCTGGTAGTGGGTGATCCGTACCTGGAGGACGTTGCGCTGGTGCGCGGAGAGGAGGGCTTCCTCGGCAGCGAGCCCCTCCTCGACGGCGAGACCGAGGCCCCTCAGCTTTTCTCCGCGGTCGACGTCCAGGTCGACGACGACGGCGCCCTCGGCCTGCCGCAGGTGCCGCTCCAGCGCGCTCACCCGCGTGGTCAGCCTCTCCAGCCCCTTCTCCGTCGCGGAGATGGATTCCTCCAACTCGTCGGAGCGCGCCTCGGCGGTCTCCTTGGCTTCCTGCAGGTCCGCCTCGAGGGTGTCGAAGCGCCGCTCGGTGCTGCGCTCACGATCCTCAAGGCGTTCCACCGTCTCCTCGATGTCGGACAGCTTCGACTTGAGGTTGGACAGGGCGTAGTCGGTGTTGCGTTCGAAGGTGTCCTGGCTGCGCTTGAGTGCGTCGAGGCGGCGGCCGTGCTCCTCGCCCACGCCCAGGGCGTCGTATCCGCTCACGCCTTCGCCTTCCTCGCGCCGTCCCCGCTCGCATCGCTGGCCAGACCGTAGCCGCCAGCCCAGCACAGCAGCGGCAGCAGCCACACCCACCACGGCAGCACCCCGAAGGCCAGCAGTGGCACTGCCACGCTGGCGACGCCCAGCACGGAGGCGGCGTGCAACAGCTGCCGGTGCTTGCCCGGCAGGGGCTTCTGGCCGGCCGTGTAGAACGCGGAGGTTCCGAACAGCTGCACCAGCGCGAGGGACGTCCACCACCCGCTGATCCAGCCGAGCCCCGCGGCCACGCCCAGCAGCACCGCACACGCCGCGTGGGCCCACAACGCCACCGTGAACGACTTGGTGCTCACCTCGAGGTGAGGCTGCTCCAACCTGGCCGGGGAGGACGAGTACACGCCCGTCCGGGGCGAAGCTCCAGGCCCAGGACTGACGGACCGTGAGGCCTTCGGGGACCGGGCGGGGATGGAAGGGAAAGTGGTGACGGGCTCGTGCGGTGCGCAGCACGCCGACCCGGTCAAGGACGGTGGGGGCGATCGGGAGCCCGTCCTCAAGGAACGCGGGACCGGCGCCGGCGATGCGGGCGCGGAGCGCGGACAGGGCGCGGCGGGCATCGCCCGGAGACATCAGAGCAGGCAGGTCAGCAGGTTCGACGAACTCGACGGCCTCGATCTCGCCCGGTGACGGGCCGGATCGCTGCGATCCGGTCCTCGTCCCAGACGCCACCGTCGAAGACGTGGAGGATCTCGCCGGGGAACTTCACGGCAGGGGACGCTGTGCGGCCGGCGGGGGAGACCCAGTCAACGGCCAGCCCGCGGGTGACGGTCGCCATGACCCCGAGCTCCTCCTCCAGCTCGCGGGCAGCGCCCCGGGCGGGGGACTCGCCCTTGTCGACGGCACCGCCGGGCAACAGGCGGGTGGGACGGTAGCTGACGCGCTGGACCAGGACCTGACCGCGCTGGTTGGTGATCAGCACGGAGGCTCCGGCCCACGGCAGGCCTGCGGGGAGTGCCACCGCAAATTCGGTACCGGGGTTCGTGCATTCCTTTGCTGCATGTGCAGGGATGCGTCCGCAAACGATCACGGCTGGGAGCGCGCTGGCGGTCGGCGCAGGACGAGCCCGGCAGCGGTGAGCCGGCAACGCAGGACAGGTGCCCGCCTTGTCCGCCTCGGCGGCGCGCAGCGCCTCCTCCAAGCCCGGACGGCTGTGAGAGGGGACGGCGACCGCGGACACGCACGTGCCCCGGTCGGTACCCAGGCCGCGGCTTCGCGGCGTCCTCGACTGGACCTCAAGAAACGTCGCCTACCGGGCCGAGGCTCGTCCGATCTCGCCGACTGGCGCCAGCGATGGTCTGGGCCACTGCTGTGTCTGGGGTCCGGGCGCAGTGCCGGGGAGAAGGGGGGCCGTTCCCGCGTACGACGTTCGGGCGCAAGTGGGCCAGTCCTTCGAGAAGGCCGCATTGATCTACCAGCACTCGGACCACGAGCGGCCGAAGGAGGCTGCCGGGGGCCTGGACGGGATGGTGCAGGCCGCCCGGAAGAAGGCCGCCGAGCAGGCCGCTCAGGGGTCAAGTGGTGCGCAAGTGGTGCGGGACTCCTGAGTAGGTCTAGACAACAAGGAAGCCCCAGGTCTCTGACCTGGGGCTTCCTTCACGAGCGGATGACGGGAATCGAACCCGCGCTATAAGCTTGGGAATCAACGCTGCCCTGGGTGGCCATATGGCCTCTGACCTGGGGATACGTCGGTGGGCAAAGCCTCTTGTGAGGGTCCGTCAGTACCCGTGTTGACCCCTGTTTACCGCTCCGAAGGGCACGGATGGGGCACGTGCCCTTCCCGCTGCCGAGATCGGGGTGGCTTCGCTCATCGCAGTGGGTTCGAGACGACATTTCATCAGTGCTGCTGAACCGGCTTTGCACCGGCAAGCGGTGACGGTTCGGCTGCATTCCCGGAACGGCGTCCTGCCCGTCCGTTTCCTGCGGCACGACTGTGTTCCGGAGCGTGCCGACGGCCCTCTGTATGCGCGGGTTCGCGCCACGGGCTACTGTTGAGGTAGTGCGATCCACCCAACCCACTGCGGTTCGGCCCGCCCGGGCGGCCGCGAAGTCGGCAGAGGAGCGGGACCGCATGTCCAAGCACCCGATCAGCGCGGCGGCCGCCGCGGCCGTCCTGGTCTGCCTGACGGCGTTCGGCGGGGCATCGAGCAGTGTCGCGTCACCACAGGCCCCGCCCGATCCGTCACGGTTCGTGCCCGGTCCCTGCCCGAAACCGCCCGAGCCGATCGAGGCGCTCAGCAGCGCGAAGTGCGGGTTCCTGGAAGTCCCAGAGAACAGGACCAAGGTCGGCAGCCGGACCATCAAACTGCCCGTGGCGGTCATCCCGGCCACGGCGCCGAAGCCCGGCCAGGTCCCCGTGGTGTTCATGGCGGGCGGCCCGGGGGGCGATACGTTCGACGACATCCCCTTCCTCGTCGACTCCGGCCTGAACCGGGACCGGGACCTGATCATCATGGCCCAGCGGGGCAACCTCTACGGCCAGCCGAACCTCGCCTGCCCGGAGATCGACCGGCACAACGCCAAGGCCGCGGGCCTGCGCTACGACTCGGAGGCCCACAAGCGCTCCCTGCTGGACGCGGTGAAGCAGTGCCGGGACCGCCTGGCGGCCGAGGGGATCGACCTGGCCGCCTACAACAGCACGGAGAACGCGGCGGACTTCGCCGACCTGCGCACCGCACTGGGCCTCAAGGAGTGGAACGTCTACGGGTACTCCTACGGCAGCAACCTGGCCATGACCTACATGCGCGAGCATCCCCAGGGCATCCGTGCGGTGGCGATCGACTCGCTCTCGCCCTCGAACCTCACCCGCCTGCCGGTGACCTGGCCCAACTACGAGGAGGGCGTCAAGGCCATCGCGGACGCGTGCGCGGCCGAGCCCGCCTGCAAGGCTCGCTACCCCGACGTCGCCCGTACGCTGACCAAGCAGGTGCGCAAGCTTGAGGCGCAGCCGCTGACGCTGACCGCCAGTCCGCCGAAGGGCGGTGCCCCGGTCAAGGTCGACATCGACGGGGGCGCACTGGTGAACGTACTGGTCGCCAACGCCGTCTTGCCCGTCGACGTCCCGGCGGCGCTCGACGAGCTCAGCCGCGGAGACACGGAGCGCTTCGCGAAGGCCCGCGCGGCCGAGTCGGTTCAGCCGGTCGGCATGACCGCCCATGGCCTCACGCAGTCGGTGGTGTGCAGCGAGTGGGCGCCGGGCACATCGAAATCCGACGTGCTGAACGCGGGCCGCAAGGCCTTCCCCGACTGGCCGGACACCGTCCTCGCCCAGGGGCCGCAACTCCCCTTCGAGCACGACGTGTGCCGCATCTGGAACGTTCCGGACCGCTCCGCCACCCAGCGGGTGGTCACCCAGAGCACCATTCCGACGCTCATCATCCACGGTACCTTCGACCTGAAGACCGGGGCGGACCTGGCGAAGCAAGCGGCCCGTACGCTGCCCAACTCGACCTCCGTACTGGTCCCCGGCATCGGGCACTGGGTGGTCCCCCAGTCGCCGTGCGCCCAGCAGGTGCTGGCCTCGTTCCTCAAGGATCCGACCGCGCCCGACACCGGTTGCGTGGCCGGTCTCACCCCGAAACCGTTCACGATCACCCCGAGGTGACGGGAGGGCAGATGCCTCTCAACCCCGCACCCCGTCGCCACCGCACCGCGCGACGGCACCACGACAGGTGGGCCGCAGCGGCCACCGGGGTCCTCATCACGGGCCTGCTCGCGACACCCGCCCAGGCGGGCACCAGCACCGCAGAGCCGATCGGAACGGTCGCCCGGACGGTGGGCGATGCCACCTTCGAGCCGGGCCCCTGCCCGCGGACCGCGGATCCGGTCCCCGAACTCGAAGGGGCCCGCTGCGGAACGCTCACGGTCCCCGAGAACCGCACCAAGCCCGACGGCCGGAAGATCAAACTCGGTGTCGCGATCGTGGCGGCCAAGGCCAGCGAACCCGAACCCGACCCGGTCGTGTGGCTCGCCGGCGGACCCGGCGACGACGCGGTCGGAGAGGCCAAGATGGCCATCGACGGCGGCATGAACCGCGACCGTGATCTGATCCTCATGTCCCAGCGCGGCACGTACTCGGCCGACCCGGCGCTCACGTGCACCAACATCGACGAGTTCAACGCACGCGCGACCGGCCTCGTCTACGACGCACCGTCCACCGAACGCGAGCACGTTGCGGCCACCAGGCGCGGCGGCCCCCGAGAGGTCTAGACAATAAACAAGCCCCGGGTCGCTGACCTGGGGCTTTGTCGTGGAGCGGATGACGGGAATCGAACCCGCGCTATAGGCTTGGGAATCAACGCCGCTCGGACGGTCGTTATGGCCGCTGCTCCAGGAGCAGGCCCTCGGTGTCGGTCAGGATGTGGCGCTTGCGCCCGTCGCGTGATTTGCCGCCGTCGTATCCGCGACTGTCCTCGCCGACGGTCTCGGGGGTGTCCACTGACTGGCTGTCGATGATTCCCGCGCTGGGCTCGAGGTTGCGGCCCGTGCGTTCCCTTGCCGCGCGGCGCAGGTGTTCGTACAGTTCACGCACGTAGTCGTAGGTCCGCCAGCGGCGGAAGAAGTCGTAGACGGGCCGCCAGTACGGGAAGTCGACCGGCAGGGCCATCCACTTGACGCCGTGGTCGACGAGGCAGCGCACCGCGTCGAGTATCTCGCGGTGGCAGTACGTCTCCGGGCGTCCGCCGCGCTTGAGGAGCCAGGCCGGCACCGGCATCGCGGAGCGGACCTCGGTCCACTCCCGGCCAGCCCAGGAGAACGGCGCCTGGCTCCACCCCGAGACCGCCTCGGAGACCTTCCGTCAGGTCCTGGCCCGCACGGACCTGCCGCCGATCACCCTTCGTGATCTACGCCACGCCTCGGCCACCCTCACCCACGGCGGTGGCGGCGACCTCCACACGATCAAGGAGACGCTCCGGCACTCCACGATCACCCTGACCTCGGACACACGAGCATGCTCCCCGAGGTCGACCAGGCAGCCGCCGAAGCAGCGGCCCAGCTGGTGCCTCGTGCCCGCCCGTCCGCCTCCTGACCAGGGGATGACGGGCCGTCCGCTCACGCATCGCTCACGCACGGGCCCGGAAACGACTGAGCGCCCCACCTGGCCGAAACCGGGTGGGGCGCTCAGTAGCAGGTCAGAGGGATTAACCCCCGCCTGGGAGCTGTAGGCCATGTCGGACTCGAACCGATAGCCAACGGATTAGGGTCTCGGCAGGATCCTGCCGGACCATTCCGCTCGGTCCGCCCAGCACCGTCCTCACCATGCTCGAGGATGTCGGGCCGGGAGCCGTCCCGCTGTGCGGGGCACCCGGAGGACCGGGCTGCCGCGACGGGGCCGCGCCCGTCGGGTCGCGGTCCCGTCAGGTGGCGCCGTCGGAGACGATGGCATCCGCGACGAGCTCCGGATGCACGTACCGCCCGCCGGAATGCACGATGTGAATCGCCGCCACCAGCTGTTCCGCGGACGCGGACTTCGACATGACGCCCCGTGCCCCCACGGAAAAGACACTGCTTCAGCCGCCCCGCCCCGCCGCTCTCTGCGATGATCACGGTACGGCAGTCCGGGATCCTTTCTTGTAGGGCCGCGGCGACTTGGACTCCGTCCGACCCCGGTTGCCCGATGTCGAGGACGGCCACGTCCGGGCGGTGGGCCTGCGCCATCGCCAGCGCCTCAAAGTGCATACATTCAGCATGACACAGGGCCTTAACGCCACATACTGAGATTTGTCATGAATTCGGTGGTGACTGCGAGGTCTCCGAGGCGCCGGTCAGTCGGTGGCCGGCTCCGGCTCCGGCTGGGTGGTGCCGAGCGTCTGGGTCGCGGCCAGCCTCGCGTACAGCCCGCCCTCCCGTAGGAGTTCGGCGTGTGTGCCGGCGGCCCGCACCCGGCCGTCCTCCAGGACGAGGATGCGCCGGGCGCCGGTCACCGTGGACAGGCGGTGGGCGATCACCAGGACGGTGGTGGTGCGTGCAATCTCCGCGACGACCTCGCGCAGCTCGCTCTCGTTGAGCGCGTCGAGCTGCGAGGTGGCCTCGTCGAGCAGCAGGAGCCGGGGCCGTCGCAGCAGCGCGCGGGCGATGGCGATCCGCTGGCGCTGGCCGCCGGACAGGGCCGCGCCCCGGTGGCCAACCTCCGTGTCGAGGCCCTGCGGCAGGCTGTCGACCAGGGCGGTGAGCCGTACTTGCTCCAGTACGCGCCGGAGTTCGTCCGGGCTCGCGCCGGAGGCGGCGAGCATCAGGTTGTCGCGCAGGGTGCCCGCCAGCACGGGGGCGTCCTGCTCGACGTAGCCGATGTTCCGGCGCAGCTCGGCCGGATTCCAGTCGCGCAGGTCGCGCCCGTCGACGGTGATGCTGCCGCTGTCGATGTCGTAGAAGCGCTCCAACAGGGCGAACAACGTACTCTTGCCGGTCCCGGAGGGCCCGACGACGGCGGTCAGCCCGCCGGGGCTGATCTCAAAGCCGGCCCCGTCCAGGACGGGTCGGCCGTCCTCGCGGTAGCGGAAGACGACGTCCCGGAAGACGATCCCGGCGCCCTGGTCGGCCGCGGCCTCGGCCTCGGCTGCCGCTACGGCACGGCCGCCGGCCGTGCCGCCGGACCCGGCCGGCTCCTCCCCCTCCTCGGGGGAGAGTTCCAACACCTCGTGAATGCGCCGGACCGCGGCGGTACCCACCTGGAGGCCGCTGATCCCGCTCGCCAGCTGCGCGACCGGCCCCACCAGGTAGAACAGGTACAGCAGGAAGCCGATCAGCGAGGCGACGCTCATCGACTCGTTCGCGACCCGTGCCCCGCCCAGGCCGAGCACGGTCAGGAACGCCAGCTGCACCACCAGGCCGCTGGAGGTGCTGGCCACCGCACCCCAGCGGGCGGCCCGCAGGCCCGCCTGCCAGGCGCCGTGCGCCGAACCTTCCAGGGCGGCGCTCTCCCGCTGTTCGGCGCCGCTCGCCTTGACCGTACGGATCGCTCCGAGCAGCCGCTCCAGCCCCGAACCCAGCTCGCCGAGGGCTTCCTGGGCCTCCTTGCTCGCCCGGGCGATGCGGGGCATGACCAGGGCCGTGCACACGCCGATGGCGAAAACGACACCGAGCACGGCGAGGAAGAGGACGACGTCGAGCCAGGCCATCAGGACGAGCATGCCGAGCAGGGTGACGGAGCCGATGAGCGTGTCGACGAGGTTGTTGGTCGCTGCCTCGCGCAGCAGGGTGGTGTCGGCCGTCACCCGGGATATGAGATCGCCGGGCGGCCGCTGGTCCAGGTCCGCGACCCGTAGCCGGGGCAGCCGTGAGATCAGCTGCCTGCGGGCGCCCAGTACCACGCTCTCGGCCGCCCGTTCGACGGCGTACATGCCGAACGCGCTGGTCAGCGCCCCGCCCACGATCAGCAGGGCGAGGAGCAGCACTTGGCGGGAGACCGGCTCGTCGACGGCCAGCGTCTCGACGAACGACTTGGCCACCAACGGCTGGGCGAGGCCGGCGACCCCGCCGAGCGCGCTCAGTGCCGCGCCTGCGATCAGGGCCTTGCGCTGTGGGCGGGCGTGCCCGAGCAGGGAGCGGGTGGCCGAGTCTTTCATCGTCGTGGTTCCTTCGTCCGGTCGGTGGGTCAGGACATCCGCAGGGTGGTGAGGATCTCGGGCGCCTTGTCGAACAGCCGCCGTCCCATGGTCCGCAGGGTGACCAGGACGACCAGCAGGCCGTACGCCGTACCCAGAGGCAGCAGCAGCCACAAGAAGGCGGAGCCGTTCAGGGTGATCGCGCCCGCGATCACCGGGACGATTGCCACCACGCCGAGGATGGAGCTGAAGAAGTTCGCCAGGTGGTAGCCGCCGCTCTGGCCGGGCGCACTCACGCTCCACGGGTCCTCGGGGTACGGGTAGGGGTGGAACACGCTGATGGCCATGCCCATCGCGAAGGTCACCCCGAGCAACGCGAAGCTGACCCCGAGCGCGGCCGCGAGCTGGTCGGTGCGCCCGGTGACGAGGGCGACGCCGGTGGCGACGGCGGTGAGCCAGGGCGCGATGACCACCAGCTGGGGGAGCAGCCGGCCGACGAGTTCGGCGCGGGCCTGCGCCACGGTGCGCAGCGTCGCGACGTTGCTCCAGATCGCGGAGCCGTCGAGGGCGAACAGCACTCCGGGGACGGTCAGTCCGAAGACCCAGGCGCCGCCGACGGCGGCGTACGGGGTCCGCATGCCGGCCGCCGCCATCACGACCGGGAACAGCAGCGCGTACGCCAGCGCCGCGATCATCGTCATCCGGTGCCTCGGCGACCGTGCGAAGGCGCTGAACTGGTGGTGGGCGACGAGCAGGGTCCGGCTGGAGGTGAGCAGCCGGGCCCGCAGGCCTGTCGTCCGGCCCGCCCGGACCTTGACGGCCTGGGCCGTGGAGGAGTCCGTCGTGGTCATCAACCGGGCCAGGGAGCCGTGCCACCACACCATCAGCAGCGCGATCAGGGCGGCGGTCCCCGCCAGTTCGAGCAGGGCGGTGGCGGTCCTGCCGTCGGCGGCGGCCCGGATCGCGTCGGCCGGCCAGCCCGGCGGGGTCCAGCGCAGGATCCGTACGACGAGGGGCGGCAGAGCGAGCCCCGACCCGGCGGTGGTCAGCAGCAGGTAGGCGGCGTAGCCGCCGACCGCGGTCAGTACGCCGCCGAGGGCGGCGGCGTCTTTGCCGCGCCGGCCGGTCAGCGCGCGGGCGAAGGAGGCCAGTACGGCCCGGGAGGCGACCACGCACAGCAGCAGCATCAGCGGAACGGCGAGGACGGTGACGAACGCGGCGGAGAAGCTGCTGAACGCGCCCTCGGCGGCGCCGACGACCGCTCCGGTGATCAGGACCAGGGTGCACAGCGGCCCCGGGCCGATGAGCGCGGAGGCGGTGGCCCCGGCGATCAGCCGGCGCGGCCGGACGGGCAGCACGGCGAGCCGGGTCGGATCCGAGCTCTCGTCGCCACCCGCGCCGAAGGACAGCGGCAGCGCCAGCCAGGCGACGGCCAGCCCGGCGAAGGCCAGGACGGCGAAATCGGCCGCGTCCGGCTCGCCTTGGCCCAGGGCCAGGCCCACCGCCGCGTAGCAGGCCCCGGCCACACTGATGACGGTGCCGGCCACGAACCCCACGGCACGGGCGGTACTGCGGCGCAGACTGCTGCGCAGGAGGGCGACTTTCAGCCCGACGAAGACCCCAACCACGCGAGGCTCCCTCCCTTCGCCTTACCGGCCGGGGCGCCGACCAGTTCCATGAAGCGCTCGTTCAGGCTCCGGCCGGCCCGTACCTCGTCGAGCGTGCCGTCGGCGATCACACGGCCCTTCGCCAGGATGGCGACATGGGTGCACAGGGCGGCCACCAGCTCCATGACGTGGCTGGAGAAGACCACCGTCGAGCCGGTCGCGGTGTACTGGCGCAGCACCTCGCGGATCGTCTCGGCCGACACCGGGTCGACGCTCTCGAAGGGTTCGTCGAGGAAGAGGACCGGCGGGTTGTGCAGCAGTGCGGCCGCCAGGCCGATCTTCTTGCGCATGCCGGTGGAGTAGTCGACGACCAGTTTGTCGCCGGCCTCGGTGAGGCCGAGCACGTCGAGCAGTTCCTCGGCGCGTGCCTCGGTGTCGGGGGCCGGCAGCTCCCGCAGACGTCCCGTGTAGCGCAGCAGCTCCCGTCCCGACAGCCGCTCGAACAGGCGCAGGCCGTCGGGGAGGATGCCGATGCGGTGCTTGGCCTCGTACGGGTCCTGCCAGACGTCGTACCCGGCGACCGTCACGGTGCCCGCGTCAGGCCGGAGCAGGCCGGTGATCATGGACAGGCTGGTGGTCTTGCCGGCGCCGTTGGGGCCGACCAGGCCGTAGAAGCTGCCCCGGGGGACGGTGAGGTCGACTCCGTCGACGGCGACCTTGCCGTCGAATTCCTTGCGGAGCCCGCGCACTTCCACGGCCGCCGGGACCGCGTCTCCTTCGGGGGGGTGTTGCATGGTGCTGCCTTCCGCCTTGGGTGGGGGTGGGGGATGGGAGTCCTACGGGGCCGGTCCGGCCCGTTCGGCGCGGGCCGCCGGCCCGCTCAGCGGGCGGGGAGGTCCGGAGAGGCCAGGTTCCGGTAGGGGGCGCCCGGGTCGATGCCCGCGCTGCTGAACGCCTCGTGCGCGCTCTCGGAGCCGGTCGTGGCCCGTACGGCCGCCTCGGCCAGCGCTGACGCGCGGTGCTGGCCGAAGCTCAGCCCGCCCGCGCCGGGCCGGGAGTCGTCCGGCTCCCAGGCCACGGCCGTGCCGGGCCCGAGCCGGTGGGCAAAGACCGAGGTGTCCGGGCCGGTGCCGGGCAGGGCGCGGACGGCGTCGGCGATGGTGTGGCAGGAGCCCCAGGACTCGCTGCCCAGGTAGACGACGAGGGCGTCGCGCCGCGGGTAGTCGGCCGGACCCGACAGCACCTTGGCGTGGTAGCCGGCTCCCGCCGCCTCCAGCTGCTCCAGTACGGTCCCCCAGATCACCGGGGCGCGTCCGGGTTCGGTGATGTGGACGTAGACCCGGAGCAGTTCGTCGTCGAAGCGCGGCTCGCGGGAGCCCATGGCGTAGAAGAACCCGGGCGAGAGCGCGGGGCGGGCCGGGGAGGCGGGGGAGCGCACCTCGGCGCCGGCGACGAGCGGGCCGTCCGCGGTCAGCTGGTCCACGGGCACCCGGACGCGTACACCGTCCCAGGACACCAGCGCCTCACCGCTGCCCGGTTCCTGCGGAGCCCGGAGCAGGACGCCGGTGCGCTGGATCTCGCGGTGCGGCAGCGCCGCCGCCAGCTCCCGCTCGAAGCCGCGGTCCCGCGGGGCCATGCTCCGGCGGCGGGTGTCCGCCTCGGCTCGGCCCGTGTGGAACACCTCGTACAGCGCCGCCCCCAGCCGCTGCTGGAGTTCGCGGGCGGATTCGCCCTCGATGGTGCGGGGCCCGACGGTGGCGGTGAGGCCGTCGGCGGAGAGGTGGATCCGCGCCAGGGCGTCGGCGAGGTCGGGGGCCAGGGGGGAGGCCGGCGCCGGTTCGGCGGTGGCCGGTCCGGGGGTGAGCGGCTCGGTGGGGGCTGCGGCGGTGGTCACGAGGCGTCTCCGAGTCCGACGACGTGGGTGAAGCGGGCGGGGTCGAGCAGGGCCGTGTGCCCGATGCCGGCGGCGGCCCGCTCGATGCCGAGCAGCCGGTTGGAGCGCATGGCCCCGGCGAGCAGCCGGTCCAGCAGGTGCCAGCCCGCGAAGGCGGTGGCGCGCTCGGCCAGGCCCGGATCGGCGTCGGGCCGCGCGTCGCGGTAGCCGCGGCAGAACTCCTGGACCACCGGGCGCAGCCGGGCGAGCTTCTCCGCGCCGCGGGCGAGCACGGTCTCGCGCGTCATGGACAGCCCGGCGAAGGCGGCGGTGTCGGCGTCGCCGCGGGAGGTGACGATGTCGTGCACCGCGCGGTGCAGCCATTCGCCGGCGAAGCCGCCCACGTTGCGGGCCGGCTCGCCGAAGAGGATCTCCAGCCGGCCGAGCGCGCGGGCCCGGGGCCCCGGCCCGTGATGGGCGCGCAGGTGGTCGTCGGCGAGCCGCCGGGCCGCCTGCCGGACTTCGGCGTCGGCGACCTCCGCGACGTCCAGGATGGCGCGCAGCGCCTCGTCTACGCGGTGCAGCGCGGCCCGTACCCCGTCCTCGTCGGCGGCGGGCAGGGTGATGACGAGGGTGTCGTGGTCGAGCGCGTCCAGCGGGCCGAAGAATCCGCAGCCCGCGTCGACCGGCGGCACGGCCAGCAGCCGGGCGGCCACGAACCGGGCGAGGTAGCCATCGAGGTCGGTCGCAGGGTCGGGCAACCGGTAGCCGAGGCAGACGGCGCCACCGCCGGGCACGGTCCGTACGCTCACCCGGTCCGCGGTGAGCGGGGGTTCGGCCAGGACCGGGCGGTGCGCTGTCTCGGGCCGGGCGGGTCCGACCGGAACCGCGGCGAAGTGCCGGGTGACGAGGGCGGCGACCTGTTCGGGGCCGTCCGCGCCGCTCACCGTGAGTACGGCGTTGCCGGGGGTGTAGTGCTCGCGGAAGAAGCCGGCGCAGTCCTCGGGGGTCAGGTGGGCGAGGTCGGGCAGGTCGCCGTAGCCGTTGTGGGTGTTGGCCCAGCGGTCGTAGAGCAGTGCGGGCAGCAGGGGCCAGGGCAGGCCGCCAAGCGGAGCGTCGTACACGGCGGCCTTGATCTCGGCCTCGATGCCGGTGAGTTGCTCGGCGAGGGCGTCCACGGTGAAGCGGGGGGCGCGCATCCGGTCGGCCTCGGCGGCCAGCGCGCGCTCCAGGGCCATGGCGGGAACGACGTGGACGTAGTCCGTGTAGTCCTGGTGGGTGGTGCCCTCGGCGGATCCGCCGTCGGCCAGGAGGTCGGCGAAGTAAGCGCGGTCGGGGAAGCGTTCGCTGCCCTCGAACATCATGTGTTCCAGCAGGTGTGCGACGCCGGCGCTTCCTTCGGGCTCCGAGCGGAAGCCGACGCCGTAGTGCACCGAGACCGCTGTGAGGCCGCCCGCGGCGGTCGTGTCGATCAGTACGCGCAGCCCGTTGCCGAGGGTCAGCCTGCGTATGCCCGTGCCGTCGGTCATGCGGCCGCCTCCTCGGTGAGGGTGGTGGCGAGCAGGCCGTACAGGCGGGCCTGGCCGGTCGAGGCCGGGATGTACGCAGCCGTGTCGTGCGCGTGCAGCGCAACGCGCAGGGCGGTGCCGTGCAGGTGGCCCTCACGCGCGGCCGCGGCGTCGCCGCCGTAGCCGTCGAAGAGGGCGTCCAGCAGCTGCTGCCAGACCTGCGGGTCGGCGGCGGCGCCCAGCAGCCAGCGGAACTCCAGGAGTTCCCCGGCGAGCCAGCCCAGGTCGAAATGGGGCGGGGCGGCGCACAGGTCTTCGCCCGTCAGCAGCACCGCCGGTGCGGCTCCGGCGGCGGGGAGGAGCGAGCCGAGGCCCGGCGCGCCGTGTGACAGGACGTGGCCGTCCGCGGGGCCGAGGGCTTGCGCCACCCGGGCGAGCAGGGGGGCCACGGCCGCCTCGCCCAGCAGGTCCGCGGCGGTGGCTCCGCCGGCGGTCGTACGGCCCGACAGCCAGGCGTGGAGCCGGACGACCGCGCGCGCGGGCCGCCGGGCCTCCTCGGGGACGGGCCGGCCGTGGAGTGCGGCGAGCAGCGCCCCGGCCTCCCTGAGGGTTCCGGTGAGCGCGCTGTGGCCGCCGGGGACGGCATGCGGTCCACCCCCGGTGATGAGCCAGTGGGCCACGGAGTATGGACCGGGGGCGGCGTACGTCCGGGCGCCGTCCGGCGCGGGATCCCCGGTCAGCAGGCGGGCACCCGGGCCGGGGGAGGTCTGCTCGACGAGCTCGCGCAGGCGGGCAGTGAGCGATGCGAAGGCCTCCGGAGCCCCCGCACCGGGCCGGTGCAGCCAGCGGTGGCCGCCGTCGGGCAGGGCGGTGACGGTGGTGGAGAGCAGGCCTGTCGCGAAGGCGTCGACCACGACGCCGCTCATGGCGTCGGCTCCGCCGTGATGCTGCGGTGCAGCGCGGCGAGGCCGTCCACCACATCGGGGAGCGGGGCCGGGACCCAGCTGTCGGTGCGCCCGGTGGTCAGGCTGAGCGCGGGCACGGGCGGCACGACGACGCAGTTGGGGCGCTCCGCGAGGGCCTCGGCGTGGCGGCGGTAGGCATGGCTCTGGGCGCCGCCGGGCGGCAGCGCGGGGGCGACTGCGACGGGCGCCGCCGTGCACTGCGCGGTGAGCAGCGAGGGGCTGTCGGCGAGGCCGAGCGCGAGGCGGGCGGTGTACGAGAACGTCGAGGGGTATACGAGTACGGCCTCGGCCCAGGCGGTCAGGTCGACGTGCGGGGCGCGCAGCACGGGCTCGTCCGGCCAGGCGTCCACCAGGGTGCGGCGGCCGGTGAGCAGGTTGAGGGCCTCGTGCGTGACAAACCGCTGGGCGCTGCGGGTGAGGATGGTCTGGATCTCCAGAGTGGGGTGGGTGGAGCGCAGCCAGGCGATCCAGGAGGGCAGTTCGGCGGCGGAGACGGAGCCGGTGGCGATGAAGAGGAGCCGGGTGAAGCCGAGCCCGGCGGGCTCGGTGCGTGCGGCGGAACCGGTGCCCCCGGTGCGCTCGGTGGGGTCGGTCATGGCGGCTACCAGCCGTTCCCGTTGAACAGCGCCTCCAGGTCGCGCAGGACGGCCCGCGGTCCCTCCAGCATCCCGAGTCCGGCGTTGTTGAGGACCACCTCGTCGGCACCCGCCGCGTGGTACGCGGCGATACCCGCCGCCAGTTCCGCGGGGTCGCCGGTGAGGGCTCCCCCCGCGGCGAGCAGGCTCTTGGCGGTCGCCGACGGGTCCTCACCGTCCACCTCGACGCCGGCACGGGTCAGCATGTCCCGGTAGTGCGGCGCGGCGAAGTGGTTGGAGCTTCCGGTGCCGAGGACGGCCAGGGTGTTCCTGCCGTCGGCCGCGGCGGCCATGGGGACGATGGACACGACACGCGGCACGGGCCGGCCCACGGCGTCGGCTCCTTCGCGCAGCGCGGGGACGATGACGTCGCGCACGTACGACGGCGGGGTGAGCCAGGTGATCGCCACGTCGGCGGTCTCCCCGGCGATCCGGGCCATGCCCGGGCGCAGCACCCCGAGGCCCATCTCGACGGGGGGTGCGGGCAAGCGCGGGATGGAGCCGGAGTAGGAGAAGTAGGTGCCGCGCTGATCGACCTCGTCGCCGTCGAGCAGTCCGCGGACGATGTTCAGGTATTCGCGGCAGGCCGTCAGCGGGCTCTTGTAGGGCTCGCCGAGCGCCATTGCCTGGAAGGCGCGTGCACCCGGCCCGAATCCGGCGGTGACCGGGTGACCGGACGCCGCGGCGAGGGTGCGGGCCTCGATGGCGGCTTGGACGGGATGGCGCAGCGGCATCAGCGAGACACCGATCCCGAACGGGACGCGCAGGCCCATTCCGCTCAACTGAGTGAGGATCTGGTGCTGTTCGTTGAGGAACACCTGTCCCTGCCAAAGTGCCCGCGCTCCCCGCCACTGTACGAACGCGGCGAATGGCGCCGCCTGCTCCGCGCGGGTCGGGACGATGGGCAGGAGAACAGAGACACTGCGGCTCATCGCCGGACCTCCGGGAGTCACGGAAGAGGAAGGGCAGGAAAGGACGAAGGCGGGAAAGAATGGGTGGTGCCCGGCCCGGGTCGGACCCTGGGCATGGGCTGTGGCGGTCCTGGGCGCCTTGCCCGCGCCCAGGACCGCTCGGTTCAGCCGTTACCGGCCGCCCCTACTGCTGGATCAGCAGCCGTACTTCCAGGAAGCGGTGCCGGCGGCGACGCTCACCTTGGTGTAGGCGATGGTGGTGAGGGTCGGCGTGATCGCCGGGGCGTCGGCCGACGCCTCGAAGTTCAGCTCGGCGGCGTCGGCGTAGGCCTCGAAGCCACCGACGAGCTCCATGATGTTGACGTTCTCGATCTTCTGCATCGCGCTCTCCCGATCATTGGAAACGCCCGCCTCTTGTTCCGACGGACGTCTCCCAGTCAACAACCATGCGCTGTGGTACGGGTATTGGCCCTTGGTGAGGTGTCCCTTGGGACAATGTCCCCGGTACAGATGAGCGGATGGTGCAGATGGGCCATCAGTGCGGCTTCGAGCCGGGAACTGACGCCGAGTTTCTCCACGATGCTGGCCACATGGGCCTTCGCGGTCCGCTCTACGATGCCCAGCCGCCGGGCGATGAGCCGGTTGGGCATGCCGTGTCCGAGCAGCGTGAGCACCTGTCGCTCGCGCCCGGTGAGTGTCTCGATCCCCCGTGGATCATTGACGGCGCCGCGCAGTAGTGTGCAGTCGCTGGTTCCCGCGCTGTGCGCGTCCAGTTCCGCGTGCTGGTCAGGCACTCGGACGGCGATGGACGCGTGACGGGATTCCATGGTGTGCAAAGCAGCCACCCTCCCCCGATGAACTGTTCAAAACATGATGATAAGCATCGGGTAACGGGAAGGCAAAGTCTCAGCACATGAGGCAGCTCACATGATAGAGCGCGAACCGGTGGGGCCTCAGGTCATCTTTCTGACCGGCTGTCATGCATCGAGGGGGCCGCACGCCGTAGTGGCATACCGGCCCGCAGTCCGAGACCACCGCCGAAGGCGGCGGCGGTCGGCGGCACGGCCGTCAGCATGCCCAGGATCCCGGCGACGCTCGCCCCGGCCGTCAAGGTGCCGCGGTAGGGGAGGCACGCGGTCACGAACGGGTACACCAGCCGCAGGGTGATCAGGTCGTACCCCTCCTCGTGCAGTGGGGCTGGGTCGTCGCGCTCGATGTCCAGCTGCAGCCAGCGCACGCCCTCGACGGCGGCGTGCTCCTCGCGGGCTCGGGCGATCGCGCTGTCCGTGAGGTCGACGGCGTCCACGGCGTAGCCCACTCTGGCCAGGTGGGCGGCCAGCTCCCCGGTCCCGCAGCCCACATCCAGGGCCCGGCCCCCGCCCTCGGGGACCGGGGCGTGCTCGGCAAGGAGTTGCTGTTCGCGCTCACCGAGCCGGCGCCACCCCTTCCCCTCGCCGTAGTGCTGCTCCCACTGGTCGCGGGCTGTGTACGTCAACGTGCTGCTCCTCGTGGTGGGCGGGATGGGGGTCAGGGGCGCTGTTCGGTGCGCAGCCGGGCCAGGGTACGCAGGCCGCGCTCCACCAGCTCGGGATCACCGTGGGCGGTGCCGTAGGAGATGCCGGAGATGGCATCGAGGACGGACAAGACCGTGAGCTGGGCCTCTTCCTCCGGTGTGAAGGGGCGGCCGTAGCCGTTCATCACGGCTTGGAGGAGGTCGGGCCGGCTGTGCCAGGCGTCGGAGAGCCGTACGAAGTCCCGCACGGCCGGGCCTTCTTCCGACCGCTCGAAGTCGATGACGTAGAGGGCGTCGGCGCTCTCGTCCCAGCGCAGGTTGCGGCTGGAAGTCACCGTGCGTGGGCACCGCCTGCAAAGGGGCCGACCGGCGGCCTTTTCGGCGGTGGCGCGGATGAACTTCTCGTCGCCGGGAGCGAGGTGGGGCAGGGCCCCCGCGAGGTGGCGCTCCAGCTTCCCCAGCGTCAGGCCGTCGGCGGCCGGCCGGGCCGGGGCGCTGTGGTGGATGGCCGCCGCGAGCTGTCCGATGCGGTGGAAGATCCGGCGCTGCTGCTCGGGCGGGTGGACGGCGCCGTGCAGGGTTCGGCCGCCCACCGCGGTGAGCACGACGGCCCGCAGCGTGGGGTCGGCGGCCACCAGCCGGGGTGCGGCCGCCCCGAGGCCGGAGACCCAGCTGCGGAAGGCGTCCACTTCACGCTGGTGGAACCTGGGCCCCTTTACCGACCTGCGAGGCGTTCGGATCGTCCGTGACCTGCGCCTGAGCGTCGCGTAGGAGTCCGGGACGTTGTCCAGCGCCGTCCCGGTGAAGCTCCTATAGATCGTCAAGCTGGTCGGCTGCGGCCCGTTTGCATCGTGGTGGCATGCTTCAGCCCGTGATTGAGCCTCCTCGGATCGGCATTTCGCCGGTCGTTCCTCCTGTATCTACTTCATGGCGGCGTATCGACGCATGGCTGGCCCGAGGCCGGCGAGGAGTTCGGCGGCGTTCACGCGGCCAGTTGGAGAGTGTCGCGCCAGGCGGGACTCGGTGTCGTGAGGCGGCGGGTCATGTTCGCGGTGGAGGCCC
>NZ_JBWKDK010000073.1:0-28356 GCF_056436005.1 Streptomyces sp. NPDC043854
GGGGTGGGGTGGGGGGCTGCCGTTGTTTTGTTTTGCTGTTGTGGGTGGGGGGGTCTTTTGCTTTTTTTTTTTGGGTGGCTGTGTGGGTTGTTTCCCCCCCCCCCCCCCCCCCCCCCCCCCGACCGGCTACGCCGACAGCGCCAGCAGCTGGTTCAGCGAGGTCCGCGCCCGGGCCACCCGGGAGCGGACCGTGCCGACCGGGCAGCCGATGGCCTTCGCGGCATCGGCGTACGGCAGCCCCAGCAACTGGGTGAGGACGAACGCCTCCCGGCGCTCGCCCGGGATCGCCGCCAGGAGCTCGGCGAGCGCTATGCCGTCCTCGAAGCCCGGCACCCCGCGGGGCTGGCACTGCTCCGCGGCGGCCTGCCAGTCGTCGCGGTCGGACACCTTGGGCCGGGCGGCGGCGTACCGGAGGCTGTCCGCAACCGTGCGCCGGGCGATGGAGAGCAGCCAGGTGCGGGCGGAGGAGCGGCCCTCGAACCGGTGCAGGCTGCCGAGGGCGCGCAGGAACGTCTCCTGTGTGAGGTCGTCGGCGGCTTGCCGGTCGGCGCTCAGGTACGCCACGTAGCGCCACACGTCCCGGTGCAGGGCCCGGACGAACCCGTCCACGGCGCGGGGGTCGCCGCCCCGCGCGGCGAGCGCGAGCCGCGTCACCCGTTCCTCGGTACATGCGGTACGCGCAGTGCCCGCGGTGCTGGCGGTGTGCGCCGGGTGTGTGGTGTTCGTGGGGCGCCTGGTGCGGGCGGGAGCGGTGGGCAGGCTGAGGGCAGGGGTCATCGCCACATGTCCTTCACAGGGTGTCGGGATCCGGCCGGGGCGCGATCGGCGGGCCGGTGAGTCGTACGGCCCCTGCCGGACGGCAGGGCCGAGACCCGAAGCGCGGGGAATGCCCCGCGCCCTCGGGTGAGCCGGCTGTCAGACGACAGCGATCCCGGACGGCGGACCCCGGGTGCCGAACGCATAGGCGAGCAGCAACCGGCGGAGTGCGGCGCTGTGGTGCGGCCGCCGCGAGCGGATGCGGGGCCGGTGGGGGTGGGCGGGCAGACGGGGCAGCAGCCCCAGCGGTGCGAGGAACCAGCCGGCGAGCGCCCGCAGGATGCGGAACGCGGCCTGCTCGCCGTACGCGAGCCACAGGCCGCACAGGAGGGCGGCCAGCAGGTGGGCCGCGAGCATGCCGCTCGCCGACATGCCGGCCATGGCGTGGGGTCCGGCCAGGCCGGCGATGCCGGCCAGCGCGTCCATGCCGGCCAGCGCGTCCATGCCGGCCGATCCGCCCATGCCGGCCGATCCGCCCATGGCGTCCATGCCGGCCGGGCCGTCCATACCGGTGGCCCCGGCCGTCCCGTGTCCGCAGAGCGTGCCGTGTCCGCCGGGGAGGCCCGTGCCCGCCGCCGTGGGGTGCTGCAGCGGCGGATGCAGGGGATGGCCCGCCGCGCGGCCGGCGCGCGGCGGATCCGGGACGGGCGCCTGCGCCAGCGAGAACAGCCCGTGCAGCACCGCCTGGACGGCGACCGCGGCCGCCGTCACGGCGGACAGGCGCCGCTCCCGGCCCGCCAGGGCCCATGCCGTGCCCGCCGTCGTGGCGAACGCCGCGGCCAGCGCCCACCCCGGCACACCGGCGCCCGACATGAGGGTGTGGCCGGTGGCCGCGAGCAGCACACAGGTGGCCGCGAACACCGCGGCCCGCACTGCTCGACACCATCGGCCAGAGGTCATAACGGGCTCATCCTTGCACTCCCGGATCCGGCGGGCACAGGTCGGTGGGGACAATCCGGCGGCTGCCATTCCGTTCTCACGGCTGTGTCGTACACCACAAGTCCCCTCGGGAACCTGCGAGTTGCCGCTTCCGACTTCTGTCCCACGGCCACGGGCCGCTGAAACGGTGTGCAGACGGTACGAAGGGAGAACGGCGTGGAGCAGGCCCCTGCCCCGGGCGCGGCGACGGAGGCGGCCGGCGACCCTCCGGAGCGCCGCCCGCCGACGGCTCTGCTCACCTGCGCCATGGCGTTCTCGATGCTCCAGCTGTTCCTGCTGGGCGCCCTCGGGCCGCGTCTGGTGGACGAGTCGGACGTCTCCGCGACCCTGCTGGGCCTGACGACGACGGTCGGCTTCGGCACCGCGGCCGTGCTGTCACCGGTGAGCGGACGCCTCGTCGACCGGATCGGCCCGCGGCGCGCCCTGGTCGCCCTGCTGCTGGTCACCGCCGCCGCGCTCGCCCTGATCGCGGCAGCGCCCGGCCCCGGTGTGCTGCTGGCGGCGGTCGCCCTGGGCGGGCTGCCGCAGGCCCTGGCGAACCCCGCCACGAACAAGGCCGTCCTCGCCGCCGTCGCACCCGCCCGGCGCGGTGCGGTGACCGGCATGAAGCAGTCCGGCGTCCAGCTCGGCGCCTTCGCCGCCGGACTGCCCCTCACGGCGCTGGCCGGCGGTATCGGCTGGCGCGGTGCGGTCTGGGCGGCCGCCGCGGCTGCGGTCCTCGTCGCGCTGTGGGCCGCGCGGTCCCTGCCCGCGGACGGGCCCCCGTCGGCGGGGGCCGCCGCGGCACCGCCGCCACCGCGCGGCCATGTCGCCTGGCTCGCGGTGTTCTCCCTGCTGCTGGGCGCCGGCATAGCCTCGGTCAACACCTACCTCGCGCTGTTCGGCGTACGGGAACTCGGCATGGGGCCGAACCCGGCCGGAGCGCTCGTCGCCGTCCTGGGCGTGGCCGGGATCGCGGGGCGCGTGGGCTGGTCGCGGACGGCACGGCCCGGGCGCGCCGAATGGCTGCCCGGCGGTCTCGCGGCCGGGGCCGTCGGCGCCGCGCTCCTGCTGGCGGCCGCCGTGTACGCCGCCCCGCTGGCCTGGGCGGCGGCCGTCGCCGTCGGCGTGTTCGCCGTCTCGGGCAACGCGGTGTCCATGGTGCTGGTGATGCAGCGGGCCGCCGCCGGGAGGGCGGGCCGGGACTCGGCACTCGTCGCCGCCGGCTTCTTCGCCGGATTCGCCGTCGGGCCGCCGCTGTTCGGCCTGCTCGCGGAGGCCGGCCGGTACGGCACGGGCTGGCTGCTGGTGGCGGCGGAGTTCGCGGCGGCCGCCGGCGTGGCGCTCGCCTGGGCCGTACGCGACCGGCGGCGCGCCACCGGGGCCGGCGCATGACCGGCGTCGGCCGGCGCCCGGGCCTGACGGGCGGACACCCGGGCCCGGGCCTGACGGATGGTCACCGGGACTCGGGCCCGACGGGCGGCCGCACGGGCTCCGGCCCGACGGGTGGTCACCGGGGCTCCGGCCTGACCGGCGGCCCGGAATGGGCGCGGGACGCCCTGGCGTCCGTACTGACCAGGGCGTCCGTCACCCGGGCCGAGGCCGGGGAGCGCTTCCCCCTCTTCGCCGACCCGGCCACCGGCCGCTGGACCACCACCGCGCGCGGCTCCTGGACGGGCGGCTTCTGGGCCGGGCTGCTGTGGCTGCGGGCCCGGTGGACCGGCTGCGGCGAGGACCGGAGCGCGGCCGCGGAGTGCACCCGGCGCCTGGCGCCGTGGGCGGACGCCGACACGGCCACCCGCGACCTCATCCTCTGGTACGGGACCGCGCTCGCCGCCGGGGACCGGGAGGCGGCCGCGCTGCTCCGGCGCGGAGCCCGCGCCTGCCTCGCGGCCGCGGACCCCGGCCTCGGCCTGGTGCCGTGGGGCTCCGCCCTGGGCGGGGACCGGCTGCGGGCCCGCGCCGACGGGGTCCCCGGCACGGTGCAACTGCTCGCCGCCGCGGGCCCGGAGGGGGTGCGGGCGGCCGGAGACCACCTCCACCGGCACCTGGACCTGTGCCTCGCCGGGCCCGAGGCCGGGGCCGAGGGTCCCGGGCGCGCGTACCCGGCTTGGCGGTTCACGCCCGGGGCGGGATGGCGGCCGTGCGCGGAGCCCCCGCCGGGATGGAGCCGCGGCCGCGCCTGGCTGCTGCTGGCCGTCGCCGACGCCCTGCTGCACCCCGCGTCGTCCGCCTGGCGGCCGGACCGGCTCCGCGTGGCGGCCGGGGATCTGCTCACCGCGTACGGCGTCCTCGACGGCCCGCCCGTACCGCCCGCCGACACCGCGCAGCCCGGCGGGCCGTGCGACACCTCCGCGGCGGCCGTCAACGCCGTGGCCCTGCTGAAACTGGCCCGCACCGACGCCCGGCGCGCCGAACAACTGCGGGACCGGGCCGCCGGCATCCTGCGGCACCTGGCCGACGCCCACCTGTCCGGCGCAGGCGGCGCCCGCCCCGCCGGCATGCTGCTCGACGGCTGCTACGACGCGCGGGAGGGCACGGCCGTGCGGCACGAGCTGATCTGGGGCGACTTCTTCCTGGCCCTCGGCCTGTCCGCCCTCACCGGCCTGGCCGCCGCCGCCGAGGCATGAGCGGCCCCCGGCCTCACCGGGACGCGGTGGCGCGCTGTTCGTACTCGCGCAGGACGCGCCGCGCCACCGACGTGACGTGCAACTCGTCCGGGCCGTCCAGGATCCGGGCCGCCCGCCCCGCGCGGAACAGGCCGGGCAGCGGGGTGTCCGGCCCGAGTCCGGCGGCGCCGTGGACCTGGATGGCGGCATCGGCCACCTGCTGGAGCATCCGGGCCGCCGCGACCTTGGCGAGGCCCACCTCGGTGTGCGCGTCCTGCCCGGCGTCGAGCAGGGCGACCGCCTCGTACACGAGGGGACGCGTGGTGCGCAGGGCCAGCAGGGCGTCGAAGACGTGCTGCTGGACGAGCTGGTGTCCGGCGAGGGGGCCGCGGGACCCGGTCCGGGCGACGGCCCGCCCGCACATCAGGTCGAAGGCGCGCCGTGCCTGGCCGAGCCACCGCAGGCAGCGCAGCGTCCGCCCGAGCCGGAGCCGTTCGCCGGCGATGGCGAGGGCCTGGCCGCGCTCGCCCAGCAGGTGGTGGCCGGGCACGACGACACGGTCGAGCTCGATCTCCCACTGGCCGGCCGCGCCCAGCACCGGCAGTTCGCGTACGACACGGAAACCGGGCGAGGCGGTGGGAACGAGCAGCAGCGACAGGCCCTCGCGGTCCCCGTCGCCGCCGTCGGTGCGGGCGAGCACGGTGACCAGGTCCGCGTCCGCGGCCCCGGAGGTGAACCACTTGCGGCCGGTGACGCACCAACTGCCGTCCGCCTGCTGCCGGGCCCGCGTCCCGGTCAGGAACGGGTCGGTGCCCGGCACGTCCGGTTCGGTCATCGCGTAGCAGGCACGCAGCTCCCCGGCCACGATCCGCTCCAGGTACCGCTCCCGGACGACGGGGTCCCCGTACCGCGCGAGCATCCGGACGTCCAGCAGCGGGGCGGAGCCCAGGACCGCCGGCCCGTGGTCGCTCGCGCCCTCGGCCTCGGCCGGCTCGGCGTACTGGGCCAACGTCAGGCCGCCGCCGCCGAGTTCGGCCGGCAGCGGCAGCGCCCACAGCCCGGCGTCCCGGGCGGCCCGCCGCAGCCGGGCCAGGGCCGCCCCCGCCCCGGGACCGCCCGCGTCCAGTACGGCCTCCTCCGGCAGCACCCGGCTCCGTACGAACTCCTCGACGCGCTCCCGCAACGGCCCGGCATCCGGGGCCTCCTGGCCCCGTACGGGCGCTGAACGGTCTCGACTGGGCACGGTTTTCCTCCAGTTCGCCGGGAACCCGTGGGAACGGCTGTCCGACTGACTCTTCCGTGGAACTGGTCGGGTGCGAGCCCCGGCGGGTTCCCGCGTTCCACACGACCTCGGGCGCACCACACCACCGCGCCCGGAGAGGAGAGGCATGGCGTCACCAGTCACCACGAGGACGGTCCGGCCACTCGACACCCTGCGCTTCGACATCTCGGGGCTCCCGCAGATCACGGAGGTCGTCGCCGGCCAGCTCCGGCTCCTCGGTGCCGAGCCGGAAGGCCGGACCGGCCCGACCGGTCTGACCGCCCCGGCCGGCCCGGCCGGCCCGGTTGCCCCGAGCGGTTCGCCCCGGCCGGCCGCCGCGCCCACCGGACACACCCTGCTGACCGGCGCGGGCTTCGCACCGGCCGAGGCGGCCACCGTCTGGGCGGCCCCCGGGTCGGGCATCTCCGACGAGGCCACCGTCCAGGCGGCCACCGGGATCATGGCCGTCCACGGCCGACGCGACGGCGCACCGCGCGGCCTGGCGGCCGACTACGCCGCCACCGCCACCGGCATCCTCACCGTGCAGGGCCTCCTCGCCGGGCTGCTCGCGCAGGCCCGCGGCGGCGCCCCCGCCCGGGCCGAAACCCGCGCCGACCACGCCGGGCTGCTCGCCGTCTCCCAGTACCTCGCGGCCGCCGGGGCGGACGAGGCCGAGGCCGTCGCCGCCGCGCCCGGAGGACCGCCCTTCGCCTCCGCCGAGGGGACCCTGTTCGAACTGGAGACCCTCGACGCGGGGGTATGGGCCGCGTTCTGGCGCGCCCTGGACGCCCCCGCCGACGCCCTGCGGGCCGGCTGGCGCCCCTTCCAGTTCCGCTATGCCACGGCCTGCGCGCCCCTTCCGGAGGCCCTGCACCGCACCACCCGGTCCCACCGCCTGGAGCGGATCCGGCAGGCCGCGGCCGACGCCGGGGCCGACGTGTGCGTCCTGCGGACGCTGGCCGAGCGGGCCGCGGAACACGACGGCGCGGCCCCCTGGAGCCTGGACCCGCTGGCCGCCCCACCCGCGGCCCCCGGAACCCCCGCGCGCCGCAGACCGGCCCCGTCCCCCGGCCGGCCGCTGGCCGGACTCACCGTCGTGGAGGCCGGCCGCCGCATCCAGGCCCCGCTCGCCGCGCACCTGCTCGGCCTGCTCGGCGCCGAGGTGATCCGCGTCGAACCCCCGGGCGGCGACCCGCTGCGCGGCATGCCCCCCGCCTGCTCGGGGACCTCCGCCCGCTGGCTCGCCCTCAACCGCGGCAAGCAGGCCGTCGAGATCGACATCAAGGCGCCGGGCGACCGGTGCAGACTGTACGAGCTGGTGGCCGGCGCCGACGTCTTCCTGCACAACTGGGCCCCTGGCAAGGCCGGCGAACTCGGCCTGGACGCCGAGCACCTGACGGCCGTACAGCCCGCCCTGGTCTACGCGTACACCAGCGGCTGGGCCGGCCGGATCGGGGACGCCCCCATGGGCACCGACTTCATGGTCCAGGCCCGCACCGGGGTCGGCGAGGCGGTCCGCCCCGACGGCGAACCGCCCGCCCCCTCCCTCATGACGCTGCTCGACGTCCTGGGCGGCCTGACCGGCGCCGAGGCCGTCCTCGCCGGACTGCTGCTGCGCGAACGCACCGGCCGCGCCGTACGCGTCGACTCCTCCCTCCTGGGCGCGGCCGACCTCCTCACCGCCCCGGCGCTGCGCCGGGCCGCCGCCGGCGCGGAGCCCCGGCGGCCGGCCGGGTTCCGCCGTCCGCTGCCGACGGCCGACGGCTGGATCGCCCCGGGCGACGACTGCGCAGCCGTGGTCGCGGCCGCCGCCGACGCCGTCCGCGAACTCCCCACGGACGAGGCGCTGCACCGGCTGCGTACCCGCGGCCTGACCGCCACCGAGGTCACCACCGACCTCGCCGCACTGCACCACGATCCGCGTTTCGCCGGCTCGATCGGTCGTGACGCGCACGGTGCCCCCGCCGTTCCCGACCCGTGGAGCTTCGCATGACCGCCGCCGCCCGGCCCGCACTGCACGACCTGCTGCCCGCCGCGCTGCGCCGCTCGTGGGCGGCCGACGGGACCTGCCCCGACGTCGACCTCTACAGCCTCTACCGGGCCCGCTTGATCGCGGACCCGCACCGCACCGCCGTCCTCGACGCCAAGGGCGCCCTCTGCTACACCGCCCTGGACCGCAAGGCGCGGGCGCTGGCGGCCGGCCTCCGGGACCTCGGCGTCCGGCCGGGGGACGTGGTCGGCGTCCAACTCCCCGACCAGCGGGGCGCCGTCACCGCCGACCTCGCGATCGCCGCGCTGGGCGCGGTCGCGCTGCCCTTCCCGGCCGGCCGCGGCGCCCTGGAGGCCGCGGGCCTGCTGCGCCGGGCGGGTGCCGTCGCCGTCATCGCGGCCGTCGAGTACCGGGGCTGCCGCCACGCCGCCGACCTCCAGGCCCTGTCATCCCAGCTGCCCGCGCTGGCCCACGTCATCGCCGCCGGGCCGGGCAACGCCCCCGAAGGAACGATTCCGCTCGCCAGGCTGACCCGGTCCGACCCGGCCGGATTCACCCCCGCCCGGCCCGACCCCGACAGCGCCGCCCGGATCCTCGTCTCCTCCGGCTCCGAAGCCGAGCCCAAGATGGTCGCCTACTCGCACAACGCGCTGGCCGGCGGCCGCGGCAACTTCCTCGCCTCGCTCATCCCCGACGGCAGGCCGCCGCGCTGCCTGTTCCTGGTGCCCCTGTCCACCGCCTTCGGCTCCAACGGCACCGCCGTCACCCTCGCCCGGCACGGCGGCACCCTCGTCCTCCTCGACCACTTCACCGCCGACGCCGCCCTCGCCGCGATCCGGGACCACCGGCCCACGCATGTCCTCGGCGTGCCCACCATGGTGCGCATGATGCTCGACCGGCTCGGCGAGACCGGCGAGAAGCCGCCCGCGCCCACCGCCCTGGTCCTCGGCGGGGCACCGCTGGACGAGACGACCGCGGCAGCCGCCGCAGAGGCCTTCGGCTGCCCGGTGGTCAACCTCTACGGATCGGCCGACGGCGTCAACTGCCACACGGGACTGCACCACCGGACCCCGCCGACCGACTCCCACGGCGTCGTCGCCGGCCGCCCCGACCCCCGGGTCGCCGAGATCCGCATCACCGACCCGGACACCTGCGACCCCCTTCCGGCGGGCCGGGTCGGGGAGATCACCGCACGCGGGCCCATGACCCCCCTCTGCTACGTCGGCGCCCCCGAACTCGACGCCCGCTACCGCACCCCGGACGGCTGGGTCCGCACCGGCGACCTCGGCTTCCTCGACGACGGGGGAGTCCTGCACGTGGTCGGCCGCCTCAAGGACGTCGTCATCCGCGGCGGCGCCAACATCAGCCCGGCCGAGGTCGAGCGGGAACTCACCTCGCACCCCGAGGTCCGCGACGTGGTGTGCGTCGGCGTCCCGGACGCCCTGATGGGCGAGCGCCTGGCGGCCTGCGTGGTCCCGCGCGCCGACCGCGCCCCCACCCTGGAGGCCCTCGGCACCCACCTCACCGGCCGCGGCGTCGACCGGCGCAAACACCCCGAGCGCCTCCTCCTCGTACCCGAGCTGCCGCTGACCCCGGCCGGCAAGCCCGACCGCGCCGCGCTCCGCGCGCGTCTGACCGCGACCCCGGCGCCCGTACCCGGACCGCACCGGGCGCACCACGACGACGGGAGAACACGATGAACCGACGGGACCTGCTCCGCTCCTCCACCGCCCTCGGCACCACCGCGGCGGTCACGGGCCTCGCCGGAACGGCCACCGCCACCGCGGCCACCACCGCCACCGCCGCTTCCGGGCGGCCCGCCGCAGCGGACGGGAAACCCCTGCGCGTGCACCTCGTCATGTTCGACGGAGTGGAGGAACTCGACTTCGCCGCACCGTACGAGGTCTTCTCAGCCGCCCGGTTCTTCACGAACCGCGTGATCGACGTCCGCTACACCACCGTCTCCGCCCCGGGCGCGGTGCGCGCCGCCTACGGGACGACCGTCCAGGTCCCCCATCGCTGGGCCCCGCACGAGGCCGACGTACTCGTCGTACCGGGCGGGGGATACGCACGGCGCGAGGACCCCGGCGTGTGGGCCGAGATCCGCCGGGGCACGCTCCCGCGGGCCCTCGCCGCGGCGGCGCGGCCCGGGCTGACCGTCGCCGCGGTGTGCACCGGCGTCATGCTGCTGTCCGCCGCCGGGCTGACCCGCGGGCGGCCCTGCACCACCCACCACCGGGCGCGGCCCGACCTGGCGGAGCAGGGCGGCGTGCTGAAGACCGCGCGGGTCGTGGACGACGGCGACCTGGTCACCGCCGGCGGCATCACCTCGGGCCTGGAGCTCGCCCTCTGGCTCGTACGCCGCGAACTCGGCGCCGAAACGGCGACCTCGGTGGAGGCCATGCTCGAGTACGAGGCCCGCGGCACGGTGTGGACGCCGGCCGCGCCGCCCCGGCAGTAGCGCGCGGGGCGGGAGGGCGCGAGGCGTCCTCCCGCCCCTGGGGCGTCCGGAACCGGTCAGGAGCCGCCCATGGCCTTCTTCAGCTCGGCGGCCGCGTTGCGGTAGACCGGCAGCAGGTCGAGGTCCGCCCCGGGATAGTTGACGATCTTCACCTGCCGGGCGCCCGTGTCGGGCAGCACCGTGCCCGTCGACATGTGGGCGTTGTCGACGACCAGCGCGGGCTTCTTGCCGGACAGTTCGGCCAGCTGCGCGGGAGTCACGGGCTCCGGACCGAAGCCGCCGACCGTCGTCGCACCGGCGAGCTTCGCCGCCCAGGTGGTGAAGACCTGGGAGACCGCGGTCGGGCTGGTGCCGCCCGGCCAGGCGGCCTTCAACTCGCCGGACAGCCGGGCGTACTCGCCGTCGAAGCCGGACTTCCACTGCGCGGCGGCGGACTCGGTGCCGAACAGCGCGCCGAGCCGGGCCACTTCGGCGCCGACCTTGTCGGCGTCGTTGTCGAGGTTCACCTCCACCAGCTTCGCCCGCGAGCCGGCCGCCTCCTTGATCTTGGCCGCGTACGGCTCGAAGGGGGCGTACAGCACGAAGTCGGCCTGGGCCACGGCGGCGAGGTCGGACGGCTTCGGGTCGTAGTCCGGGGCGTGGTGCACCGACTGCGGCACGATGACCTTCACGTTCTCGGCGCCTGCGGCCTTGGCGAAGGCCCCCTCCCAGGTGGTCGTCACGACCACCACCGGCTTCGCCTTCCGCTCCCCGGACGCGGCTCCGGCCGGGGCCGCGGCGGACGGCCCGGCCGCCGCGCCGTCGGAATCCGCGCAGCCGGCGGTGAGGAGCAGGGCCGCGCTCAGTGCGGCGAGAGAGGCGGTACGGACGCGGGTGCGCGCCATGTGGTGTTTCTCCGTTCGGGTACGAGGTGGACGGCGAGGACGACCGCCCCCGCCGTCAGGACGAGGACCGGACCGGGAGGCCAGTCCAGCCAGAGGGCGAGGAGGAATCCCGCCAGGTTGACGGCGACTCCGATGCCGACCGCCCACAGGGTGATCGACTTCAGCGAGGTGCCGAGGCGCCGCGCGGCGAGCGCGGGGAGCAGGGTGAGCGCGTCGACCAGCAGCGCGCCGGTCAGCTTGAGCGCGCCGGCGACGGAGACCGCGACCAGCACCAGCAGGGCCGTGGTCAGCAGCCGTACCGGCACCCCGCAGCACTGGGCCAGCTCCCGGTCGTACAGCAGCAGGGCCACGTCCCGGCGGCGCCACAGGAACAGGGCGGGGACGGCGGCAGCGAGCACCCCGAGGACCACGAGGTCGGCGGTGCCCACGGACAGGATCGAGCCCCACAGCAGCGCGAACGCCCCGGAGGCGTTCACCCCGGACACGGCGAGCAGCAGCAGGGCGGCGGCGATGGCGAGGCTCATCAGCAGCCCCATCGCCCCGGACAGCCCGGCCGGCGTGCGGGCCAGCGGTGCCACCCCGGCACCCGAGAGGGCGCAGGCGACCAGGGCGCACAGCATCGGGTCGAGCCCGGTGAGCAGGCCGGCGGCGATGCCCAGCAGGGCCACGTGCATCATCGCGAACCGGACCGGCATGATGTCGAGCCCGACGATGACGACCCCGACCACCGGCAGCCCGATCGCCGCGAGCAGCAGCGCCAGGCCGGCGCGCTGTACGGGCACCAGCTGGAGCAGGGCGCCGACATCGGCGGTGGCGAGGCTCACCGGACCTCCCGCAGCCGCCCGGCGGCCATCTCCAGGACCCGGTCGCAGCGCTCGGCCAGCGCCCGGTCGTGGGTCACCACGACCACCGTGACGGGCAGCGCGGCGAGTACGTCGGCGGCCTCCGCCTGGCCGGCGAAGTCGAGGGCGGCGGTGGGCTCGTCAGCGAGCAGCACCCCGGCCCCCGCGGCGACGCAGCCGACGGCCCGGGCGAGGTGGATGCGCTGGAGCTGGCCCCCGGAGAGGGTGTGCAGCGGCCGGTCCGCCACAGCGGCCACGCCCAGGCGCTGTGCCGCCTCGGCGGCCTCGGGCGGGGAGGTGCCGGCCGCGAGCAGTTCGCGGCCGAGCAGGGGGAAGCGGCCGGCCGCCGGCTTCTGCGGGATCCAGGCGCAGGCCCGGCGCCGCCAGGCCCACTCGGCGGGGGTCCGGGCATCGCGGCCGCCGACCAGGACGGTGCCGGCGGCGGGCCGGTGCAGCCCGAGGACGGCGCGCAGCAGCGTGGTCTTCCCGGAACCGTTCGTCCCGGTCAGCGCCACCCGCTCGCCGGCCGCGATCTCGAGCTCGGCGCCGACGACGGCGTCGACCCTGCCGTGCCGGCAGCTGACCCCGCGTATCCGTACGTCCAGTCCACCCATTGCCTGCCTCCCTGCCGCGGTACGTGCAGGAGCGGGACCGGAGCGGACGGCTCCTGCCTGCCAGTAGTCGGCCGGCGGGGGCGCCGGGTTCCCGCGGGATCGGGCGGGATCCGGTCAGCGGCGGCGCGCGGCGTTGCCCAGCGCGCAGGGTTGCCCAGCGCGCGGGGTTGCTCACCAGCCGAAGCGGCGGTCCACCACGGCGGAGAACTCCTCGAAGGTCAGGACACGGTCGCCGTTCTGGTCGGCCGCGTCGAAGAGGGCGGAGGAATCGGCGTCGTCGCCCACCCCCCAGAAGGGGATCACTCCCTGTGCGGCGAGGGTCGGGCCCTTGGCCCGGAGGGCCTCGATGACCTCGGCACGCGTCAGGGTGCCGTCCTGGTCGAGATCGAGCGCGTCGAAGAGCTTGCGAGCCTTTTCGCTCATCACCATGTCCTGCTTTCGTGGGGCTGTACGCGTCGTCGGGTCGGCCGGCGCGTCCTGTGCAGGGGGACGCAGGGGCGGAACGCCAGGTTGCGCCCCGCCCCGGCGGCGCGCACGCCGAAGGGGGCGTACCCGCCGATCCGGCAGGTACGCCCCCGTGTGGGGAGCGGGCGGGGGAGGACCCGCTCAGGCGTTGATCAGGACCGGCCCGCGGACTCCGGGGCCTTCTCGCCGGCCGCGGCACGCGCCGCGATCTGCGGGTTGCGGGACTTCAGCACCGCCCAGCCGATCGCCAGGCAGACCGCCCAGCCGGCACCCACGTACAGGGAGACACGGCTGTCGGGGTCGATGGCGATCATCACGGTGACCAGCAGCAGGAACGCGACGGCGATCCAGCTGCACACCGTGCCGCCGGGGGCCGGGAAGGAGGAGGCGGGCAGCTTGCCGGCGACCACGGCGCGCCGGTAGAGGATGTGGCTGATCAGGATCATCAGCCAGGTCCAGATACCGGCCGCGGTCGCGACCGACATGACGTACCCGAAGGCCTTCTCCGGAACGACGTAGTTGAGGACCACGCCGATGCCCATGAGGGCGGCGGAGAGGGTGATGGCGATCGCCGGGGTCTTGGTGGAGCTCAGCTTGCCGAGCAGCTTGGGGGCCTCGGCGTTGGCGGCCAGGTCGCGCAGCATGCGGCCGGTGGAGTACATGCCGGAGTTGCAGGACGACAGGGCCGCGGTGAGCACCACGAAGTTGACGATGGCCGCACCGGCCGGGATGCCGATCTTGGCGAAGGCCGCCACGAAGGGGCTGACGCCAGGCTCGAACTCGGTCCACTTGACGACCATCAGGATCACGCTGAGGGCACCGACGTAGAAGACGATGATGCGCCACGGCAGGGTGTTGATGGCCTTGGGGAGGGTCTTCTCCGGGTTCTCGGACTCGCCCGCGGTGACGCCGACGAGCTCGACGGCCAGGTACGCGAACATGACGCCCTGGAGGGTCATCAGGCTGGAGCCGATGCCCTTGGGGAAGATGCCGTCGAAGGCCCAGAGGTTCGACACGGCGGCGGTGTCACCGGCGGCGCTGAACCCGAAGGTCACGACACCGATACCGATCACGATCATGCCGATGAGGGCGGTGACCTTGACCATCGAGAACCAGAACTCGATCTCGCCGAAGATCTTCACCGAGATGAGGTTGGCGACGTACAGGACCACCAGGAACACCAGGGCCGTCACCCACTGGGGGATCGCCGGGAACCAGTAGTGCATGTAGATCGCCGCGGCGGTCAGCTCGGCCATGCCGGTGACCACCCACATGAGCCAGTACGTCCAACCGGTCACGAAACCGAAGAACGGACCGAGGAACTCGCGGGCGTACTCCGCGAAGGAACCCGAGACGGGCCGGTACAGGAGCAGCTCGCCGAGTGCCCGCATGATGAAGAAGACGATCACGCCGGCGAGGGCGTACATCAGGATGAGGCTGGGCCCGGCCTTCGCGATGTTCGCGCCCGCGCCCAGGAAGAGGCCGACGCCGATGGCGCCGCCGATCGCGATCATCTGGACCTGGCGGCTGCCGAGCCCGCGCTCGTAGCCCTCCTCGGGCGTGCTGCCCGCGGCCGTGCTGTCGCCGTTGTGCTGTTCGACCTGCGTCGAGGTCATGCTGTGGTGCGCCTTTCCGCTCCATGCCGATCCGCGCCGCGCTCGGCTGCGAATCGGGTTCCGATCCCCCGGATGCTGATGGAGTTGCTGCCGGCGGTGGCCGGCTCCAGCGCCCCTGCACGGACGAGGGTGGAGTCCGGCAGGCGGTCGTGAAGATGTACCACGGTCGGCCGCGCGGAACCGTGGCGTACATCACCGGCATAACGGTCATTCGCCTGTGACCAGGCCGAAAGCCCCACTCTCGGTGACTCGATCGTTATCCGGATCTGAGCCTCCGCTGAGCGAACGCCGATTGCCAACGAGGCAATGCGTGCCACCCCGGGTGCGCCCGTATCGCGCGGTGGGCACGCAGAGTGACTACTCCCGCCCGGCCCCCTCTCCTCGGAGGCCTTGGCGGGGCCTCGGCTGCTCCTCGGCTCTCCGCTGTCCGGTGGCCGGCCCGCGGGGCGCAACCGTGGAACCATGCGAACGCACCGGCGCCCGCCTGCAGTTGACAGGAACAGGAACACCGGTGAAGTACACAACCCGCACCCGTGCCGCCCGCGATGCCGTCGCCCTCGCGGCCGTCGGAACCGTCACCGTCGGTGTCGGCGCGACCAGGCCGGCGACGAGGCCGCCCGGCGCGGCAGCACGATCAGGGCCGCGGCGGGCACGGGACGGCCGCCCGCATCCTCCCGCCCCGCCGGCTCACATCCCCACCCGCTCGGTAACCGGTCGCAGCCGGGCCACGTTGTCCTCCAGGAGCCGGGTCGCGGCGGCGACCCCGATCCCGGCGTCGGCGGTCACCGGGGGCAGGCGGCCGTCGTCGCGCCGCAGGTCGCGCAGCGCCGAGTCCATCGCCTCGTGGGCGGCGAACAGGCACGGGGTGCTGTAGACGGCCACGTTCACGCCGAGGCCGGCCAGCTCGCCGAGCGAGAGCCGCGGGGACTTCCCTCCCGCGAGCTGGTTGAACAGCAGCGGCTTGGTGCCGACCACCTCCCGGATCCGCCGGATCCCCTCCACGCTGCGCACCCCGTCGACCAGGACGGCATCGGCACCGGTGGCCGCCAGGCGCTCGGCCCGGTGCAGGATCTCGGCCTCCTCGGTGGCGTCCGTACGGGCCACCACGACCATGTCCCGGCGGACGGCCAGGACCATCTCCAGCTTGTCGAGGTACTCCTGGAGGGGCAGCACCTGCTTGCCGTCGGCGTGCCCGCACCTGCGCGGGCGCCGCTGGTCCTCCAGGATGACCCCGGAGGCCCCGATCCGCTCCAGCCCCTCAACGACGTGGCAGGCCACCTCCGGGTCGGCGTAGCCGTCGTCGATGTCCACGAGCAGGTGGTGCCCGGGGAACGCGCCGCGCAGCCGCTGGACGAAGGCGAGCATGTCCGGCCAGGCGATGAACCCGATGTCCGGCAGCCCGTAGTAGGAGGCGGCGAAGCCGAAGCCGGAGACGAACATCCCGTCGTAGTGCCGGGCCGCGATGGATGCCGAGTACATGTCGTACACGCCGATCAGGGGGGTGGTTCCCGGCGCGGCGATCTGTTCCCGCAAATTGTTCCCGAAGGTCAACGCCTGACTCCTCGCCATGGTGAAGCAGCACACGGACGTGGCGGGACCGTCGCGGCACGACGGTCCTTTGCCGGAGCCCGATGCTTTCGCGGGAGAACCGGGAACTCCCGAGGCGAGCGCTTTGCTCACTCTCCAGGGGGAGTGATTTCACCTGATCTCTGCCAGGCTGCCCCGTCGGAGACGGCCACCACCACCAGTGACGACCACGGCCTGCGCTGGGGTCCCCCTCGTCCACGAGGGGAGGTTTCGATCGGCGCCACCGGTCCGGGGCAACGACCGGGGCCTTTCCAGTAGACGACCGGGCGACGCCGCGCGCGGCCCGAGTATCCGCCTCAGCGGTCGTCGCGCATGTCGTCCAGGTCTCCCTCGCTCAGCTCGTGCATGACGTCGCGCATCGTCGCGTCCTCCCGGCCGCGCTCGTGCGCGATCTCGTCGGGGCTGCGCGGCCGGCCGCCCGTCCTCAGCCGGTCCGGTTCCGGCGACCGCCCGCGGATCCGGCCCTTGTCCCGCCTGTCGCGGTCCTGCCTGTCGCTCTCGCCGCCCATGGTGTTCCACACTCCCAGGTCGTCCCCCCGTAGCCGATCGCCTCTGCTGCGTCACCGCGTGGGCACACCGGCCGACAGCGGGAATCGCCTCCCGCCGACCCGCGCCTAACCGCTCCGCCGCCCGCCAAACCGGCCACTGGCGGTTGCGTCGGAGCCCGACCGCGGCCGCCGTTTCCGGCGGGGCCCGGCGGGCAGACGCCGCGCACCCGAGGGGGAAAGCGGTGATCGACATGGCCAGACCGGTCTGGACCGGTGTACTGGGCTTCGGGCTCGTGAGCGTCCCCGTCGGCATGTACACCGCGAACTGGCCGAGGCCCTGGCCCGCACGGGCGAGGCCGCGTAGCGGCCGTTTCGGCGCCGTGGCTGTTTGCCGCAGGGCAGCAGGGGAAGGCGCGGCCACGAGGGCACCCGAGAGGGAGGAACCCATGTCCCAGAAGATCCGAGAGATCATGACAGAGCGTCCGGTCACCACCGCCGTACAGGTGTCGGTGGCCGAGGCCGCGCGTCGCATGCGCGATCAGGACATCGGCGACGTCCTCGTCGTCGACGACGGCCACCTGAAGGGCGTCGTCACCGACCGCGACCTCGTCGTCCGCGTCCTGGCCGAAGGCAGGGAACCGGAGAAGACGACCGTCGCCGAGGTGTGCAGCCGGGTACTCGTCACCGTCGGCCCGGACGACGACATCGACAAGGCACTCGACCTGATGCGCACCCACGCGCTGCGCAGGATCCCCGTCACCGAGAAGGAACGCCCGGTGGGCATCGTCTCCCTGGGCGACGTCGCCATGGACCGCGACGGCACCTCCGCCCTCGCGGACATCAGCGCGGCCCCGCCGAACTCCTGACACCCGATCCCGACCCGCCCCGCACGCCCGGCGCCGCCCCTCCCGGGACGGCGCCGACGCTCGTTCGGCGAGGGCCCGGTCAGTTCCCGTTCCGCAGATCGGCCAGCCGGCGCCGCGCCGCGGCCGCAGAGCGCCCCCGCGGCGCCCCCTGCCAGGGGTAGCGGTCCAGCAGCCGGTCGGTGTCGGCGAGGGTCCAGCGCCGGGCGGTCAGCTTCGGGTCGTCCAGCTCTTCCCAGTCCACCGGCGCGGCGACGGGCGCGCCGGGCCGGGCCCGGAGGGCGTACGGGGCGACGGCGGTCTGCCCGTACGCATTGCGCTGGACGTCGAGGTAGAGCCTTCCGCGCCGGTCCCGCTTGCGCGGCGCCGTGGTCAGCTCGTCGGAGTACCGGTCGGCCAGCAGCTCCGCGACCTCCCGCGCCAAGGCCCTGACCTCGTCGAACGGCTCCCGGCGGAGCAGCGGCACCACGACGTGGAGGCCGCGTGAGCCGGTGGTCATCGGCAGCGACGGCAACTCCAGCTCCTCCAGCAGCGCGTGCAGCCGCTCCGCCGCCCGGCGGACGGCGCCGAAGTCGTCCGCTCGACCGGGCGGATCGAGGTCGAAGACCAAGCGGTCCGGGTGGTCGGGGCGGTCGGCCCGGGAGAGCCAGCGGTGCGGGGTGACGCACGCCTGCCCGGCCAGGTACAGCAGCGAGGCCGTGTCCTCGCAGAGGGCGTAGGTGACGGTCCCGTCCGCCTTGGGCAGCTCGACCCGGGCCAGCCAGCCGGGGAAGTGGTCGGGGACGTCCTTCTGCATGAAACCGGAGTCGTCGATCCCGTCGGGGTGGCGTTCCAGCATGAGCGGGCGGCCGCGCAGGTGCGGCAGCATCCGCCCGGCCACCCGGTGGTAGTAGTCGACCAGATCGGCCTTGGTGAAGCCGTCCCCGGGGAAGAGCAGCTTGTCGGGCCGGGACACCTCGACCGTGTGCCCGCCGACCCGTACGTCCTTCGTCGCCGTCTCCTTCGTCGCCGGCTCCTTCATGAGCCGCTCCCGGGGCCGGCCTCCGCGGCGACCTGGCGGAGGGTGTGGCCGCTGTGCGCCGAGCGGGCGCGCCGCGGATCGGTCGTGCCGCCCGCGCGGGCGCGCCCGTCGGCGTGCTTGACGAGCAGCCAGGCCTCGCGCTCCCCGCCACGGCGGCCGCGGATACGGGTGAGCGAATACCCGCCGTGCAGCTTGCGCCCGTCCAGCCGGAACGAGGCGTGGCCGCCCTCCAGGGCCTCGCCGAACGGGACCTCCCGCCCGGCGCGGTCCGCGGTCAGGTTCCGGTAGGTGCCCTCGTCCCAGACGATGACGGTGCCCGCGCCGTACTCGCCGGGCGCGATCACGCCCTCGAAGTCGCGGTACTCCAGCGGATGGTCCTCGGTCGGCATCGCCAACCGCTTGTCGCGCGGATCGGCCGACGGCCCCTTCGGCACCGCCCAGGACTTCAGCACCCCGTCGACCTCCAGCCGGAAGTCGAAGTGCATGGCGGTCGCGTCGTGGATCTGCACCACGAACGAGGGCGAGCCGTCCTGGCCCGCGGTCGCACGTCCGCCCTTCGGCTCGTGCGTGCGGGAGAAGTCGCGGCGCCGCCGGTACTCGGCCAGCGCGCCGGCAGGATCGGGACTCACGGGCTCCTCCTCACACCATCGGCCCCAACGGCCCGGCGGCCGTCACAGGGCCAGGACGATGCCGTAGGCGAGGAAGAACAGGGCGACGACGAGGGCGAGCGCGACGATGATGGCGAGCGGGCCGCGTACCCAGCCCCGCTTCAGGGGGCGGTGCGGACCCGTACCGGTGCCGGTGCCCGCCTCGGCCGGCGGCGTCTCGCCCGGGGGCACACCGCCGCCCCGTGTCAGTCCCGCCGTCCGCCGCGGGTCGGGGTCCGGGTTGCTCGGGGGGTGGTTTCTGTTCATGCCCGGCGCCTCCCCCCGAACGGCTCGGGTATGCACCGCCGGCGGACACCGTTCGCCCGGGCCGTTCGTACGCTCAAGCCGGACCCCGCTCCTGCCGATGGCAGGAGGGGCACCCCGCCGGCCCCGCAGCCGACCCCAGGAGCCACCTGTGCCGGAACCCGCCCCCGGCCTCGACGCCTTCAACGCCGCACTGGACGGACCCATGTACGTGGTCACGGTCGCGTCGGGCGGCAAGCGGGCCGGGTGCCTGGTCGGGTTCGCCTCGCAGTGCTCGATCGATCCGCCCCGCTTCGTGGTCTGGCTGTCGAGCGCGAACCACACCCACCGGGTCGCGCGCGGTGCCCGGTACCTCACCGTGCACCTGCTGCGCCGCGACCAGCGCGCCCTGGCGGAGCTCTTCGGCGGCCGGACCGGAGACCGCGTGGACAAGTTCGCCCGCACCGGCTGGCGGCCCGGCCGCGACGGCAGCCCGGTGCTGTCGGACGTGGCCGACTGGTTCACCGGCCGGATCGAGGGCGTCGTCGCGGGCGGCGACCACGAGGGATTCCTGCTGTCCCCGGTCGAGCAGTCGCCGCCGGCCCCCGGCCCGGCCACCCCGCCGCTGCGGTACGCCGACGTACGTGGCCTGGAGCCCGGCCACCCGGTCTGAGCGGCCCCCACCCGTCGCAGCCGCCGGCGGCTGCGATCGCGGTTTCCCGGCATGACGGGCGGGCTACGGGGCAGGCGCCGACCGGTGGAGTTCCGGGCGACCGTCCCGGACCACCGGACGGAGGCACCCCATGGGGCACGGTGGAGACGTCGTCAAGGAACTCACTGCCGATCACGACGAGGTGAAGGACTACTTCGCACAACTGCGCACCACCACCGAGGGCGAACGGCGGCGGGAGGTCGCCGACCTGCTGACCATCGAACTCGTCCGCCACTCGGTCGCGGAGGAGCAGTACCTCTACCCGGCCGTCCGCGAGCACCTCGACGGCGGCGACCGGATCGCCGACAAGGAGATCGCCGACCACGCCCGGGCGGAGGAGATGCTCAAGGAGCTGGAGGAACTGGACCCGGCCGGTGCCGAGTTCGACCGGTGCGTGGGCGAACTGCGCACGGAGGTCCTCGCCCACATCAAGGACGAGGAGGAGAACCTCTTCCCGGCCCTGCGGCACAACTGCCCGCAGCATGATCTGGACGGGCTCGGCGACAGCATCCGGCGTGCGAAGAAGCTCGCACCGACCCGCCCGCACCCGGGCAGCCCCTCCACCCCGCCCGCCAACAAGCTGCTCGCCCCGGGCCTCGGCCTGGTCGACCGGGCACGGGACCTCGTCACCGGCCGCGGCAAGGCGGCCTGAACACACACCACGGTACGAAAGGTGAGAACCATGCCCCGCGGCTCTTCCCCGAAGCGGGAACGACAGTACGAACACATCAAGGAGTCCGCGCTGGACCGCGGCGAGTCCGAGAAGCGGGCCAAGGAGATCGCAGCCCGGACCGTGAACAAGGAACGGGCCCGCTCCGGCGAGTCGAAGACCGCCAGCCGCTCCTCCATCCAGGACATGTCCTCCTCCAAGCGCGGCGGACAGCGGTCGCACAGCGGCTCCGAAGGGCCGACGAAGGAGCAGCTGTACAACGAGGCGAAGAAGCGGAACATCAAGGGCCGCTCCCAGATGGACAAGGCCGAACTGAAGCAGGCCCTGGGCCGTTGACCCGGGCCTGCCGGCCCGTGTCCCGTGTCCCGTGTCAGCGCGAGAGCTCGCGGTTCCCTTCCCCGCCCTTCCGGGGGCGCAGCGGTGCCCCGGCACGCAGGCGGTCCGGGGCGCAGCGGTGCCCCGGAAAGCAGGCGGGCGCGAACGGGCAGGCGTGTGGATCACTGGATAGACTTTCGGGTATGCAGGAGCGGCCTGTCGCGTCGATCGCGCGTCCGAGCCGGCACCACCGCGCCCGGGCGGACGGCGCCGCCGGCCCGGCCGGTGAGGGGGTGCCCGAGCCATGGGCACGGCATCGCACCTGAGCGTGTACGCGGGCGGCCGCGGCTCCGGCCTGATCGGCAAGCAGATCGCGGGATACCGGGTGGAGCGCATGCTCGGCCGCGGCGGGATGGCCGTGGTCTACTGCGCGAAGGACCTGCGGCTGGACCGTACGGTCGCGCTCAAGCTGATCGCCCCGGAGCGCGCCCGCGACGACACCTTCCGGCGCCGTTTCACCCACGAGTCGCGGGTGGCCGCGTCCATCGACCACCCGCACATCGTGCCGATCTACGAAGCCGGCGAGACCGAGGGCGTCCTCTACATCGCCATGCGGTACGTCTCCGGCCTGGACATGCGGGCCCTGCTGGACCGGGAGGGCCCGCTCCCCGTCGCGACCGCCCTGCGCATCGCCGGCCAGGTGGCCTCCGCACTCGACGCCGCCCACGAGCACGATCTGGTCCACCGGGACGTCAAACCCGGCAACATCCTGGTCGCCGCGGGCACCGACAGCGACCACCCCGAGCACGTCTACCTCACGGACTTCGGGCTGACGAAGAAGTCGCTGTCGCTCACCGGTTTCACCACCGCCGGCGAGTTCGTCGGAACCCTCGACTACATGGCGCCCGAGCAGATTTCCGGCCGGCCGGTGGACGGCAGGTGCGACCTCTACAGCCTCGCCTGCGTGGTCTACGAGTCCCTTGCGGGCGGGCCGCCCTTCGAGCGGGAGGAGGACGCGGCGCTGCTGTGGGCCCACCAGTACGATCCGCCGCCTCCCGTGACCGAGAAGCGGCCGGACATCGCGCCCGCCGCCGACGAGGTCCTGGCCAAGGCCCTGGCGAAGGTGCCCGAGGACCGCTACGACTCCTGCCTGGAATTCGTGGCCGCCCTGCGCGCCGCCACCGGGACCGCCGCCCGGCGCTCGGATCCCGGGTCCCGGGCGGATCAGCGGTCTCCCGGGACAACGCCGGACGCCGAGCCGCCGCCGGAGCCTCCGGCCTGGGCGGCCCCGGTCTTCCGCAGCCCGTCCGGCGGGCCGCCGGGGACGTAGGGCGTCGGGCCTTCCGCGTGCGGCGGGGTCACAGCCCCATGGAGACGGCCAGGCGGGTCATCTCCGCCGTGGTGTTGATGCCCAGCTTGGCGCGGATCCGGCGCAGGTAGGCGTCGACCGTGTGCTTGGAGAGCCCCATGTTGCGGGCGGTCTGCAGATAGGTGCAGCCGGCGGCGATGTGGCGCAGCGCCTCCTGCTCACGCGGGGCCAGGGCGGAGGCGGTGGCCTCGGCGGTCGGGGCGGTCACGGCGGTCGGGGCGGTCAGGGTGAGGCTCATGGGATTTCCTCCGACGAATCGGTTCGGTCATCACTGCTCACACCCTCGGAAGCAGGGGATCTATACCTGAATGTCGGTATTTGTCCCTGCTCAAAAGACTGGCTGCGCGACGTCATGGCGGTGTCCGTCGACTGTCACAGGCGTGTCACAGGGCCCGCCCGTCCCGTTTCAGGCAGGGCTGCGCGGTGCATGGCAACACGGTGTGCGGCGCCCTCAGAAGCCGACGAGGGACTGCTCGGCCCAGATGGTCTTGCCGATGGGGGCGGGCCGGGTGCCCCAGCGCTGGGCGAGCTGGGCGACCAGCAGCAGGCCCCGCCCTCCCTCGTCGAAGGTCCGGGCCCGCCGCATGTGCGGGGCGGTGCTGCTCGAGTCGGAGACTTCGCAGATCAGCGTGCTGTTCTGGTGGATCAGCCGCAGCTGGATGGGCGGCTGGCCGTAGCGGATCGCGTTGGTGACCAGTTCGCTGACCAGCAGCTCGGTGACGAACGAGGCTTCCTCCAGCCCCCAGGCCGTCAGCTGGTCCGTGGTGTACCGGCGGGCCTGGCTGACGACGGACGGGTCGGAGGTCAGGTCCCAGACGACGACCTGGTCGGCGTGCAGGGCCCGGGTCCGGGCGACGAGCAGGGCGACGTCGTCATCGGGAGGGTGGGTCAGCAGGGCGGTCAGTACGCGGTCGCAGACCGTGTCCAGCGTGGAGGCCGGCCGGTAGAGGGCGGCGAGCATGCTGTCCAGGGCGTCGTCGATGTCGCGGTCGCGGGTCTGGAGCAGCCCGTCCGTGTACAGGGCGATGATGCTGCCCTCGGGGAGTTCCGCCTCGGCGGTCTCGAAGGGCAGGCCCCCCAGCCCCAGCGGCGGACCGGCCGGGACGTCGATCAGGTACACGGAGCCCTCCGGGGAGACCACGGCAGGCGGGGGGTGGCCGGCCCGCGCGAGGGTGCAGCGGCGGGTCACCGGGTCGTACACCACGTAGAGGCAGGTGGTGCCGATGCCCCCGGCGGCCTCCCCGCCGGGGTCTTGGTCGCCCTCGTCCGCGGACAGGTGGATGATCAGGTCGTCGAGGTGGGTGAGCAGCTCGTCGGGCGGCAGGTCGACGTCGGCCAGGGTGCGTACGGCGGTGCGCAGCCGGCCCATGGTGGCGGCCGCCCGCATGCCGTGGCCGACGACATCGCCCACGACCAGGGCCACCCGCGCGCCGGAGAGCGGGATCACGTCGAACCAGTCGCCGCCCACGCCGGCCTCGATGCCGGCGGGCAGGTACCGGGAGGCGATCTCGAGCGCCGCCTGCTCGGGCAGCGTGTGCGGGAGCAGGCTGCGCTGGAGGGTCATGGTGGTGGTGTGCTCGCGGGGGTGCCGGCCCGCGCCGTGGATGCCGGCGGCCGCCCGCTGCCCGAGCTCCTCGGCCAGCCACAGGTCCTCCGGCTGGAACGGCTCCCGGTGCAGCTGGCGGCCGAAGAGGGCCACCCCGAGCGTGGTGTCGCCGGCCCGCATCGGCACCACCATCATCGAGTGGGTCCCGTACTCGCCGATCCAGGCGGCCCCGGCGTCCTGCTCCGCCCACCGGGCGACGGCCGGGTCGCCTGCCCCGTACACGGCGCCGCGGCCCGCGGCCAGGCACTCGGCGGGGGGCGACAGCGGCGGGTAGACGGTCGTCTCCCCGACCGCGACCCGGGACTCCGGGCCCCCTTCGAGCACCGACCGCACGGCGGTACGGGAGACGGTGACCGGCCCCGCCCCCGGGCCGGGGGACGGTTCGTCGCCGCGTGGGAGGGGTTCGAGGAGGTCGACGACGGCGAAGTCGGCGAGCCGCGGGACGGCGACGTCGACCAGCTCCTGCGCGGTGCGGGCGCTGTCCAGGGCCGTGCCGATGTGGGCGGCGATGTCACCCGGCAGGTGCATGTGCGCCCGGACGCCCTCCCCGTTTCCGGTCCGGTCGTGTGCGGCCAGGCAGACGGCGCGCACCCGGCCGTCCGGGTCGCGCAACGGGGCCAGCGAGGCCGCCCAGCCGTGCTCCGATCCCGCGGCCGTGGGGCGGATGAAGGCGTCCACGTACTGCGGTTCCCCCGTCTCCAGGACCAGGCGCATCCGCCGCTCGGTCTCGTCGCTCACGGGGTCCGGGGCGATCTCGGGCAGCCGCAGGCCGCGCATCTCGGCCTCGGTGAGGGACAGGGCGCGCTCCATGCCGTTGTTCGCCCGCACCAGCCGCAGCTCCGCGTCGAAGATCGCCAGGAAGCAGGGGGACTGGGTGAACGCCCACTCCTTCAGCTCCTTCAGCGGTTCGCCCGCGGGCGTGGCGGGCTCGCCCGGCACGGCGCAGACCACGAACCACTTGGCGGTCCCGCCGCTGGACGTCCAGCGGTGCGCGAGCAGCCCCGGTTCCAGCCGGTGGCCGTCCCGGTGCCGCAGCCCGACCGTGCCGCTCCACCGTTCCTGGCCGGGCGTGATCCGCCGCGCCGTGTCGGCGGCGGCTTCGGCGAGCAGCCGGTCGGCGGGCAGTCCCACGACCTCGGAGGACACGTAGCCGAGCAGTCGGGTGGCACCCTCGCTCCACTCGGTCACGATGCCCTGCTCGCTGATGGTGGCCGTGGCCGTGTACGCCCGCTGAGGGGAGGCGTCCGTCTCCTCCGGCCGCTCACCAGGAGAGGTGGGAAGGTGCTCCATCGCCGCTCACTCGCCCTCGCTCGTTCCGTTGCCGCTGTCCCACGGGAAACTGCACGGCCAGAGGCCCCACTGACAAGCATGATCCAGCGGGGCAGGGAGCACCAACGCAGTACGGTCCGTACTGATCCGAGGGCCGTGGCCGCGGCAGCGCGCGGACCAGGGCGAGGACCGCGTCCCCGCCTGCCACACCATCGCGCGGCGCCCTCCGCCCGGGGCCGGCGGCCGGTTCCGGTGCGAGGGCTGCCGCGACGTGGCCGGGGGTGTCGCTGCTGGAGATGTGCACGGCGGGTACGGGACTGCCGCCGCGGCCTGTGCGAAGACGACCGGATTCGGGGGCGGCGGCCCCCGCGTGCCCGGCGGCCACGGCGGCGGCACGGCTGGACTCGGACCGCCGGTCGTCGCCCGGAACACGACGGTCGATGGCCCGCCCGCTTCCGGCGTCCGGCGGTTCCGCCCCACCCCCGTAAGGGCGGGACCGCCGGACGCGGCCCGCGGGCCGGGGCTGCGGACACGGGCCGGAACCCTCCGTCCGGTGCGTGCCCGGTCGCCCCCGGAAACGATCCTGCAACCGAGGCCCCGGAACGGCCCAACCCTTTCGGCCACCGCCGAAGTGCCTGACGCAAAGGCCTCTTGGGACGGGCCGGGGGAGCGGGGAGGATGTCAGCCCCGACCCTCCCAGGAGCCGGCCAGGAGGTCGTCCCGTGCTGCGCATCGTCTTCACGCCCGAGGACCTCGCCAGGACCCGTATCGCGTCGACCTGGGGTCCGCTCGGCGAGACACTGCTCTCCCTGACGACCTTGCAGCAGACGCAGGAGCGGGCGCTGTTCGACGCCTGGCGGCGGAAGGTCGACGCGACGTCGGCCGCCCGTACGCACCCCGCCTCCGCCCTCTTCCACGAGGCCTACCTGGACCTGTTCACCGTCACCGGGGCGAAGGCCACCCTCGAGGAGGGCCTCGAGGCCCTGCGCGCGGCGCGGGCGGAGCACGTCCACAGCGAACTCGTCGGAGCCGTCGGCGTCCGTGCCCGCTACACACGCTGCACCGGCCCCTGGCAGGGCACCGCGTGGGGGGACATCGCGTACGACCGCGAGGACCGGGAGGAACTGCTCACCTACCTCCAGGACGCCCACCGCTCCGCCGTGGCCCCGTACTGGCCGCGGATCCTGTCCCGGTTGCAGGCAGAGCAGGCCGCCCACGCCCGCGTCCTCGCCGAGCACGGGGTCGAGGCGATGCTCGCCGGACTACCGCCCGGGTTCCGCTGGCGGTCCCCGGTCCTGGAGGTCGGCCGGGGAGCGCTCACCGGCACCGTCGAACTACGCGGCCGGGGCCTGCTGCTGGTCCCCTCGGCCTTCGGCCGGACCGGACCCGCCACCTACACCAGCGAGGTCGACGGGCAGGCTCCCACCGTGCTGTTCGTGCCCGTCATCCGCAGCGTCGCCGACGCCGCCGCGCTGCTGACCACGCCCGAGTACGGGCTGGACAAGGCCCTCACCGCCCTCCTGGGCCGCACCCGCGCCCACACCCTGGACGCGATCGGCCGGGGGCCCTGCACCACGGGGCAGCTGGCCGAGCGGATCTCGGCGTCCCTGCCCACCGCGAGCGAGCAGGCCACCGTGCTCCGCCAGGCCGGCCTCATCACCACCACCCGTCACGGCAGCGCGGTCATGCACGCGCTGACCCCGTTGGGCAGCGCGCTGCTCAACGGGCACCACTTCCGGGCCGCGCCCGTCGGGGCCACCGCCTCGGGGCCGTGACGGCCGGCGCGAGCCGCAGACAACACCGCGGACGCCGGAGAGGCCACTGCCTTTCCGGCGTCCGCGGGTGTTCGCATGGCCTCAGCCGTCGGTGTCCGCGGCGGTCGCGTCACCGCTGATCGCCGTCGCAGCGCCGTTGTTGGTGGCGTCGGCGCTGGCGTTGCCGGACGTCGCGTTGCCCGTGGCGATCGTGCACTCGCCGATGCAGATGCCGACGCCGGTGTTGGCGTCGCCGGAAATGGCGGTACCGCCGAGCGTGTTGTTCTCGGCCGTGGCGTCGCCGCTGATGGCGGTGGCGCCGTCGCCGTCGCGGCCGTCGAAGCCGCTCGTGGCCCGCGCGCCGTCCTGGACCGCGGTCATCGCGAGTCTCAGAACGTCGTCGCTGACCGCGGTGTTGACGCTGTCGGTGCACAGGCCGGTGCACAGGGTGGAGGCGCCGTCGCCGATGGCGGTGTTGGTGCTGCCGCCGCAGAGGCCCGTGCACTCGTTGTACGCGCCGACCCCCACGGAGGTGCTGCTGCTGCCCTTGCACAGCCCCGTGCACGCGCCCGAGGAGCCGTCGCCCACGGCCGTGTTGGTGCTCTCGTTGCAGAGGCCCTCGCACGAGACGGAGGCACCGGCGCCTGCGGCGAAGTTGGTGCTGCCGTGGCAGAGGCCGGTACAGCCGACGGAGGCGAGGGAGGTGCTGTAGTACGGGGCTGCCGGTGCGGCCATCGCGGTCGTCGGCAGCACCACGCCGCCGGTCAGCGCCACGGAAGCCGCGGCCAGCAGGACACGACGGGTCCAGGAACGCGCGTTCATCGGAAATTCTCCGGGATTCTTGTGCGAAGTCTTCGCCTGCGGCCAAGAGGGTGGGCGCTGGGGCTGTGGTCGGATGCGTTCGGTGTTGTCGCAGACGTCGGGGAGATCCCCCGGGGCTTTTGCGAGGGTGACGTTAGCGTGTGGATCATGCCGCGAGCAGGATCTCGCGCGGTGCGGCGTGTTCTCTCCTTCTCCGGCGTATACGCCCAGGCGCCGGGTTCGCCGCCGCGGGCCCGCCGCCGCATGGCGGCAGCCATTTACCAAAATGGGCCATCGCCGTCAAGTCGCGTATTCAAGTGGCGTGACGCGTCTTCGCTCGCAGGGTTTATTGGAAGCACGCCCCACCGGGAAACCCCGGAGGAAACGGGGCCGGTGGAAAACTCCGGCCCATCATGCGGGGCGGTTCATGAAAACCCTTCCCATACCGAGTGGAGAATTCCGATGTTCGAGCGTTTTTGGACCCGTCGTATTGTTCTGGCCGGTGCCTCCGCGGCTCTGGTGGGTGGCGGTATCG
>NZ_JBWKDK010000074.1:0-28145 GCF_056436005.1 Streptomyces sp. NPDC043854
CCCCCCCCCCCCCCCCCCCCCCCCCCCCCCCCCCCCCCCCCCCCCCCCCCCCCCCCCCCCCCCCCCCCCCCCCCCCCCCCCCCCCCCCCCCCGGGACCGCGGCCGGGGCCGGGAGCGACGCCCGCAGCACCGCCCTCGCCCGCCTGGCCTCCGGACGCGTGCCGCTGCCCTACCGGCTGGAGACCGGCGAAGACACCTACGCCTGGTACCGGGGGCCGTTCACCGCCGAGCCCGCCCAGCCGCTGCCCGCCACCCCGGACGCCGGCTGGACCAGCGCCGCCCAGCTCCTGGTCTACGAGCGGGCGTGGGGCCTGTTCGATGCGGGCCCGGGCGCCGCCTGGACCCTCGGCCGGGCCCTCGCGCTCGCCGACTCCGACTTCGCCGCCACCCTGTCCGCCTGGCACGCCAAGGCCCGCGCCCGGGCAGCCGCCCTGGCCCAGCGCCTGGCCGCACCCGGCCTCGGCGCACCCGGCTCCGCCGCGTCCGCCGCCGGGCGGGAGGCCGCGGCCTGCCACGCCCGGGCCATGGGACCGCGTCCGTTCGGCGGCCTGCTGGAGGAACTCGCCGCCGACGGGACCGCCGCCCGCCTCCTGCGCGCGGCCAACCACCCCGCCCAGGCCCGCCCCGTCCCCCCGCCGCCCGACCCCGTACAGCGCCGGGCCGCGGCCGGAACCCGGGGCGCGGGCCGGGCCGCCCCCACCGCCGCCCTCCTCGCCGACCCGCCCACCGCGCTGCGCACCGCCCTCGCCGCCCAGCTCGCGGACGCCGCCGAACCGGTCACCGCCTGGCTGCGGAAGCTGCGGCTGCTGCACCAGCTGCCCTTCCCCGCCCTCGTACCCGACGAGAGCGCCCTGCCCGCCGAGTCGCTGCGCGTGTTCTACGTCGACCCCGGCTGGGTCACCGCCCTGGTGTCCGGAGCCGCCGGCATCGCGATCACCGGCGAACTCGACGCAGCCGTCGCCCGTATCGCCGCCCCCTGGGCCCGCGGCGGCGAGGCCGTCACCCCGCGCGCCGGCGTCCTGATCCGCTCCGCACTCGTCCGCGAATGCCCCGGCCTGCTCGTCCGCCCGTACCGCGGCCACGGCGACACCCGGACGGCCATCACGGTGCTGCGCCAGGACACCCTCGGCCCCGACGTGCTCCTCGTACTGTTCGAGCAGGTGCCCGACGAGATCGAGCTGGCCGAGCCGCCGGAGGGGCTCTCCTTCGGCATCGACGTCGACCTCGAGGGACGCCGGACCATCAACCTGCGGCGGGTCGACCCGCCCGTCGCCCGGGAGATCACCAACGAGGCGTTCCCCCACCCCGCCGGCCCCGACGGGCTCGACGCCCTGCTGCGCCCCGACCCGGCCGGCCGCCCCGCCGTCCTCGACCTGCGCCCCGCCGACGACACGGGACTGCTGCGCGCCCTCGGCTCCCGGCTGACCGCCCTCGGGCAGCAGGCCGCCGCGGGCTTCGGCCCCGCCGGACTCGCCACCCAGCTCGTCAACGCGCCCCTGCGCCAGCTCATCACCCGCAACCCCACCCGATGACCGCCCACGTCCACACCGCCCGGACCCTCGACACCGCGGCGGCCGCGGCACGTCCGCAGAACGGAAAGGAAGGCGCAGTGACGGATTCCCCGGGAGCGGCCGCCGCGCAGCAGCCGCTCGTCGTCCCCATGCAGATCGAGGCGCTGGCCGTCAACGAACGGGTGCGCCTGGCCGAGGTCTTCCAGCGATGGCAGGCGAACTACGCCCTGACCCGGCTCAACCTGTCGCCCGAACCGCCCGCGTTCTCCAACACGGACACCGCCTTCAACTCGGACCCGGCGCGCGAGGGCGTCTACCTGCACTGGCAGCTGCCCGAGGCCCTCACGCACGGCACCGACACCGACGGCGACGGCGTCCCCGTCTTCCCCCTCACCCCCAACCGGTGGCTCGTCGTGCGGCAGGCCGTCGCCACCGCGACCGGTGAACGCACCGACAGCGGCTGGATCGTCGAGAGCGACTACCTCGACCCGGCCCTCGGCTCCAGCCCCTACCTCGACCGCGACGGGCACCTCACCCGCATCGGCCGCCGCATCGACCTGGCCACGGGGGAGTGGAGCGAACCCGGCACCCCCGGCGGGCTGTTCCTCACCGCCGTCGGACCCGGCCTGCCCACCTTCGCGGCCTACCAGCCCTACAACACCGACGTGTTCTCCGTACACGACCGCACCGACGACCTCGACCCGGAGACCGCCTGGCAGCTCAACTACCTCGTCGCCGGCTGGTACGGCGACCCGGCGGCCGACCCGCTGGCCGGCGACCCCGCCACCCGCATGGCCGTCCTGCGCTGGACCGCCGACGGCACCACGCCGGACACCGCCCGCACGGTCTGCCACGGCACCGTCCTCGACGTGGCCTGGCAGCGCAAGGGCAGCCCGATGCCCGCCTCCGACCGGCCCGACTACGTCACCGTCGGCGTCGGCAACAACACCGAGCACGCCACCCGGGCCCTCCAGGAGCACGCCGGACGCCGGGCCGGCGCCCCGCCCGAGCTCGCCGCGCTCCTGTCGGCGCTCCACTCCGGCGTACTCGACCTGCTCGACGAGCCCGACGGGCAGTTCCAGGCCGAACGCGCCCTGCACGCCTCCTGGTTCACCCCGACCCACGCCGGGTACACCTGGGTGCTGGAGGACGTCCCCCGACAGGGCCCGGGAGAGGGCTCACGGCCCCGCCGCCGCGCCGAGCGGACCGCCCGCGCCGCGGCCCTGGCCCGGCTCAACAGCGACCAGGCCGCCCACGACGCCGCCGTCCGGGACCTGATCGCCGCACAGCGCCGGCTGTACGACCTGTGGTGGGGCGCCAACCTGCCCAAGGTGCCCGAGGCCCCCGGCGAGCCCGCCGGCGCCTACCAGGCCCGGCTCGACGAGCTCGTGCTGGCCGCGACCGAGGAGGCCAAGACCCGGCGCGCCGCCGTCGCGGCCCTGCGCTCCGCAATCCCCTGGGGGGAGTCCCCCGACGACCTGGCCGCCGCCATCCGCGCCTACCAGGACGTCCACGGACTGCCCGCCGACGAGGTCGTGCTCAAGCGGAACGTCCTGCCCTGCTTCCACCTGCCCAACGATCCCGTCATCGTCATCCGCGGCACCAAGGACCGCCCCGTCCCGCCCGGCCCCGAGCACCCCGCCGCGGCCGACCCGTACGCGGTGGCCGACGGCACGTACGACGACGCCGAACAGGACGAGGACCCGCCGCTCGCCTGCCGCTGGCCGGACGCCCTCGTCACCGGTGTCCGGGTCGCCGGCACCGCGGTCTCCGCGAGCCCGGCCGACACCCCCGTACCACCCCACCTGCCCGCACCCGACGGCCTGGCTGGGGTGCTCGGCGCCCTGCTGCGGGAGCTCCTCCACCTCGCCCCGTCCAACGCCCGCACCCTCGCCCTGGCGGCAGGCCACCCGGGCGAGGTGACGGCCCTCGCCGAGGCCATGCGCGACCCGCAGCACAACGCCGTCGGCAGCCCGGGCGCCTTCACCGCCCCCTGGCGCCAGCCCTGGTCACCGCTGTTCTTCGAGTGGAAGGTCGACCACTTCCCCATCGCCTGGCAGGGCGACCCGGGCGGTACGGGCGGACGCGCCAACTGGAGCTTCGACGGCAACTCCTACCGCTGGCTCGGCACCGGCGCCCACCCGGTCCCGACCAGCCTCCGCGGCCGCCAGTTCCTCACCCCGACCCCGGGGAAGACCACGGCCGCCGCCCTGCGCCAGTACGCCCGCACCCACCCGGGGCCGGCCGCCGGCGCCCTGCGCGCCCTGGCCCGGCAGGCCGAAGAGGCCGACCTGTTCGCGCAGCCCCTCGTCGGCTTCACCGAGCAGCTCGCCGCACGCGGCCACACCCCGGCCTCCCTCGACCCGCACTCCCGGCTCTCGCCCGACCTGCGCACCGCGCTCACCGAGGCGGCCGCCCGCACCCTGCCGCCCGACCCCGGCGCCCGGCCGCGCCCCTTCACCGGCTGGAACGCCTCCCTCTACCAGCCGCTGCGCGCCGGCCAGTTCGCCTTCCAGCGGCTCGCCGTCATCGACCGCTTCGGGCACAGCCTGCCCGCCATCTTCCCCGACCCGCGCGCCCTGCTGTTCGCGCCCGGCAACGAGCCGGGCGACGTCATCGGCGTCGGAGTCCCCGCCCGCCGCTTCGCCCCCGAGCTCCCCGAGGAACTCACCCCCTCGCTCAGGGACCCGGCCGACCCCTCCCGGGGCCACCACACCGTCAACCCGCCCACCTGGTACCGCTTCACGCAGCTCCCGCCGCGCCTGATCCAGCCGGCCCGCGCCGCCTTCACCCTGCTCGACGCCCGCGACGACCTCAGCCCGGTCACCACCTCGAGCGATCCGGACACCACGCCCGTCGCGGCCTGGCTCGTACCCGGCTACCTCGACCGGGCCCTGTACGCCTACGCGCCCGACGGGGCCCCGCTCGGCGAACTGCGCACCACCCTCCCGCCCGACGGCACCAGCCGGGCCACCTGGCACCCGCTGCCGTACTCCGGCTACCGCACCATCGACGACCTGCGGGACGACCACCCCCACCTGTACGGCTTCCTCGCCGCCCTGAGCGCCCCCGACCGGGGCCCGGCCGCCCTGCGCGCCCTCCTCACGGTCATCGACCGCACCCTGTCCACCACCGCCCCCACCGGGGACGCCGCTCCCGCGCACACCCCGAGCGTGCTGCTCGGCCGCCCGCTGGCACTCCTGCGCGTCCGCCTCGGCATCGACCTGGACGGGCCGCCGTACGCCGACCCGGCCTGGCGGAACCTGCGCGAGGGGACCCCGCCCGCCTACCCCTCCTACCGCTGGCCGGTCCGGCTCGGCGAACGGGGCGAACTCGCGGACGGACTCGTCGGCTACTTCCACGGCGACCACCGCGCCACCGACTACGCCCTGCTGCGCACCGTGCTCGACAGCACCGAACTCCCCGACGAGGCCCGCGACTACTTCGCCCCGATCGGCACCGGCGCCTCCCTCACCCTGCCCGCCCGGCCGCCCGGCAGCGACCCCGACGACCGGGACGCGGCCTTCCTCACCCTGCTCGCGGATCCGCGCGGCACCGTGCACGCCACCACCGACATCCTGCCCACGGCGGAGGTGCGGCTGCCCGCCCCGTTCGTCGAGCCGCCCCTCGCCGAACTCCCGGTCTCCTTCCGGCTGGGCCCGCTGCCGGTCACCCCGTACGAGCAGCAGCCCGACCCCGCCGGCAACGGCGGCCGCGCCCCGCAGCCCGCGCTGCTGCTGCCCCGCCCCTCCGACCGCCACGGCACCTGGACCTGGGTGGAGAGCGGCACCGGCGACCGGTGGACCGAGACGGACACCCACGCCACCGACGGAGAGGCCCGTCACCCGCACCCCGCCCCCACACTGCGCACCGGCCGCCTCACCCTGCGCCCTGCCACCGCCGACCGGACCGAAGGAGACCAGCGATGACCGACGCGCCCCGCACGGAAGACCAGGGTGCCTGCCTGCTCACGTACGCCCTGGCGACCGTGCCCAACCCGCTCACCACCAGCCCGCCGAACGTCAAGCCGGGCGACGAGGACGAGAACGCGTACGCCGACCTCGACCTCGTCATCTCCAACAGCGGCAGCACCCCCGTGCGGTGCAGCAGGATCGCCATCGTGCTGCCGGTCGGCACCCTCGCCCAGGACCTGGCGCTGACGGGCGAGGGCATCTCCGCCTACGTCGAGCCCGAGTCGGGCTGGACCGTAGTCGACGTGCAGTCCGACGTCCTGCTCGCGGTGCCGACGGCGGAGACGGCGGTGTTCCCGGCGGCGAACGCGGAGGGGTCGTCGAAGGTGCGGTTCAGCCTCGCACCGCAGGGCGGCACGAGCGAGGTGACCGTCGACGGGCTGTACCTCACCCTCCGCCAGATCATGGTCAGCGACAAGGCCGGCGTCTCCCGGATCGAGATCGAGGAGTGGTCGACGCTCGGCGACACCATCCCCGACACGCCCCGCACCACGACCCTGGACGTCGCCAAATTCCCCTTCCGCAGCGGAGCGGACCCGTCCCCGGGCATCGGCCGCGCCCTCGTCGCCCTCACGGGCCAGGGCGGCCCGCCCGCGACCCGCATCGCCGCGAACGCGCCGGTGCGGCTGGAGTGGCACCACGTGCGCGGCGACAGCCACGAGCTGTACATGGACGGCCGGCGGATCACCGACCCCGCCATCGCGGGCGGCAGCATGTACCAGGTACCGGCCGACACCCTGCGGTGCGACACGGCGTTCGCCCTGAAGACCAGCACCACCACCCCGGACGGCGGTTTCGTCTTCCGCTGGGACCACCTGACCGTGTGCGTGACGGACCAGACGCTGGACTCGCTCACGGTGAGCGGCGCCCTCCGGGCCAACGGCAGCCTGACGACGGGCAGCGCCGGCGAGACGCAGTTCAACCACCCCGTCTCCGTCCTGAACGGCAAGAAGCTGACCGCGAGCGGCGAACTCCGCGCCGACGGCAACGCCACGGTCGGCGGCACGCTGGGCGTCACCGGGAAGCTGACGGCGGACGGGGACGTGCAGGTCAACAAGTCGTTCACGACGGGCAGCGGCGGCGAGTCCGTCTTCTACCACAACGTGACGGTCTACACCCCGAGCAAACTCGTCGTCGGCAAGGACATGCAGGTCAACGGCAGCGTCACCGGCTCCCTCGACATCACCGGCAGCCTGAGCACCGGCGGCGACATCACGCGGGCCGGCCGGGGCGTCCTCGGCCACAACGACACGATCAGCATGAGCAACACCCAGTACGGGGGCTACCTCTACGCACCGGGCGACGGCTTCGACTACGACAGTGATCGGGCCCGGGTCTTCCGCTGGAAGCCGGGCAATCACATCAGCAACGGCTACTGGAAGGTCGAACGGAACTCCATGACGGCAGCGGCCCCGCAGGACGCCCCGCCGGCCGGGGCCACCCCCGACCCCGGGGAGCCCGAAGCCTGACCCCGCCGCAGTGCCGGCCTCGGCGAGGCGGTCGAAGTACTCCGGATGGCTGCCGAGGCCGGCCGGCAGTCGGCGGACGACGCCGTGTGCGCCGCCCCGTCCCACTCGTCGTCGTACCTGTCGCTGCGTCCCATGGACGAGAGGCTGCCCGCGACGAGGCCGAGGACGAGGAAGGCCACGACCAGCACCTTGGCGCCGGTGCTCAGCACCAGCGGCCGGGTGGCGGACCCGGCCGCCGGCATGCCGGGGGCCGCGGTCGGCGCGGGCGGGGTGCCGTACCCGAGGGCTTGGGGCGCCGGATCGCCGAACAGCCGCTTGGGATACGCCGACGTCAGCATCATCGCGTACGCGAGGAACCGCATCCGGAACCGGAGCGCGGCGGCCGAGGCCTCGAAGATCGGCTGCGGCATCCGGCCCAGCACGAGCGTGATCAGCCAGAACACCCAGCAGATGGCGGTCCAGCCGTACTGGAGCAGGTTGCTCACGATCGCGGCGGGGATCATCAGGATCAAGCGGAACAGCACGGCCAGCCGGTTCAGCTCACCGGGCCGCAGCTCGATTTGCACCGGATAGCCGGGCGCGGCGAACGCGAACGGCGGGTACTGGTCCACCAACAGCATGCCGCTGGCCGTGACCCGGGTGGCGTACGCGAGGTAGTCGCCGAGGAAGCGGGCGATGCCTTCCGGGAGCCGCCCCTGGACCAGTGCGGCGAACCAGCCGACGATCGTCACGAAGAAGGCGGCGATGCCGAGCAGGGCCACCGCGATCATCTGCGGGATCAGCAGCAGCCATCGCAGCAGCACGGTCCAGCGCCGCTGCCGGCCCGGCGCCGACAGGTCGAGCTCCGGCAGGTGTTCGCCTTCCGGCCCGTATGCGGCGCCGGGCGGGCGGGGGGTCCAGCCTGTGGTCATGGGGGCCTGCCTACGGTGGCGGTGGGCGTACGCGAAGACATGCGTACCGCGCCGTGCCTGCCGGCCAAAGCACCCGAACGGCAAGTTGGCCCGGCCGGAGGCATCCGCAGGCCCGTCCGGGCACCGTGCGCGGCCACGGCCGGCCGGCCGTCCGCCCGTCCTGCGGCGACGCCCGTCAGGAGGGCTTGGCGGCCGAGTAGGCGGTGACGGTCGCCTTGTTGTCGCACAGGGCGAAGACACCGTCGTCGAGGGCGATCTGGTGCGCGCCCGCGCCCGGCACCCCGACGACGAGGGTGGGGTACGAGGCCGGCGTCGCCCCGGACACGCAGTAGCCGTCCGCCTCGCCCTGCACGTTGACGAAGGTGATCTTCGTCCAGGCGCGGCCGCCCGGGGCCAGGGACACCGTGCCGGCCGACCCGCTGCGCGTGGCGGCGAGCGGTACGTTCTTGTCGGGCGACCCGTTGCCCGCACCGGCGACCGTGGGGAAGCCCTGGAGCGTGCAGGTGCTCTTCGAGGTGTTGGTGACGGCGATGACGGCGGCGCCGGTTCCGGTACCCGGCGGCCGGACCGCGGCCTGGCGGGCCTCCGTGACCTTGACCTCCTTGATCGTGCAGGGCTTCGATCCGCCGCCGCTCGCGGTGGGGGAGCCCGAGGCGGCGGGCGTCGCGCTCCCCGTGCCGCCGGATCCGCCCGGGGTGGTCCCGGGAGCCGGCGACTGCGACTGTGCGGACTGCGAAGGGCCGCCGGGCAGGGCACCGTCCTCCCCGGACGGCGTACAGCCCGCCACCAGGGCGGTGGTCGCTACGGCCGCCACCAGCGCGGCCACCGTCTGCCGGACACCTGCTGCGTACTGCATGGGGAACCTCCCGAGGCCCACGACCGGGCCCACACCGGCCCGTACGCCCACGGACACAGCACCGCACCGCCCCGGAGTTCCCGCCGCCACACTGCTGTGCTCCTTCCGTGACACTCCCATGACCTGCCGGCCCCGGCGGGGGTGGCGGACCGGGACCGCAAGACGGCACATCGCGACAGAGACGGGGGCGATTCCGGTCATACCGTCCCGGTGTGGCGGACAGCAGCGGCCGTGCCGGTTCAGAGTCGGGGAATCCGATGACCCCACCCGACCCGAAAGGGGGCCGCAGATGCGGTGGACGAGGGCAGCAGTCACGATCGGCATCGTCGGCGCACTCGCCGTCCCGGTGACGGGAACGGCCACGGCCGCGCCCGCTCCGCAGACGGCTGCGAGTGGCGCCGTCGCCGTACGGTGCCAGCTCATGGACTTCGTGGGCTGGTACTGCGGGTACACCAGCCAGAACACCTACGCCGACCGCGGCGACACCGGGCCCAAGGTGAAGGAGATCCAGGCACTCCTGATCTTCCACGGGTACTCGGTGGGATCCTCCGGCGTGGACGGCCAGTTCGGCCCCGGCACCGAGCGGGCCGTCAAACGGTTCCAGTCGGCGAAGCGGATCAGCGCGGACGGCAAGGTCGGCCCAGACACCTGGTACTACCTGCGCACGCCGGGGGCGTGATCGAACCTCCGTCCCGTGCACCGGATATGACGGCAGAAAAGGCGGAAAACATGTCCTTGTGCATGCCGGATGAACTCTCCTAGGTTGAGGCGCATGAAGAAGATCGAAGGAATGCGAAAGGCCGCGGTCGTCGTTTCCGTGGCGGTCGGCTCGGTCCTCGCGCTGGCAGGGAACTCGACCGCCGCTCCCGTGGCGCAGCCCAGCTCCGTTCCCGGGGTGTCGACCGAGGTGGCGGCCGTCGAGGCCCTGGACGGCATCGTGAAGAAGCCCCTGGTCCCGGGTGACCCCGTGTACTGCGACAATTTCGTCAACCACGGAAAGAAGTGGACGGCGAATTGCAAGGTCGTCCGGGGGAAGGCCGCCGCGTGGACCGAGTGCTCGGACGGGACTGAGATCAAGGGTCCCTTCGTCGGGGTCGGCTACTGGAAATTCGGCGGTGACTGCAGCGGGCACGGCACCGTGCGGGACTGGGGAGTCATCACCAAGTAGACCGTCGTTCCGAAAAGGTGCATGCCCCCGAACCGGTCCGGTTCGGGGGCATGCGCGTGGCGGCCGCAGCGGCCGTGCCGTCAGGTTCGTCCGGCCGGCACCGCGGTGCGCACCTCGCCGCTCGTCGCGCCGGTCTCGGGGGTGGTGGTGATGGTGGCCGGGAGCCCGCGCTCCAGGGCGTCGAGGGCGGCGCGGGCCTCGCCGATGCGCCGGCGGATCTCTTCGACGTCAGCGGTCTGATCGTCCGTGGCAGCCGTCGCAGCGGCGGTCCCGGCCTCCACCTGGCGGGCCTCCTCCAGGGAGTTGATGACCACGCCGATGAGGAGGTTGACCAGGACGAACGAGCCGAGCAGCACGTACGAGGCGAAGTAGAGGACGGTCCAGCGGGAGACCTCCAGGCCGGCCCGGACCGCATCCCCGAGGCCGTCCAGGGTGATGAGCAGGGACAGCGTGAGAACGGCGCGGCCCAGCGAGCCGAAGTGCTCGGGGTCGTCGTCGGCCAGGAAGACCCAGCCGACCATGGCGTACACGTACAGCAGCAGGGTCCCCACGAGCAGGAAGCTCAGCGTTCCCGGCAGGCTCTTGCCGATGGCGACGATCACGATGCGGACCTGCGGCAGGAACCGGGCCGCGCGCAGCACCCGGGCCAGCCGCAGCAGCCGGAGCACCGTGGCGTTCTCGCGGGCGAAGGGGGCCAGTGCGAGGGCGACCACGGCCAGGTCGAACAGGTTCCACGGATCGCGGAAGAAGTCCCGGGGCCGGTCGGCGTGAGCGGCGGCGCGCACGAGGATCTCGGCCGTGAAAGCGGCCAGGAACAGGTGCTCGGCGAGTTTCAGACCGCCGTGCCACTCCCGCACCACGCCGTCGTAGGTCTCGACCCCCATGAGCGCGGCGTTGCCGACGACGAGGCAGAACACGGTGGTGGTGAAGGCTGCCGAGTCGACGATCCGCCGGCTGCGGGCGGCCAGAGCACGGCGTGACGGGCTGCCGGACCGGTGTGGCATCGAGGAGGTCCTCATCCTTGTGGAGCCTGATGGTTCATCACTTCGAGTGGATCTTAAAGGGGAACCCACACCGAATTGACCGGCCCCTGGCAGGTGCACGTCCGTACGGCGACCGGCGGGGCGGGCGGGGCCGCCGATCCGGCCGACGGGTGCGCGGGCCGGGAGGGCGCCCGGCCCGCGCACCGCGCGGTCAGTGCTCCACGCCGTAGTACTGCGCGAGGAAGCCCGTCACGTCGTCCGCGTGCGGGCTCAGTTCCGGCAGGTGTGCGGCGAGGGCGGTGCGCACCGCCGCGGAGAGCTCGGGCAGCCCGGTGGCAGCGCCCTTGACGTACGGGTCGAGGCGGCGGACGAGCTCGTAGTTGCTCTCCAGGTCGACGCGGCGCATCACCTGGTCCAGGGGCGTGGCCCCGGCGGGCGGCACCGGCGGCAGGAGCCGGCTGACGAAGGTGACGCGGTGCATGACCCGCCAGCACGGCGGTTTGCGGTCCGACTGGCGGGCCTGGCGCAGGGCGGCCGCGTTGGGGTCGGTGCCGTTCTCCAGCCACGCCGGGTCGACGACCTTGTGGAAGAAGGTGTCGAAGTGCTCGGTGTCCTCGCCGAGGTAGAAGCTGAGGAACCGGTAGGCGTCCACCTTCCCCGGCGCGTTGACCGGTCGGCCCTGGGCGTCGAAGACGGGCTTGCGGCCCGCGTCGTACTGCTGGAGGTTGCCGGACGGCGAGCAGACGACGTTCAGCCCGAACGAGCGCGTCGCCTCCTTGCCGCGCGCCCGTGTGACGGACATGCCGCCGCCGACGGACGCGTCGAGCTGTGCGTTCACGCCCACGCCCATCACGTCGAACGAGGTGCCCACGGAGGTGCCCACCGCGCCGGACAGCGAGTACGAGCCGGCCGTCGTCTCGCTGACGGCGTCGGTCGCCTCCGTCGTCTCGGCGAAGAACCCGCCGTCCGCCGTCCAGACGTAGGTGTTGACCAGGTCGCGGCGGGAGAAGCCGGCGCCGGTGGCGCCGGCGGCCGTGTCGGCGGGCTCGCGCCCCCTGCCGGGCGCGGTGTCGCCGCCGATCGCTCCGCCCAGCACCCTGCCCGCCCGTTCGGCGGTGGGGTCCGGGGTGTGGGTGTCGGTGGACAGCGACTCGTAGTAGCCGCGCAGCCGCTGCTGCTCGCGCTGGATGCGCCGCTTGATGGCGTACGCCTCATGCGGCTTGTAGTAGCTGTACTCGCCGTGGTCGCGGGCGCCCGCGTAGTCGGGGTCGAGCACCTTGCCCCGCTCGTCGTAGCCGACGGTGCCGTCGAGGGTGCCCTGCTTGGTGTAGCGGGGGTTGAGGGGGAAGGGGATGACGTTCCAGTCCTTGGGGATGTCCGGGTTGGGCTGGATCCGGTACGCGACGAGGGCACCCGAGTGCGCGAGGCGCAGCGCGAAGACGTCGGCGGTCTGCGACTGCACGACGGCGAATCCGGTGTTCGCCGGGACGTAGCGGCGGCCGAGCGCGGGGTTGAGCGGCTGCAGCGGGTCCTCCCAGCTGCCGGAGAGCTCGACCTTCATGGCGCGGGCGGTGTTCTCGCCCTGCGAGACGGCGGTCTCGTCGGCCCAGCTGTTGGAGAACTCCAGGCTGCCGCGCACGCCCGCCGACACCTTGGCCTTGGCCATGGACTTGGCGACGCCGAAGCCGAGCGGGGCGGCGATCATCCACATGTCGACGTCGACCTCGTTGGAGAGGGCGAAGGAGAAGGCGGCGTCGACGCTGCGCTCCTTGGCCGACGACAGCGAGTGGACGACGTCCTCCGCCTCCTTGAACTCCACCGACGCGATGCCGTCGTAGGTCGCGCGATCGGGGTCGACCGTATGGGGCGTGAGGTTCTCCGACGGGACGGGCGGGGCGCCCTCGACGTAGCCGACCAGCTGCGGGGCGAACTGCACCTGGCTGACCCACTCGCTGACCAGGTTGCCCACCTTGTAGCCGGTGACCAGGTGCCAGCGGCCGTCGCGCAGGTAGCCGTACGCCCGCTTGAGCACGCCGAAGGCCTCGCCCTTGGCGGTGTACTGCATGTCCGCGTACTCGGCGACCGCCGGTGCGCCGGTGACCGTCTCGTGGAAGGGGGTACGCATCGCGGCCAGGGCCGAGCGGACCTGGGCGGCGTCGCTGGAGACGGGAGCGGTGGACAGGACGGTGGCGGGACGGGCGGGCCCGTCGCCCAGCGTCAGATGGTTGCCGCGCAGCCCCTCGTCCCGGGCGGAGGAGGCACCTGCCTCGGTGGAGGCGCGGTCGAACGGCCAGTAGGCGATCAGGTCCTCCTTCTCGCCCTTGAGCCGGGTGAAGAGGTTGTCCAGGATCTGCTCCTGGGTGCGGGCGGTGCGCCAGATCCGTACCTCCTCGAGGACGCCGTGGAAGGCCTGATCGGCCGCGCCGTCCTTCCGCCGGGCGCCGAGGGTGAGCTGGGCGTCGCCGTAGTCGGCCACGTCCGCCGAGTCGAGCGGGTCGCAGGCCACGGAGACGCCGTTGCGGTAGAGGCGGAGCGCGCTGCCGCGCGGGTCGGGGTTGCGGGTCCAGCGGGCGCCGCGCAGCCGGGCGGCGTGCGAGCCGGTGGCGTCGGCGGCGGTGTTGCCCGCGTTCTCCTCGAACCGCCAGTGCGCCGTCAGACCGCGGTCGCGCGGGGACACGGGAGTGCCGAGCCGGGCGGCATCGCGCGCCGTGCCCCACAGCCGCACCTCGGAGACGACGCCGGTGAAGGTGTGTGTCTGCAGGCCGTCCAGGGCCCGGCCGAGGTCGAGGGTGCCGGTGCTGCCCTGAGGGCCGGGGCCCTCGTAGCGGGCGGTGCCGGCCTCGCGGCCGTCGATGGAAAAGCGGATGTCCTGCCACTCCTGGACGTCGACGGACTCCACGAGCTCCACCGTCTGCCTGACGGGCTTCCCGTCCGCGCCGGTCGCCTGGATCTCCTTGGTCCCCTTGCGCTCCTGCATGGAGCGGCCGCCCTTGCGGACGATGGCGATGCGGTGGAAGGCGCCGGCGCTCAGGGCCTCGGTGGAGGTGAACCGGACCAGTCGGCCCGGCTCCTCGAATCCGAACTCCAGCTTGCCGTCGGGGAGGACGAGCAGCCGGTACGGGACGCTTCCCTCGGCTCCGTCGGCGGTGCGGCCCTTGGAGAGCAGGCCCTGGGTGGTGCCGAGGGCGTCCACGCGGCAGAACACCTCGACGGTCAGATCGCCGGTGATGTCGAGGGCGTCGTCGTCGGGCACCTCCAGGTACGCGCCGCCGGCCAGTTCGACGGCCCACGACTGCTCGTAGGCGGCGGCGAGGTGGGACCACTCGTGCGGGGGGAAGGTGGCACGGGTGGCAACCACGGTGCTGCCGACGCCCGCGACGACGCGGTAGCCGGTGTCCGTGGCCCGTTCCAGTGCGGCGGGCGCGGCCGTGGTGGTGACGCCGCCCCCGAGATGGACGTGCCGCCCGTTCCCGGAGCGGTCCAGGACACCCGGCTTCCCGGCCACCCGGACGTCCGGGCCGGCGTAGGGCCAGTACCCCTGGAGGCCGGGCTCCTTGCCGGTCAGCCGCCGATTCTTCAGCTCCCGGATCTCGGCCGCGCTGCGGGCGGTGCCCCACAGCCGGACCTCGTCCAGCTCCCCGTCCACGTACCTGCCGAAGCTGAAGGGGCCATTGCCCCGATAGCCCGACGCGACGCGCCTGGCCTCCTCGACCCCGTCGAGGTAGATCACCTGCTCCCGGCTGGCCGAGTCGTAGACACAGGCCCAGTGGTGCCAGTCGGTGTCCCGGTAGCCGTAGTTGGTGTTGAGGTCGTCGTGCCAGAACCCGAAGGTGAAGGCGCCGGAATCGCGGAAGCCGATGTGCAGGAAGGCGCCCCGGTCGGAGGACGATCCGTGACCGATGAAGAACTGGTGGCGGTTCTGATCGCCCTTGGGGCGCCTCGCCCAGAACTCCACCGTGAAGTCCGTGTCGACGAGGCTGAAGCCGTTCTCGGTCACGGCCCCGCCGCTCGTGCCGTCGAAGGCCAGCGCGGGGTCCACCGCGGCGGCCGGGGCGAGCAGCCCGAGGGAGTACGGGACCTCGCCCGTGCGGGCGTGGACGACACGGGCCGCGCCCGCCACCCGTTCGGGGCTGACCCAGGCCTCCACGGTCAGGTCGTGGGTCACCGCGGCCCGGTCGAGCTGTCCCTCCGGCAGGGCCAGGAAGGTGCCGCGGCCGTCGAAGGAGTACGCCCGCCCCGGTTTGTCCGCGCGCCACCGGGGGCCGTGTCCGGCGGCGAGATCGGGAACGGCCCCGAGCGGCACCTCCTGCATCCGGCCCGGGTCGACGGCGAGCAGCCGGGAACCGGCCGCAAGCGGCACGCCGGGGCGGTTGGTCTCGGCCTGCCGGGCGTAGTCGTACGCCCGGCCCGCCGTACCGTTGACGGCGGCCGCGAAATCGGCCGCGCGGCGCGGCAGCTTCCGCCAGATTTCCCACTCGTCCCCGCGCTCGATGGTGAGCTCGCACAGCCCGGCGTCCCCGACGTCCATGATCCGGATGGTCACGCCGCCGAGGTCGGTGCCCGCGTCACGCGAGACGAAGGTCAGCGCCGCGCCGTCGGGGCCCGGGAGCTGCCGGGTGGAGCGGGCCACGTGCGTGTCGTAGTAGGCGGCGAAGAACTGCCCGTTGACGCCCCGGAAGTAGAGCACGACGTTCCCGGTGGCGCTGTCCAGCAGGTACGGCCGGTCCGCGGAGCGCGCGAAGGCCAGCAGAGCGCCGGAGCAGCTCAACCCGGTGCGGTCGAGGGAGAGCTGCGGCATGGGCAGCGCGATGTCGTCGGTGCCCTTCAGGCCGCCCGTCAGCCGGGCGAGCTCCTCGCGCGCGACCGTCAGCCCGGCTTGGAGGGCGGCGACCTCCCGCTGCCGCTCGGCAAGCAGCTCCCGCTTGGGGCGGAGCCCGGCGAGCTGCGCGTCGAGGGCCTCGACGCGCTTGACCGCGTCCCGGATGTCGGGGTGCCCGCCGTCGTGGAGGGCGACCCGCTCCAGGGCGATCAGCCCCTCGCCGGAGGCGGCGACGGCGGCCGAGTCGTACTGGACGACGCGGTCGCCGAGCCGGTCGGGGGCGCAGACCGTCCGCTCGCTGTGCCGGTTGATCAGGATGACGTGGCCGTCGGGCTGCTCGTGGATGCCGAAGAGGGTGTTCCAGGCGCCGGACTGCCGGGGGTAGACGATGAGCGGGGCGTCGTTGTCCCGCCTCTGGCCCGAGACGTTGAGGTCCTTGCCGGTGTGGGCATTGCGCAGGTGGTAGAGCATGGAGCCGTTCCAGCTGGAGCCGGGGGGCATCTCGATGGTCCACAGCGCCGACTTCGCGTCCATGTCGGGGGTCCGGATCACCGGCGGGTAGTCGCCGCGTCCGTCGTCCTCGACGGCGAGGTACTGCGGTTTGCCGTCGCGGGTCTGCTTCAGGCGCAGCCGCATCGTCCAGCCGGTCCAGTCCTGGGAGCGGGTGTGGAAGGCCTCGCGCAGGCGTTCCAGCTCCGGCACGTCGGCGGTCTGCCGGGTGAGGTCCGCGACCTCGGCCTCCTTGGCCGTGACGTCCCGGACCATCTCGCGGACCCGGGTCTCCAGCTCGCTGATCGCGTCGACGTCGGCACTGGCCTCGGGCGCGGCGAGCACGGGCAGGTCCAGCTCGTCCGGGATCTGCGCGAGGCGGCCGTCCTGCCCGACGCCGAAGTCGATGGTGGCGAGGGCGGACTCCCCGCTCTCCTCGCCGGAGGGGGTGGTGGCGTACGAGAGGAGGACCCGGGCCTGGCGCTTGACGGGCTTCGCCTCCCGGCCGTAGCCGACGGGGGTGGCCTCCTGCTGGTGGTGGAGGACGGCGGACAGGCCGGAGACGACGCTGCGGCCGGTGACTGCGAAGCTGTCGCGGCGTACCCCCGGGTGGTCGCCGACGGGCGCCTCGGAGGTCACCCACCGGGGACCGCCGCGGAGTTCGCCGTGGCGGGCGTGGTCGGTCTGGTCGTGCAGGCGGCTGCCGGAACCCTCGTCGAAACGGTAGTAGGCGACGAGGCCGGGGTCGTTGCCGATGAGGCGGACGTTCCGGTCGCGGCCCAGTTCGTCGGCGGTGCGGACCCGGTTCCAGACGCGGACCTCGTCGAGCTCGGCGCGGGCACTCTGGCCGAGGGCACGGCCCAGCAGCAGGGCCCCTGTGCCGGTGTAGCCGCCCCCGGTGGTGCGGCTGCCGGCGTGCTCGCCGTCGCGGTAGACGGTCTGGCGGCGGGCCGTGTTGTCGTAGACGCAGGCCCAGTGGTGCCAGCCGACGTCTTCGGTCCGGATGTCGGAGTTGAGGTCGTCGGCGTAGAACGCGAAGGTGAAGCGGTTGTCCTGGCGGAAGCCGATGTGCAGGGACTTGAGGGCGCTGCCGGCCTCGTCGCCGTGGCCGACGAGGAACTCCTGGCGGCCCGTCGCGGTGCGCCGTGCCCAGAACTCGATGGTGAAGTCGCCGCCGGCAAGCTCCGGGGCGTCGGCTACGCGGACGTGGGCGTCGCCCTCGCCGAAGGCCAGGGCCGTCTCCGCGTGGCCCTCGGTGACGACGACGGGGACGAGCGGACGGCCGGTGAACGGGCAGGTGCCGGGCCCGCCCTCGTACACGGCGTCCCGGTACGCGGCATCGGGGCTGGTCCAGGCCTGGGTGCCCGGGAGGTTGAACAGGCCGTCGCGGGCCTGCTCGATGTTGAAGGAGTCGATCCGGCCCGTGGCCTCGTTGTGCGCGAAGACCTGCCAGCGCTGCCGCCCGTGCACGGCGGTCGGCACGAGCAGTGCGGTGAAACGCCCGTCGGAGAGGTTGCGGACGAACGACAGCTCCTGCGTGGGCTCGTGGAAGGGGCGGCCCTCCATGTCCACCGTGCCCAGGCTGTCCTTGGCCGAGTCGGGGCGGTCCCGGTGCCTGCTGCGCCGGTAGCGGGCCTCCAGCACCGGCTTCAACTCGCCGCCGACGAGCAGGAACCGGTCGCACAGCAGGGTGTCCGCGACCAGGGGGATCCGGGCGCCGTCCCGGTCCTTCGCGTAGTCCGTGCGGCCCGGGTCCCCGGAGCAGGTGCCGTCGGTCAGCTTGTGGACGGCATCGGGGTGGTCCGCGGCCACGGACTGGCGCAGCACGACGATGTGGGTGCCGTCGGACAGGGCGTGGAAGGGGGCGAGCGCCGTCAGCCTGGCGGTGGTGGACAGGAACGGGTCCACTTCCTCCGCGTCCAGCCGCTCGCCCGGGCCGGCTTCGATCCTGCCGCCGCGCTTGACCGTGGGCAGCGCGGTGGCACCGACGGCGGCGAACCCCACGTCCGTGATCTCGTGGGGGAAGCGGAGCGGGAGGGGATTCTCGGACCAGTAGGCGGCGTCGAGCTCGCCCTTGGCCTCGTCGTGCCGGGCCAGGTCGAGCACCGTGTAGACCAGACGCCGCTGGTCGTCCAGGGCGAGAGCCACGGTGGTGCCCTGGTGGCGCACCGTGGTGGTGTGGACGTAGGAGCGGTCGCTGTAGACCTTCAACAGATGCTGCTCGCCTAACAACATGTCTCCCTCTGAGTGCGGTTGCGGGCAAACAGGGAAGCCCGGACGACCTGCGCGGTCCCGGCTTCCCGGCTCAGTGATCACGACTTACCGCCGTGAACACCGCGTAAACCGGCGCAAACGGGCCGCGGTTTCCGGAATCCGGCCTCACGTCCGGTGCGTCGCCCCCGCGGAAGCACCCCGTGTTGCCATCCGGGGGCCGGCACCCTTCCGCTACGGGGCGGTGAGGGCGGCGGCCAGTCGGCGGGCTTCGGCGGCCGCGCGGGAGGTTCCGCGGCGGGCCGCGACCGCCGCCACCTCGGGCGGGACCGGGCCCGCCGCCCCGCAGCGTTCCGCGCACTCGGCGGCGACGGCCAGCACCTCGCCCGCCCCGCGCGCCGAGGGCAGGAGGGCGGGCAGCACCTCGGCGAGGACGGTCCACACCGTGGCGTACGCGCCCGCCGCCGCGGCCGAACGGGCCGCGTCCGCGAGCCGGTTGGGCTTGACCGTGCCGAGGGCCGCCATGGCGGCGAGCTCCCTCCCGAGCATCGGGGCGTCGAGCTCGCCCCGGGCGGCCAGCACCAGCAGGGCCTCCACCGCCGGGCGCCGGTGCTCGGGGTGCCGCGCGCCGAGCCCCGCCGCCACGGCGGCGTGCAGCGCGGGCCCGGCAGGCCCGCCCAGCCGGGCGAGGTGCGGCAGCATCCAGGCTCCGCCGTGGTCGCCGGCCGTCGCGGCCAGCGTCACGGTCGGCAGCAGCCAAGCGGCCTGGGTGTCCCGGTCCTCGGGGAGCACCGCCGCCCGTACGGCATGTCCTTCGTGCCAGTGGTAGCACTGGGTGAATCCCTCGTGCGGCCGACCCAGCCAGTGGAAGGCGTCCGGGAAGTCCCGCCGCAGAGCGGGGCGTTCACCGCTCGCGAAGACGACCTGCGGAACGGCGGCCTCCGCCCGCGCCCAGGCGCGGTGGGCCTGCGGGTCGGGTTCGACGATCCGGCGGTGCGCCGGGCCCGGCGCACCGCCGGGACCGAGCCAGGCGGCGAGCCGGTCGCCTTCGGCGGTCGCGAGCCGGGCCGCCGCGTCGGCGGCCGCCGGAGCGTCCGGACCGTCACGCCGTACGCGCAGCAGCGCCTGCCCGAAGTCGGCCGGCCCGGGCGGGACGCCCAACCGCTCGTACTCCGCGAGCCGTTCGACCAGCTCGGCCGCCGCCAGCGCGCCGGTGTCCCAGGTCGGGGTGGCCAGCAGGAACGGCAGGGGGTGCTGGGACAGCAGCGCGTACCCGATCTCGCGCACGCGCGCGGCGACCACCAGCTCCAGCCCGCCCTGTGCGCACTCCACGTGCCCCCGCTGCCGCAGCACGGACTCCGGCTTGAGGCTGTACCCCGGTACCCGCCACAGCAGCGTGGCCACCACGACGCCCAACGCGGTGATCCGGTGAGCCTCGATCTCCGCGGGGTAGCGGTGCCCCAGCGCGGTGTGGAGAGCCGTCGTGAGTGCGGTGCGGTCGCGGTGCGCCTGCCGTACGAGCCCGTCGAGGGCGCGCTCGAACCCTTCCACATCCCGTTCGCCGACGCGCAATTGAGTTTCCGCCAGCTCGACGGTCTCGGCGATCCCGGCGGGCGCGGCAGCGAGCCGGCGCGCCGGCGGCGCGGGCGGGAGGGTGTCCTGAGCGGCGGTCCAGATCATGCCGCAAGGCTAGAGACCCCCACTGACACCCCCGCCCACCTGTCCGGGGCCGGGTCCGCTGCTCCGCCGCGCCGCCGAGGAACGTGCCAGCTTCGTCGCACACGCCGAAACCTCTGCCTGGCCCCTGCCTGCCCGGACCGGTCGGGTGTAAATGCGGCAAAAAAGGATGAAAGTCGGCATTCGTCGAGACTCGGGTATATACCCTCGCTCTCGACGGCAAGGGCGACGTACTCCGGGAGGCATCATGAGTGAGCGGCCGGTCCATCTGCCCTACGCCGACCCCGCCTTCGTCGCGGACCCGTTCCCCCTCTACCGGCAGCTGCGCGAGGAAGGCCCGGTGCGCCGCGCCGTCATCGCGGGCGGCCTGGAGGCCTGGCTCGTCACCCGCTACGAGGACGGGCTCGCGGCCCTGTCCGACCCCCGCCTCAGCAGCAACGTACGCGGCGCCTCCGACCAGCGGCTCCTGCGGCAGCTGCCCGAGACGGAGCGCGATTCCATGCTGAGCAACATGCTCCGCAGCGACCCGCCCGACCACACCCGCCTGCGCCGCCTGGTCTCCAAGGCGTTCACCGCCCGCAGGGTGGCCGGGATGGAGCCCCGGATCCAGTCCATCACCGACCGGCTGCTGGACGCGGTCGTCCCGGCCGGCCGCACCGACCTCGTCGCGGACTTCGCGCTGCCGCTCCCGGTCACGGTGATCAGCGAACTGCTCGGCGTGCCGGTGGACGACCGCCACGAGTTCCAGCACTGGACCGACCGCATGCTCATGCGGGGCGAGGAGCCGCCGGACCCCGCCGTCGTGAACGAGGCGTGGCAGCACATGCGCGCCTACGTCACCGGCCTCATCCGGGACAAGCGGGCCCGTCCCGGCGACGACCTGCTGAGCGACCTCATCGCGGCCCGCGACGAGGAGCAGCAGCTCACCGAGGACGAGCTCATCGCCATGGTGTTCCTGCTGCTCGCCGCCGGCTACATCACCACCGTCAACCTGATCGGCGGCGGCATCGCCGTGCTGCTCGCCCACCCCGACCAGCTCGACCTGCTGCGCTCCGACCCCGGGCTGCTGCCGGGGGCGGTCGAGGAGTTCCTCCGCTACGACGGCCCGGTCAGCCCCGGCATCGCCCGCTTCGCGCGCGAGGACGTCGAGATCGCGGGCGTGGCCGTCCCGCGCGGCGCGACCGTACTGATCGGCTCGGCCATCGCCGACCGCGACCCGACACGGTTCCCCGACCCCGACCGCCTGGACATCACCCGGCAGGACAACGCCCATCTCGCGTTCGGGCACGGCGTGCACTACTGCCTGGGCGCGCCGCTGGCCCGGCTCGAGGGCCGGATCGCCATCGGCACCGCCCTGCGCCGGCTCCCCGGGCTCGCCCTCGCGGTGGGGCCGGACGAGATCCGCTGGCGCCCCGGCGGCCTGCGCGGCCCCGCGAGCCTGCCGGTGACCTTCACCCCCGGCGGCTAGGACCGCGGTCACGGAGGCCGGTGGTCGGGGCACGGGTGGGCGGTCGGGCCCGGGCCCGCGCCCCGGCCTGCGCCTTCCATCATCGGCGGGTCGCCTGTCAAGTCCCGAGAAGTCGGAACATGACGTGCCCCGCGGCCAGGGGCCTACTCGGGACATGGGCTCACGGAGCAGAGGTGGCCCCAACCGCGTACCCCCGCGGAGGTCGTAACGGCGACAAGGAGCGAGTACATGCTGATCACCATCGGTCTTCCCATGCCCCATGCCGGGGGGTGAGTGTCGTGGCGTCCGTACCTCCCCCGTCCCAGCGCCCCACCGGCCCGCCGTCCGGTCCGCTGTCCAGCCGGCCGTCGAACGAGCGGCCTCCGTCGGGGCCTCCGTCAGGGCCTCCGTCGGGGCCTCCTCCTCCGCCGCCCCCGGGTCCGCCGACCGGCGGAGGTGATCCCGGTCCGCCGGCCCGCCGCCGTGGCGCGCCCACTCGCGGGTGGCGGTCGCGCAGGACGCTGCTGAGCGCCGGCACCGCGGTGGCCATGACGGCGGCAGCGGTCCTCGCCCTCACCGTCATGGGCGGCAACGAGGCAGTCGGTGGCGAGGTCTTCCTCCAGGCCGCCTCGGGAGCCGGCCCCGACCCGTTCACCCCCTCGACGGTCACGGCGGCCGAGCCCCTCGGCGCCACGCCCGTCGCCCCCGGCAAGTCCACCGCGGCCGGCACGCGCCGCACCGGCACCCCCACCCCCACCCTCGAGATCAGCGGTGCGTACCCAGGGCTGTACGGGGGCACGCGGAATACAGCGAGCTGCGACGTCGAGAAGCAGATCGCGTTCCTCACGCAACACCCGGACAAGGGGAAGGCATTCGCCGCTCCCCTGAACATCCGGCAGTCCGACGTCCCGTCCTACCTGCGGTCCCTGACGCCCGTCCGGCTGGGCTGGGATACCCGCGTCACCAACCACGGGTACAGGAACGGCGCGCCCACCGGCTACCAGGCGGTCCTGCAGGCCGGCACGTCCGTTCTGGTCGACGACCGCGGTGTGCCTCGGGTCCGCTGTGCCTGCGGAAACCCCCTGGCCCCGCCCGTCGCCGTCAAGGGCAAGCAGAGGTACAGCGGCGCGGAATGGTCGTCGTTCCGGTCTTCCGATCTCGTTGCGGTCAAGCCCGCCCGGAAGCCGGTGAAGACCGTCACGGTGTTCGATCAGGACCGCAAGGAATGGTACGAGCGCCCGAGCGGCGTCAAGCCGGGAAGGCATGACCTCGAGGTCGCACCCCCGCAGGGCCAGACGCCCGACTCGCCGTACCCGGTCCTGCCCCCGCCCCGTCCGGGATCGGTGGAGAACCCCCCTGCTGCGGGCATGGACAAGGCGCACGACAAGGAAACGCCCGAAGGGAGACCCCCGGGTGAAGGCCGAGGCCAGAAGCCCGGGATCCCCGGAAAGGACCAGGTAGGCAATCCGCGTGTGGACTCCGATGAACCCCCCGGCAAGGGCCCCGGAAACGGTGCGCCCCGGAATGCAGGAGACAAGCCGGAGAAGGCCCCGGGATCGGACCCGGAAAAGCGACCGGGGAAGGGCTCGGACGAGAACCAGGGCGAAGAGCCGGGCCGGAACTCCGGTCATCCCGGAAAGGGCTCGACCCAGCATCCGGACAAGGATCCGGCTCAGAACCCCGGCGATGCTCCGGGCCGGACTCCGGGAGAGGGGACTGAGAAGGGCCCTGAGACGAACGACCCGGGGAAGGGCTCGGGGAAGGGTTCGGGGAAGGGTTCGGGGAAGGCCACCGACCGGAATCCGGACGGTGGCCAGGACCTGAATCCCGGAAACCCCGGAAAGGTGCCGGATCAGGTCCCTGGAAGCACTCCGGGTCAGAACCCGGGAGACGGTCCTGGGACGCCCTCCGCGAAGAGTGCTGAGAAGGGACCGGGAACGGTCACTGGAACGGATCCGAACCAGAACCCAGGCGAAAGCTCCGGCCGGAACCCCGGAGATTCCGGTAAGGAGCCGCACCGGGACCCGGATCAGGACCCGGGAAGTCCCCAGGGTCGGAACCCGGGGGAGCGCCCCGCAAACGTCCCTGGTCAGGACCCTGGGAAGGGCACCGGGGCGGACCCGGCGGTGGACCCGGCGACCGGTCCGGCGACCGGTCCGGGGACAGGCCCGGGGACAGGCCCGGGGACAGGCCCGGGGACGGGCCCGGAGGGGAGTCCGGGCGAATCACCGGGACGGAAGCCCGGGCACTCCGGAAAGGACCCGGTCCAAGGATCTGGGGATGACCCAGGCCCGAACCCGGTCAAAAGTGGGGACGTGACCTCGCCCGAATGACAGGCCCTACCGGAGATGCGGGTTCACGGAGCAGCGGCGAAGCCCCCGGGCCCGCCGGGAATCCCCGTCCGATCGCTCGGATCCGGAGCGGGATTCCCCATGCGGGCCGGCCCCTGCACGCTTGAGCGCTCAGCGGGCGGGTCGCGTCGACAGTGCTCGGTGCAGGCATTCGACGAGGCGGGCTGCGATGCTGCCACCGGGGTCGAGGCGGGGGTTGAAGATGGTCACGTCGAGGCCGACGGCCCGCTCGTCGGCCAGCGCCACCCTGAGCACGGCTTCCAGTTCCGCCCAGGCCAGTCCCCCCGGCAGCCGGTAGTCGACGGCAGGCATGACCGCGTCGTCCAGGACGTCGGCGTCGAGGTGGATCCAGTACCCGGCGGCGCTGCCGCGCGTGAGCCGGTAGACCGCCCGGCGTGCCGCCGCGGCGGCTCCTACGGCGCGCACACCGTCCAGGTCGATCGCGTACAGCCCGTCGGGCAGCGGCTGCATCCCGGCCTCGGCCGATTCGGCGGCGTCACGGAAGCCGAACGCGACGACGTCCTCGTCGCGGAGCAGCGGCCCGAGTCCCTCGGGGTCGGTGAGCAGCCGCGGGCCGCGGCCGGTGGCCAGGGCGAGTTCCATCGAGGCCGCCTCGCCGGTCGGTTCTGCCGACGGCTGGTAGAAGTCGGTGTGGCCGTCGAGGAACAGCAGGCCGTACCGTCCTCGCCGGCGCAGGGCCAGGAGGTTGCCGAGGAGGATGCTGCAGTCGCCGCCGAGGACCACCGGAAAACGCCCGGCGTCGAGCGCCCTGCCGACCGCGTCGGCGAGCGCGACGGAGTACCGGGCGATGCCCGCCGGGTTGAGAACCCCGGTGTCGGGATCCCGTCTCGGGTCGTAGGCCGGGGGCTCGACCCGCCCGGCGCGCAGCGCCCCGGGCCGGTCCAGCAGGCCGGCGCTGATCAGAGCAGCCGGCAGGTCCTGGGCGCCGGACGGCCGCAGACCGAGCACGGACGGCGCCTCGATGATCGCCAGCTCCTGCACGTCCCGGTCCCTCCGCCGACGCCCACCACCGAACCGGCAGTGCTGCCGGCACGGACAGCGCTGCCACGCGCCCATGGTGATGCACGATCCGCGCGCGAACGCGTCAGACATGCGAAGTGGACCGGATCGGCTACGCGCGGGCTGCGGCCGCAACCAGGGCCTCCGCGAAGGCGGCGGCATGGGGCGCGGGTCGGCGGCGGCGCGGGGTCGCCACGCCGATGTGCCGGACCGGGCGCGGGGGTTCCACATCGACCACGGTGAGGCCCGGGGCCGGGGCCAGCGAGACCTTCGGGACCACAGACACCCCCACCCCGGCCGCGACCAGGGTCTGGGCGAAGAAGTAGTCCGTGGTGGAGGCGGCCACCTGGAGGTCGAAGCCGGCCCGCTGCGCATGGCGGCGCAGGTACGCCTCGGTCTTCAGGCAGCCCAGCACCCACCGGTCCGCGGCCAGCTCCCCGAGGTCGATGCCGGTGCGCCCGGACAGGCGGTGGCCGCGCGGCAGCACGACCGAGAGCGGATCGTCCATCAGCGGGGTCCAGTCGATGCCCGGCCGTTCGGACGGCGGGACGGGAAGGGGCCCGTCGAAGTGGTACGTGAGCGCCAGATCGGCCTTGCCGCGCCGGAGCATCGGCAGGGCCGCCTCCGGCTCGCTCTCCCGCACGGTCAGCTCCACCTCCGGGTGCGCGGCCACGAACCGGGCCAGCGCCTCGGGCAGCAGGTAGCGCCCGCCACTGGTGAAGGTGGCGACGGTCAGCCGGGGCCGGTCGGCACCGAGCCGGTCGATCTGCCGCCGTACGTGGTCGAGTTCCGCCGAGATGGTCTCGGCGGCCTCCACCAGCAGCCGCCCGGCATCGGTCAGGGTGACCCCGCGGGTGCTGCGGATCGCGACCGGCCGGCCCAGCGACCGCTCCAGCACGGCGATGTGCTGGGAGACGGCCGAGGGGGTGAGCCGGAGCGCGGCCGCGGCCCGGTTGAAGCTGCCGTGCTCGGCGACCGCCCGCAGGACACGCAGCCGCTGCACATCGATCATCAGTTTTCCTTCATACGTGTTCAGCAGATGACCAGTTCTGCTGGGGACCGTACCGCGGCAGAGTCGAGGCATGCGAAACGTATGTGTGATCGGCGGAAGCCGGTACTTCGGCAGGCACCTGGTGGAACTGCTGCGCGAGGCGGGCTCGCACGTGACCGTGGTCAACCGGGGCTCGGCTCCCGCACCGCACGGGGTGACGCACCTGGTCGCCGACCGCGGCGACGAGCGGCAGCTGCGCGCCGCGCTGGGTTCCCGGACCTTCGACGTGGTCCTCGACCAGGTGTGCTACACGCCCGAGCAGGCCGCGGGTGCCCGCCGGGTCTTCGCCGGCCGGACCGGCCGCTACGTCATGACCTCGACGGTCGAGGTGTACGACCCGGCGACGCAGGCACCCGCCGATGCAGGTGTCGGTTCCCCCGCCCCCGCCTCCGCCTCCTTCCCCGTCAGCGGTGCCGGCGCCCCGGTGACCGAGGACGTCTTCGACCCGGTCGGCAGGCCCGCGCCCGGCGTCCCGGCCGGCGCCGACGAGGCGACGGCGTACGCGGAGGGCAAGCGGCAGGCCGAAAGCGTGCTGCTGACCGACCCGGTCTTCCCGACCGCCGTCGTGCGTACCGCCCACGTCCTGGGCGGCGGCCGGGCCGACTTCACCGGACGGCTGGCGTACTACACCGACCGCATCTCCGCCGGAGAGCCGGTCCCTGCCCACCGGCGCTCGTACCCCACCACCTTCATCCACCACCGCGAAATAGCGGAGTTCCTGCACTGGACGGCCGCGGCGCCGTTCACCGGACCGGTCAACGCCTGCTCGCACGGCACGCTGACCGTGACCGAGCTCGGCGACCTCGTGGGCGAACGGGCCGGGAGGCCGCCGCGCTACACCCTCGTGGAGGACGGAGCAACCGCGTCACCGTTCTCGTACGACCGCCATTACCCGGTGGACAACGGCCGGGCGACCGGGCTGGGCTTCGCCTTCGGCCGGGTGACGGACTGGCTGCCGCAGGCGGTCGACGAGGCCCTCGCCGCGAGCACGGCCGCGGTCCGGGACGGGGGCGCGCGGTGACGGCCGAACGCTTCATCGGCGGGGTGCGGGTGTCGGCGGTCGGACTCGGCGCCATGCCGCTGTCCGTCGAAGGCCGCCCCGACCGGCAGCAGGCCCTCGCCACCCTGCACGCCGCGCTGGACGCCGGCGTCACCCTCCTCGACACCGCCGACTCGTACCACTGGCACGCCGACGAGACCGGACACAACGAGGAACTCATCGCGCAGGCGCTGGCCGAGCGCGGCCCGGACCGCGAGGCCGTACTGGTGGCCACCAAGGGCGGCCGCGGCCGGCCCGGCGACGGCTCGTGGACCGTGGACGCCCGCCCCGAACACCTCCGGCGCGCCTGCGAGGCTTCGCTGCGCCGGCTCGGCGTGGACACGATCGGGCTGTACCAGCTGCACAAGCCCGACCCGCGGGTGCCCTGGGCGGAATCCGTCGGCACCCTGCGCGAACTGGCCGAACAGGGGAAGATCCGCGCGGCCGGGATCTCCAACGTCACCGTCGAGCAGCTCGACGAGGCCCGCCTGATCCTGGGCGACCTGCTGGTCTCCGTACAGAACCAGTACTCTCCCGCCGTCCGCGACAGCGAGCCCCAGCTGCGCCGCTGCGCCGAACTCGGCATCGCCTTCCTCCCGTGGAGCCCGCTGGGCGGGATCTCACGCAGCTCACTCGACGGCCCGTCGGGGCCGACCTCGTCCGGGACGGCCTTCCACGAGGTCGCCGCCGAACACGGGGTCAGCCCGCAGCAGGTGTGCCTGGCCTGGCTGCTGTCCCGTGCACCGGTGGTGATCCCGATCCCCGGCGCCTCCCGCCCGCACAGTGCCCGGGACTCGGCGTCCGCCGCCGGGCTGGTGCCGGCCCCGGCCCAGCTCGCCCGCCTGGACGCCGCGGCGGAGGCCTGGAAGACCAGCGGGAGCTGACCGGCCGCCGACCGCACGGACCCCGGGCCCGCCGCGTCCTCGAACGGGTCTCGTTCACCCTGCGCCCCGGCGAGCGGGTCGCCGCCGCCCTCGACGGGCCCGGCATCGGCGGGATTGCACTTCGTGTTCTCCGGCCACTGACCCACCCACCTGCCTCGCGGAGGCACCTTCCCGGGGGGGGGGGGGGGGGCCCCCCACCCCCCCCCCCCGGGGAGCACCCCAAGCGTGGCGTTTCTCCGGACGGCCACCCCCTCTCCGGGTCCCACCCACGGGTTCGGGCAAAAAAAT
>NZ_JBWKDK010000075.1:0-26448 GCF_056436005.1 Streptomyces sp. NPDC043854
ATCGTCGCCTTGGTGGGCGGGAAGCCGCTGCGGGTGAACGACGGCTCCAACGCCAAGGACATGTACGGCTACGACGGGGAGGCGCTGAAGCAGGCCAAGTCCCTGCCGTGGGGCGACGCGGTGGAGGAATCCGTCCCCGCCTGGCAGGTGTGGGAACACGCCTGGGACTTCGGCAAGGGCATCGTCGTCGACGGCGTGTGGGGCACCCTGAAGGGCCTGGGCGGTCTGGTGGGCCTGCAGGGCTGGGACACGTTCAAGCAGTCCTGGACGGGCCTGGCCAAGCTCGCGACGGGCCTGGCGATCTCGGCGATGCCGGGCGTCGGCCCGCTGTTCCTCGCCGCCCCCTCGGACAAGCTGCCGTCCTGGCTGCGCGACTCGCGCACGGCGATGAAGGAGACCGGCAAGGCGCTCCTGGCCTGGGACCAGTGGGGCTCGAACCCGTCCCGCGCGGCCGGCGCGGTCACCTTCAACGTTCTCACCACGGTCTTCACCGGCGGTGCCGGCGGTGCGGCGGCGGGCGCGGGCAAGGCGGGAGCCGTTGCCAAGGCGCTGTCGTTCGCCGGCAAGACGGGTCGGGCGGTCGACCCGATGACGTACATCTTCAAGGGCGCGGGTGCCGGGTTCTCGAAGATCGGCGATGTGATGGCCGGCCTGAAGGGCATGGGCAACATCGAGATCCCCAAGATCGATGCGGACGGCGCTTTCGCCTTGCCGGAGGGTTCCCTCAAGCTCCCCGACGGCTCGATCCAGCTCCCCAAGGGCACGGCGGTCCCCGACGGTGCGATCAAACTCCCGGACAACACCATCAAACTCCCCGAGGGCACGGCCACCCTGCCCCCCGGCACGGTCAAACTGCCCTTCGACGGGCCGGCGAAGTACCTCGACGGCGACGGCAACTACTACAAGGCAGACGGCAGCCTCTACCAGCACATCGACGACGCCCCGGTCGAGAAGACCCCGGACACGAAGCCGGGCGCGGACGTCCCCAGGGTCGACACCCCGGTCAAGGTCGAGGTCCCGGACCGCGTCCTGACGGCCGTCGGCGGCCGTGGCGACGACTTCACCCGCGTCACCAGCAACATCTCCGACCCGCTCCGCGCGGTGGACAACGGCGCGCACGGCACGGGCGGCTTCGACAACACCCCCATGGGCCGCGCCGACGGCCACGGCACCCCGGGCGGCTTCGACAACACCCCCATGGGCCGCGCCGACGGCCACGGCACCCCGGGCGGCCACGCACCCGACAGCATGCCGCGCAACGACCTGGACAGCACCCCCCGCGGCGGCTCCCGCCCGGACAGCCCGTCCACGGCCGGCACCCACACGGACGGTCCCGGCTCAGGCGCCACCCATCACACGGACGGCCCCGGCGGAGGCGGCACGCACCCGGGCACCCCGAGCACCGGCGGCACCCACAACGCGCTGGGCGGCCACGGACCCGGCGGCTTCGACGACATCCCGGGCGTCGGAGACGACGCGGCACGGGCGGGCGACGGAACGACCCCCGCCGGCGGTCACGACGGCCAGCCGACGCCGCCTGCTTCCGGGCAGCAGATGACGCCCGAGCAGGTCAAGGCCAAGCAGGACGAGTTCGTGGCGAAGGCGAACGATCCCGACAAGACCTGGTTCAACCAGTACTACCGGTCGGACGGGCACCGTCACAGCATCCACACCAAGATCGACGGCGTCGAGCTGCCGATCCTGGCAAAGGACAGCGACGGGTCCTGGATCTCCAAGAACAGCCTTCCATCCGCCGGATCCGAGACCAGGTTCGGCCGTGACCCATTCGTACGCGACGAGACGCATCCCGCGATCGACCACCTCGACGACGTCGCGAAGGACCGCAAGGCCTCCGTGGAACTCGCCAACGCCGAGCGCGCACACAAGGCCTCGCCCACCGCCGACACTCTGGACGAGCTGGCGAAAGCGCAAGAGCGTTTCGACACGCGCATGACCCCGCGGTGGGGCGAGAACACCTCCAACAACACCTCGTTCTCGGAACGCCTGGGCGAGGACGCGGCGCGGCTGCACGTGATCCCGGAGCGGTTCCCCGGCTCGGTGGAGCAGCCGCTCCCGAAGACGCCCAACGGCGCCAACATGTTCGACCAGCTGTACCGCCGTCCGGACGGCAAGCTGATGGTCATCGAGGCGAAGGCGCCTTCTTCCGGCCTCCTCTGGCGCAAGGGCTTCGGTCCGGCCAAGGGCTTCATGGTGAAGCAGGGAACCGAGCCGTACCTGCGGACGATCATCGCCGAGATGAAGCGCCGGCCGGATCTGCAAGTGACCGATGCCTCCGGCAAGGTATGGACCAACGCGGACCTTGCCAAGGAGCTCAAGACGGCCCTGGACAGCGGCAACCTCGAGTACGCCATGGTGAAGGCCAAGGACGGCGGTGGTAAGTACGCTGGGGCTGTCCTCGAATTTTTCAAGATATGACAAGGGAGACAGTGTCCGTGATCGTGCCTCGCCAGGACTATCAGAAGGACAGGATGGCGGCGGTGGTTCCCGTCATGGAGGAGTCACTGTCGGAATCGCTGGAGAAGATCGAGACCTCGCACAACTCCAGGGCGGATGCTGTCATGGAGTCGCTGAACGTCGCACTCGTCCGCTCTGTGGGGGACCCCGGTGCCGTCATGCTGGAGACGTGGGAGTCCTGGCTGCTGGCCATGCAGATGCATTCGGCTGTCTTCGCCGCCGCCGCTCCTGACCGGGAGACGGTCACCTGCAAGATCCGCCAGGAGGAGCGCCAGCTCGTCACCACCGGGCCGCAGACCTACCTCAACGCGGACACCTGGCTCGACGCCTTCTACCTCGCGATCATCTGCCGTGAAGCAGCCCGCCTCGACATGCTGGCCCGGATCCCGGTGTCCCTGCTGCGCGACTTCGGCGGCGCCCTGGACGAGTACACCTACGCTTGGGTGGAGACCCTCCAGAGCTTCTGGCTCCGCCGGGACGACCTGCGCACGCACCTGGTGCGCGCCGTCGACCTGAGCGCGGCCGAGCACGCGCGCGTCGTTGACGCGGAGGAGATGACCAAGCTCCGCTACCCGCCGATCATGATGCTCTACCGCTACCTGCGCAACGACGCCGCCGGCTTCAACGAGGCCCTGGCCGACGCGGTCCGCTGGCACAAGGAGTACTGGACCGCCGACGAGGACCGCACCCACAACATCCAGGGCGTCGTAGCCCTCGCCCCACTGGCGATCGCCTGCCTGGCGAAGGCCAACGGCATCCCTGTCGAGGTCGAGTCCGGCTACCTCCCCGAGGCCCTGCTCGACTTCGCCTGGCGTGGCGAGTTCGACGCATAGTGCCGCGAGGCTGCGGGCGGCACGCGCCCACGTAAGGCACACGTGACCCTCGCCATTCCACGCCACGCATTCCGCACGGATCCGGTTCACGACGTGGGAGGCCTGGGTGAAGGCCATGCAGGTCGGCACAGCGCTGTTCACCGATGCCGCACGCGGACGGTCGGGCGGCGGTCCGACCCGCCTCCGCAGTGGTACGAACCGGAGCGCCGGACACTCCTGCCGTCGCAGTGTCTGAAGGAGAAGTACGTTGGTTGCGATCATCGCCCGCCACCCGTTTCCCACGGGGAATGCGGAAGAGGGCATCGCCGTGCTCCAGGACGATGCACAGGAGCTGATCGACGTTCTGGAAGCACGCCCCGGCAAGCTGGGCAGCGCCCAGCACACCACGCTCACTCTGGCCATGGGGCACTGCCTGCTGGACCCACGGGCATCGATCTTCCCCACGTGGGATGCCTGGGTGAACGCAATGCAGGTCGGATCCGCCGTGTTCGCCGCAGCGACGATCGCCGAGGGACACGTGGAGTGCCGCATCGCGCACAAGACCCGTACGCTCCAGGCCACCGGCCCGCAGTGGTATGTGACCCCGGGCAACTGGCTCAACGCCTTCTACCTGGCTGTGGTGTGCCGGGAGCGAGACCGGATCACCACCCTCTGCCAGGTGCCGCTGTCCCTGCTGCGGGAGAACGGCGCGCGGGCTGACGCATACGTGTACGCGTGGATCGACACCCTCCAGACCTACTGGGTAGGCGGACCCGATCTCGGCCGAAAGCTGGTGACGGCGATCGACGGCACCGACCCCGAGGCTGTCGGTGACCGGGAGACGGCGGGCAGGTTGATGTACCCGCCGATGGAGATGTTCCACCGCATCGTCCGTGATGACCACGCCGGCTTCAACCGGGCACTCGCCGCCGCCCTCCAGTGGCACAAGGAGTACTGGAGCGAGGAAAGCCGCTCCATCCAAGCCACGGGTCTCGTCGCGCTCGCACCACTTGCCATGGCGTGCTTCGCCAGAGAAGCGGGCATTGAGATCGAGGTCGAATCCGAGTACCTGCCGACCGCCCTGCTGGACGGTAACTGGTGTGGCGAGTTCCCCACCTGATCCGCCCCGATCACGCGCGTTCCGGGTGGGGTGAGTGACATCCGGCTGTGCGCGCCCGAATTGTTGATCAGCAGCTCGGGGATGCGGTTCTCGTAGAAGCGGAACTCTGGGGCGCGGCGTCGGGTGGAGGGGCCGGGCCGGACGGTGCCGTGGCTGCAACCACCGTCCGGCCCGGGGGACTTCAGGCCACCTGCTCGTGCTCGCAGGTGTCGTCGATGCCGTACGTCTCCCACGCCGGGAACTCGTCGTCGGCGGGGACCGGCTCGCCCGGTGCCAGCACGCAGGACTCGAGGGCGGCGCGCAGGGCTTCGGTGCGCAGTCCGGTGCCGATGAAGACCAGTTCCTGGCCCTGCGTGGTCTCCGGACCGCGCGCGCCCGAGGGCTCGAACCGGGCCACCGCGCCGGCCTGCGACCACAGGCCGGTCACCCGCGGCCGGCTGGCGAGCCAGAAGAACCCCTTCGACCGCAGGATCCGCCCGAAGGCGCCGCTGTCGAGCCCCTCGGTGACGAAGGTCCACAGCCGGTGCGGGTGGAACGGCCGCTCGGCGCGGAACACCAGCGAGGAGATGCCGTACTCCTCGGTCTCCGGCACGTGGTCGCCGTTGAGCTCCTTCACCCAGCCGGGGGCCTGCTGGGCCCGCTCGACGTCGAACAGCCCGGTGCCCAGTACCTGTTCGAGCGCCACCTGCCCGCGTACGGCCGGGACGATCCGCGCCTCGGGGTTGAGCCGGGACAGCGTGGCCCGGAGCCGGCGGGCCTCCTCCGGCCCGACCAGGTCGAGCTTGTTGAGGACGATGACGTCCGCGAACTCGACCTGGTCCATGAGGAGATCGCTGACCGTGCGCTCGTCGTCCTCGTACTGGTCCAGGCCGCGTGCGACAAGCTCGTCGCCGCCGTCGAGCTCGGAGAGGAAGTTCGCGGCGTCCACGACGGTCGCCATGGTGTCCAGGCGGGCGAGGTCGCCGAGGGTGGCGCCGTCGTCGCGCGGGAAGGAGAAGGTGGCGGCCACCGGCATCGGCTCCGAGATGCCACTGGACTCGATCAGGAGGTAGTCGAACCGGCCCTCCCGGGCCAGTCGGTCGACCTCCTCCAGCAGGTCGTCGCGCAGCGTGCAGCAGATGCACCCGTTGGTCATCTCGACCAGGCGCTCCTCGGTGCGGGACAGGGCCGCCTCGCCGCCGCGCACGAGCGCGGCGTCGATGTTGACCTCGCTCATGTCGTTGACGATGACGGCCACCCGCAGGCCCTCGCGGTTGCCGAGCACGTGGTTGAGCAGGGTGGTCTTGCCGGCCCCGAGGAACCCGGACAGGACGGTGACGGGCAGCCGGCCGTTCGGTGCCATGTGGGGCTCAGCCCTCCGGGCGGAGCAGGCCGCGCTCGTAGGCCTTCACCAGGCGCTGCGGCACCAGGTACACCGAGCCGTCCACGGTGACCGGGACCAGTGCAGGGGTGCTCGCCTTCCACTGGGCGCGGCGGTGGCGGGTGTTGCTGCGGGACATCTTCCGCTTGGGAACAGCCATGGGAAACCTCGGGGCAGGCGGTGGGGAACGACCCTCCGAACTCTATATGAAAATGGATGTCATTACGAATGGATGGGGGTGAGTTCAGGGGGAGGCCATGCTGCGGTGGAGGGAGGCAGGAGGCGGGGCGATAATCCAAGTGATTGCCATTTCGGCTTCCCTCGTCGAGGAGGGCAGCATGCACGGCATGTCGGCACGGGCACCGGCGGTCCTCGCCGCCGTGTCGCTGGCGCTGATCTGGAGCGGGGCCGAACCCGCCCGAGGCGAGCCGACCGGGATTCCGGTGGTCGCTTCGACGAACGTGTACGGGGATGTCGTCCGGGAGATCGGCGGCGACCGTGTCGCGGTAGTGTCGATCATCACCGATCCGGCACAGGACCCGCACTCGTACGAGGCCAGTGCCCGCAACCAGCTGGAGCTGTCCCGGGCGAAGGTCGTCGTGGAGAACGGCGGCGGTTACGACGAGTTCATGGGCACGATGTTGCGCAGCTCGGGCAATTCCTCCGCCGAGGTGATCGACGCGGTGCAGGTCTCGGGCAAGTCCCCGGCCGGGGGAGGCCCGTTCAACGAGCACGTCTGGTACGACCTGCCCACCATGGGGCGGCTCGCGGACCGGATCGCGCAGGCCCTGGGCAGGATCTCGCCCGCCGATACCGAGGTCTTCCGGAAGAACGCGGAGGCCTTCGAGAAGGAGCTGGCGGCACTGGAGGCGCGGACGGACCGGATCGCCGCCCGGCACGGGGGCACCCCGGTGGCCGTCACCGAGCCCGTACCGCTGTACCTGACAGAGGCGTGCGGCCTGGTCGACAAGACTCCGGCGGAGTTCAGCGAGGCCGTCGAGGAGGGCGACGACGTCTCGCCCCGGGTCCTGCGCGAGACGCTGGCGCTGTTCACCGGGCGGCAGGTCGAGGCCCTGGTGTACAACGAGCAGACCTCCGGGCCGCAGACGGAGAAGGTCGAGAGGGCCGCCGTGGAGAGCGGGATTCCGGTGGTGCCCGTCACCGAGACCCTCCCGGAGGGCAAGGGCTACACCGCCTGGATGGCGTCCGCCATCGGCGCACTCGAAACCGCCCTGGAGCGGTGATGGAGCGGACGGAGCCACGCGCACCGCTGTCCCGGCCGGAGCAGGCGGACCACCCCGACGGGGGCCCGCTCCCGACCCCCGCCATCAGCTTGCGCGCGGCGGCACTCGCGCACGGCGACCGGATCCTGTGGCGCGACCTCGACCTCGACGTGCGGCCGGGTGAGTTCCTCGCCGTACTCGGGCCGAACGGGTCGGGGAAGACGAGCCTGCTGCGCGTCCTGCTGGGGCGGCAGCCGCTCACCTCCGGGTCCGTGGCGATCCTCGGCCGGCCGCCGCACCGCGCCGGGGGACTCATCGGCTACGTCCCGCAGCACAAGGCCCTGCCCGCCCAGACGCGGCTGCGGGCCCGGGACCTGGTACGGCTCGGGCTGGACGGGCACCGTTGGGGTCTGCCCCTCACCGGTGGGGCGGTCCGCCGCCGCGTCGACAAGCTGCTCGACTCCGTCGACGCGCTGCCGTACGCCGACACCCCCGTGGGCAGCCTCTCGGGCGGCGAACAGCAGCGCGTACGCATCGCGCAGGCGCTGGCCACGGATCCGCGGATCCTGCTGTGCGACGAGCCGCTGCTCTCCCTCGACCCCCGGCACCAGCGCACGGTCACCGCCCTCGTGGACCGGCGGCGCCGCACGGCCGGGACCGCAGTCGTCTTCGTGACGCACGAGATCAACCCCGTCCTGGGGCCGGCGGACCGGGTGCTCTACCTGGCCGCGGGCGGATTCCGGCTCGGACCGCCCGAGGAGGTCATGACCACCGCCACGCTGTCGCGGCTGTACGGGACCGAGGTCGACGTGGTGCGTGTCCGGGACCGCATCGTGGTGGTGGGAGCGCCTGACGCCGCCACCGAGCACCCGCACGCCGACCGGGCGAACGGGGGTGGGCCGCCGTGAGCGTCCTGGCCGCCGACGGCGACGGCAGGGGCATCTGGCAGCAGATTTTCAACTTCGACGGCTACGGCGATCTGCTGGCACTGGTCCACAACTCGCTGCTGGCCGCGGTGCTGTTGGGCCTGGTGGGCGGCCTGGTCGGGGTGTTCGTCATCCTGCGGGACCTGCCGTTCGCGGTGCACGGCATCAGCGAGCTGTCCTTCGCCGGTGCGGCGGCGGCTCTGCTGGCCGGGATCAACATCGTGGCCGGCTCCATCACGGGTTCGCTGCTGGCGGCGGCTGCGATCGGGCTGCTCGGGGTCCGTGCGCGCGACCGCAATTCCGTGATCGGCATCATCATGCCGTTCGGCCTCGGACTGGGCGTCCTGTGCCTGGCCCTCTACAAGGGCCGGGCGGCCAACAAGTTCGGGATCCTGACCGGGCAGATCGTCGCGGTCGACACCCCGCAGCTCGGCTGGCTCGTCGGTACGTCGGCGGTGGTGCTGACGGCGCTCGCGTTCATGTGGCGCCCCCTGACCTTCGCCAGCGCCGATCCCGACGTGGCCGAGGCCCGGGGACTGCCCGTACGCGGCCTGTCCCTGGCCTTCATGCTGGTCCTCGGGCTGGCGGTGGCCCTCTGCGTACAGATCGTCGGGGCGCTGCTGGTGCTCGCCCTGCTCGTCACCCCGGCCGCCGCCGCGGCCCGGCTCACGGCTTCCCCGGTCCTGTTGCCCGTACTGAGCGTCGTCTTCGCACTGGTCGCGGTGGTGGGCGGGATGCTGCTCGCCCTGGGCAGCGCCATCCCCATCAGCCCCTACGTGACGACCATCGCCTTCCTGACCTACCTCTGCTGCCGGTTCACCGGCTCCCGGCGGGAATCCCGGGCGGGCCGTGCGGCCGCGCTCCGGGAGCCGGCCGGGCGGCAGCCCGCCGCGCACGGGTGAAGCGGGCCCGGTTCGACCCGGCGCCGGACCCGGGTCCAGACTGGAAGAGAGATCCGTTGCGCCCCTCCCTGAGGGCGCCGGCGGAAGGAGGCGTCGATGCATCCCCTCGCAGTGGCCGGCGCGGCCGCCGGCAAGCTGGCTCACTACGCGGTGTCCGGTGTGGTGGGCGGCGTCATCCTCAAGCAGCTGCCCCATGCCAAGCCGGCTGCGCGCAAGGCGCTGGTCGGGGGCCTGGCGGGCGGCATCGTGGCGAGCCGCTGGCTGGCCTCGGCCGGCGAGGAAGCCCGGCTCAAAGCCGGGGACATGCTGGCGGAGGCCCGTAGCTCGCTCGGTGAGGAGGTTCCGCCGCCTTCCGCGGTCAAGGTGAACCACGACCACGATCACGAGCACTGATCATGTCCACGGTCCTGGTCTGCTCGGTCGCAACGGGGCGGGCCCGGTTGAGCGTGCCCTGGCTGCGGGACCGGCCCGGCTGCGCCGGACTCGTCGACGACCGCCTCACGGGGCTCAGCGGCTTCCGGGCCCTGCGGATCTTCCCCCGCACTGGCAGTGTCGTGATCTGGATGGCACCCGACGACCTCGACGTGGACGCCCTGGTCCGCGCCCTGGAGGAAGCGCCCCCTGCCTCCGCCCCGGCCAAGGCCACCCGGTCCCTGCCCGACTCCTCCACCGGTGAGGTCGCCCGTCTCGTGGTGGGCGGGGCCGTCCTCGCCTTCGTGGCGCTGCGCCGGCTCCTTGCCCGCCCCCGCATCGGCATCGGGTCCTCCGGATTCCTCGGCATCGTCACGGTCTTCACCGGCCTGCCGTTCTTCCGCGGCGCCCTGCGCACCCTGCGCGGCCGCGGCCATCCCGGCACCGACACCCTGGTCACCGCGGCCACCGTCATCTCCCTGGTCCTGCGCGAGAACGTGGTCGCCCTCACGGTGCTCTGGCTGCTCAACATCGGCGAGTTCCTCCAGACCCTCACCCTGCGCCGTACCCGTCGCGCCATCGAGGACCTGCTGACCATCGGCGAGGAGCGGGTCTGGCTGGTCCGGGACGAAGGCGTGGAGGTCGAGGTCGGCCTGGACGAGCTGGAGCCCGGCGACGTCGTCGCCGTGTACGAGCACCACCGCATCCCCGTCGACGGACACGTCGTGACCGGCGAGGCCCTGGTCGACCAGGCTGCCGTCACCGGCGAGGCCCTGCCCGTCTACACCCGCGCGGGCTCGCACGTCTACGCCGGCACCATCATCACGTCCGGCTCCCTCACCGTCCGCGCCGACTCCGTCGGCCGGGACACCACCGTCGGCAGGATCATCACCCGGGTCGAGGAGGCCCAGACCGACCGGGCGCCGATCCAGACGGTCGCCACCCGCTTCACCCAGCGTTTCGTCCCCGTCTCCTTCGCCCTGGCGGCCCTGACGTACGTGGTCACCCGGGACGCGCGGCGGGCGATGACGATGCTGCTGATCGCCTGCCCCTGCGCCGCGGGCCTGGCCACCCCGACCGCCATCAGCGCCGCGATCGGCAACGGTGCCCGCCGCGGAACCCTCATCAAGGGCGGCACCCACCTCGAAGGAGTCGGCCGCGTCACGGCCGTGGTCTTCGACAAGACCGGCACCCTCACCTTCGGCCGCCCCCTGGTCACCAGTGTCGTCACCGTCAGCGAGCGTTTCGGCGCCGACGAGGTGCTCAGCCTGGCCGCCTCCGGCGAGCTCCACGCCCGGCACCCGCTCGCCCAGGCCATCGTCGAGCACACCGAGGAACAGCACCTGCACGTGCCGCTCCACCAGGCCTGCGAGGTCGTCCTCGGCATGGGCATGCGCGCCGAACTCGACGGCACCCGGCTGCTGGTGGGCAGCCCCGCCCTGCTGCGCCAGTACGGCATAGAGCTCTCCGAGGACGCCCAGGGCTGGACCGACCACCTGCGCCGTGGTGGGGAGACCGTCATCTGCCTGGCCCACGACGAGGACCTGATCGGCCTGCTCGGCGTCTCCGACGCCGTACGCGCCGGCGCCGACACCGTCGTACGCCAGCTGCGTGAACTCGGAGTCTCCCGCCTGATCCTGCTCACCGGCGACGCCCCCGAGACAGCCCAGGTGGTGGCCGACGCCCTCGGCATCACCGAGGTCCACGCCCACGCCCTGCCCGAGGCCAAGCTCCAGTTGATCCGCGACCTCCAGGCCGAAGGACACACCGTCGCCATGGTCGGCGACGGAACGAACGACGCCCCGGCCCTGGCTCTGGCCGATGTCGGGATCACGATGGGCGAGCACTCCTCGCACGTGGCCCTGGAGACCGCGGACATCGCGCTCGCCGGCAACGACCTGCGCCAGGTCGCCGCCGTGGTGGAGCTCAGCCGCCACACCCTGCGCGTCGTACGGCAGAACTACGGGCTCGCCATCGGCGTCAACCTGCTCGGCCTCGTCGCGGGCGCCGGCGGCTCCATGAACCCCGTCCTCGCCGCCCTCCTCCACAACACCAGCAGCATTGCGGTCGTCGGCAACTCCGCCCGCCTGGTCAACCACACCCCCCACCTGCCCCGCGTGTCCGACGAAGTCCTCCAGCGCGCGCCGCTGGAGGAACGTCGACTGCGCTGACGCGTGCCCCGTTCGCCCGTGACTCCGGCGACTTCCCGCCATGGGTTCACGCGGACACGGGCGGCCTTTCCCGGCTGATGGTGTCGAGCAGCAGCTTCGCGGCCGCCGCTGCCCCGTCGGTGCGGACCGTGTCTGCCACGGCCTCGGCCCGCACCCGGGTCTCGGGGGCCAGGGCGGTCCTGAGCGCGGCCGAGAGGGACTCGAAGGTCGGGGTCGGCCCGTCGTGTGCCGCGCCGATGCCCAGCTCGGCCACCCGCCCGGCCCAGTACGGCTGGTCCGCCAACTGGGGCACGACCACCTGCGGCGCGCCGGCCCGTGCGGCCGTCGTCGTGGTGCCCGCGCCGCCGTGGTGCACGACGGCGGCCACCCGGCCGAACAGCAGCTGCTGGTTGACCTCGCCGACGGCGAAGCAGTCGCCCTCGTCGTCTGCAGGTTCCAGGTCGGCCCAGCCGCGGGAGAGGAGGACGCGGCGACCCTGCGCGCGGACGGCCTCGACGGCCGCCCGGGTGACGTTCTCCGCGTCGCGCACCGGAATGCTGCCGAAGCCCACGTACACCGGCGGTGTGCCGGCGTCCAGGAACGCCTCCAGATCGGCCGGGAGCGGGCGTTCGTCCGGCCGGATCCACGCACCGGTCTGCACCACGTCGAGGTCCGACGGCTGCAGCCACGGGCTCAGTACCGGGTCGGCTGCCAGCAAGGGCCGGCCGGTGAGGACGTGGTCGCGCACGTCGTCCACCGGGGGCAGGCCGATCGACGCACGATGGGTGTTGACCGCCTCGCCGAACAGCGCGTTGAGGCTCTCGGTGTTCAGGTCCCAGAGCACCCGGTTGTCGGTCACGTCCGGCGGGAGCGGCCGGCCCGGCCACGGCAGCGGCGGGTGGTGCGGCGACGGCAGGTAGGCCGGGAAGTACGCCACGGACAGGTACGGGATGCCCAGCTTCTCGGCCACCGACCGGGCGGCGGCCGCGGCCGGAACCAGGCCGGTCGCCACCACCGCGTCACAGCCCTCGGCCACCGGGGCGACCGCGTCGTACGCGGTGGTGAGCAACGCGGTCACACGCTCGGACATGCCCTCGGCCTTCGACGGCGTCGTCCCGGTCACCACCGCCTTCACGACCGGCCGCAACGGCTCGCCGATCGGCGTCAGCGGGAGCGCCACGGTCCCCAGCAGCTCCGCGAAGTCCGGCGGCGCGCACACCTGCACCTCCGCGCCGAGCGCCCGCAGACTCAAGCCGAGTCCCACCATCGGCTCGACGTCCCCACGCGACCCGTACGCCATCAACAACACACGCATGCAGCGACTCTCATTTCTGTGGATTCGGGATTCCGGGTTTCGGATTCCGGGTTCCGGCTTTGGCCGGCGATCGAGCGGCAAGCCTCGAACAGGGGGATGCCGGATCCGATGCGGGACTCGCGCGTGCGCCCGGCAGGAGCGGAGAAGCCCCGCGCCCTATCGGCCGACGGCGTCCAGCAGCAGCTGCGCGGCGACCGTCGCCCCATCGGTACGGACCGTGTCGGCCACGGCAGTTGCGCGGGCGCAGGTCTCGGGGGCCAGAGCGGTCCTGAGCGCGGCCGAGAGGGACTCGAGGGTCGGGGTAGGCCCGTCGTGTGCCGCGCCGATGCCCAGCTCGGCCACGCGGCCGGCCCAGTAGGGCTGGTCCGCCCCCTGGGGCACCACGACCTGGGGCACACCGGCCCGCGCGGCGGTGGTCGTGGTGCCCGCGCTGCCGTGGTGCACGACTGCGGCCACCCGGCGGAACAGCGCCTGCTGGTTGACCTCGCCGACGGCGAAGCAGTCGCCCTGGTCGTCGATCGGGTCCAGCTCGGCCCAGCCGCGGGAGACGATCACGCGGCGGCCCTGCGCCCGGATCGCCTCGACGGCCGCCCGGGCGACGCCCTTCGCATCACCCAGGGGCGTGCTGCCGAAGCCCACGTACACCGGCGCCGTCCCGGCCTCCAGGAACGCCTCCAGATCGGCTGGGAGCGGGCGTTCGTCCGCCCTCAGCCACGCACCGGTCTGCACCACGCCGAGCTCCGTCGGCCGCCACGGGCTCAGGACCGGGTCCGTGGCCAACCACGGGCTGTCGGTGAAGGCGTAGTCGCGGACGTTGTCCACCGCCGGCAGGCCGACCGCCGCCCGACGGGCGCCCAGGGCCTCACCGAACATCTCGTTCGCGTTCCGGGCGTCCACCTCCCACAGCTCCAGGTTGTCGCTCACCCCCGGCGGCAACGGCCGGCCCCGCCGCGCGGGCGGCGGCTGGTGCGGCGACGGCAGGCCGACCGGCGTGTGACACGCGTGCACGTAGCGAACGCCGAGCTTCTCGGCCACCGACCGCGCGCCGGCCGTGACCGGCAGCGGCCCGGTCGCCACCAGCGCGTCACATCCCTCCGCCGCCACGGCCATCACGGCGAACTGCGCGTCCATCAGAGCAGCCATACGCTGCGCCAGACCCGCCGCCGACCCCGGAACCACCGTGGTCACCAGCGGACGCACCGGAGCACCGACCGGCACCAGCGGCACCCCGACACCCGCGAACAGCTCCGCGAACTCCTCGTCCGGCGGCGCGCACACCCGCACCTCGGCGCCCAGTTCCCGCAGCCCCACCGCGAGCCCCACCATCGGCTCGACGCTCCCGCGCGCCCCATACACCGACAACAACACACGCACTTCGCAACCCCCGTGGCCTCGCGTTTCCGGCTCAGGTCGGCGATTCTGCGGCACCACCGGGGTCTTGCCGCAAGCCCCCCGGTGCGCTATATCTTGATCATGGAGAGAGGTGGGTGCTCCCTCTTCCCCACTGCCTTCCGCTGCGTGTACACCGCGGAAGGCCAAGCTCCCCGGCGCAATGGGTCCAGGCCTCGCCCTCGCCGACGAATCGGCCATGCGGTCGACGGAGGGATCCGGGCCCGCGGTGAAGATTCGACGGTTCGTTCACACGAGGACCCCATTCGGGGCTCTGGTGTCAGCGTCACCGAGTCGCAGGATCGTGGCGCTGCGTCCTCAGTCGATCGGTCTCCTGCGGCGGATTCGCCGCCCCCGTGCCGCTGGCAGGTATCGCATAAATGTCGGCAACCATGCGTGATGAACGGCAAGCTGACTTGTGATCACCATATGTAGTGTGGGTGGTCACATCTGATCAGGTCCCTGCTTTGGAGGTTGTTCGGTGTCCGAACTCGGCGGTACGGGCCCCTCGTCCGGCTCTGTACCCCCGCCCCCAGCCCATGCACCCCACCTCTCGGCTCCGCCACTGCCGTCCCACGCACCGAGCAGTGGAACGACCCGGGGCCCTGTGATTGCCGCGCTGATCACCGCCGCGGCCACCATCGCTGCCGCGGTCATCGCCGCCGTCGCGATGGGCGGTGACGAGGACAAGCCCGCCGGGCAGCCAGGCCCGGCCGCGGTTACCTCCACCCAGTCCTCCGCCGCCTCGCCAACCCCGTCCCCGGTGGTGTCAAAGCCGGTCCAGTCCCTCCCCGCCCCGAGCCCCACCCCCAAGGTGTCGTCGAAGAAGGCCCGCATCGAGGCGACCCCCGACAGCGGCTCCAGCGGCATGGTGATCACCCTCACCGGCTCAGGCTTCACCGCGGGCGAGCGCGTACGCATCACCTTCCACGGCAGCTACAGCAAGGACTGGGTCCTCCGGGACGTCACGGCTTCGGCTGACGGAGGCTTCGTCGCGGAGATCAAGGTGCCTGCGGAGAGGGCGGACGACCAGCAGAAGTCCGTCGAGGCCGTGGGGCTGGACAGCGACCGTCGGGCGGACACCCCCTTCACCGTCACCGAGTGACCCCGTGGTCGGCCCGGCCTTGGCATTGCGGGCTCGTCGAAGAGGTCGAGTTCGTCAGGACTCGGAGCCTCGAAGTACACCGGCGGACGGCGGACGGCCGGCGCCAGCGGCTGCCGTTACCCGTCCTCGCCAACACCTACCAAGCGGGACGTAGCCCTCGGCTGTCAGGTGCGTGCACGATGACCTGCGGTCGGCTGGACGTCATGCCATCAGGGTCAGTGTGGCGTGAGAGCGCCGCACCCGGTATAGGCGTCCGGGTGACCCAGGCGCCCGGGACATTCCTGTCCCGCCTGGTTTCAAGGGCTTCCGGCATGCCGTCCAACCAGGGAATTCATGCGAGTTGGGGCGCGCGGAGGGCACGGCAAGGGCGGCCGAGAGGTATAGGCAACGACGAAGGCCCAGGTCGGTGACCTGGGCCTTCGTGTCTGAGCGGATGACGGGAATCGAACCCGCGCTATAAGCTTGGGAAGCTCATGTTCTACCATTAAACTACATCCGCAGATCGCTCCAGGGGCTGGAGCGGTACTGTTGCACACTCTACCTCATGATCGACCCCCGGTGAATCGTCCGCGGGGTCGTCGTCGTTTGTGGGGTGCAACGGCGCTCGTGCGCGTGGGAGTTGGGGCGTAGCGTATCGGTACGGTGGGCCGCGGGAGTGGCGGCTGGAGCAGGTTCTGAACATCCCCTAATGTGGCGATTCGTCGCAGTACGGCAGGTTGGGGAAAGGGCCTCGATGGAGAACACCGTCGTCCGTTGTGCCGAAGGGCATGTTTTCAGTACCGCTTCGTTTCCGCTCCAGCACCTCGGTGCCGGCCGGATCGGCCCGGGCCGGCTGCTGCGGTGCCCGCGGTGCGCGCGCCTGAGGCACGCCGTCCCCGTGGGGGACGCCGGCAAGCGGTAGGCGGCCGGGCGCGCGGGCTCGCGCTCTCGATTGGGGCTGGCTCGCGCGCTCTGCGTATCCTCGGGACGTGCTTCTCTCTGACAAAGACATCCGGGCCGAGATCGACAGCGGACGGGTGCGCATCGACCCGTTCGACGAGTCGATGGTGCAGCCCTCCAGCATCGACGTGCGTCTCGACCGCTATTTCCGGGTGTTCGAGAACCACCGCTACGCCCACATCGACCCCGCCATCGAGCAGCCGGACCTGACCCGGATGGTCGAGCCGGAGGGCGACGAGGCGTTCATCCTGCATCCCGGCGAGTTCGTGCTCGCATCGACGTACGAGGTCATCTCGCTGCCCGACGACATCGCCTCCAGGCTGGAGGGGAAGTCCAGCCTGGGCCGTCTCGGTCTGGTGACGCATTCGACCGCCGGGTTCATCGACCCCGGTTTCTCCGGCCACGTCACCCTCGAGCTGTCGAACCTCGCCACCCTCCCGATCAAGCTGTGGCCCGGCATGAAGATCGGGCAGCTGTGCATGTTCCGGCTCAGCTCGCCCGCCGAGTTCCCGTACGGGAGCGACCGGTACGGGTCGCGGTACCAGGGCCAGCGCGGCCCGACGGCGTCGCGCTCCTTCCAGAACTTCCACCGCACCCAGGTGAGGCACGAGGCATGAGCAACGTACGCGAGTCCCTGAACTACGAGGGCTTCGGCCGTGCCGTCCGGGAGCTGGCGACCACCATCGCCGAGGACGGCTACGAGCCCGACATCATCCTGAGCATCGCCCGCGGCGGCGTCTTCGTCGCCGGCGGGTTGGCGTACGCCCTCGACTGCAAGAACATCCACCTCGTGAACGTGGAGTTCTACACGGGCGTGGGCACCACGCTCGAGATGCCGGTCATGCTGGCGCCGGTCCCGGACGCGATCGACTTCTCGGACAAGAAGGTCCTGATCGCCGATGACGTCGCCGACACCGGCAAGACCCTGAAGCTCGTCCACGACTTCTGCGTCGGGACCGTCGCCGACGTCCGCTCCGCGGTCATCTACGAGAAGTCGCACTCCCTCGTGAAGTGCGAGTACGTGTGGAAGCGCACCGACGACTGGATCGAGTTCCCGTGGTCGGTCGAGCCGCCCGTCGTCAAGCGTGAGGGGCAGATCCTCGACGCCTGACCGGTGTGGAGACGCCTGACCGGTGCAGGAAGGGGCCCGCGGTGCGCAGTGCGCGCCGCGGGCCCCTTCGTGTTCCGGCGGGCCGGTCGGGCTACAGGGTGCCCAGCTTGATGATCGACAGCAGGGCGATCAGCTGGATCGCGGACGCGCCCAGCGCCTTGGGCCAGGGCAGGTCGTGCGACTTGCTGACCAGCGAGGTGAACAGGGCGCCCGCCGCCACCCACGTGGCCCAGCCCAGCACCTGGACGAACATGTTGTCGCCGCCCAGGAACACCGCGAAGAGCAGGCGCGGCGCGTCCGTGATGGACATGACCAGCATGGACAGGCCCACGGTCGGCTGCCAGGAGCCCTCACCGCCCAGCTGACGGGCCAGCGTGTGCGTGACGGCACCCAGGAGCAGGCCGCAGATCACGAAGGCCACACCGGCGCTCAGGACGATCGGGACGGCGTTGCCGAGGGTGGCGTCCATGACGTCCTTGCGGGCTTCGTCGAAGCCGAAGACGGCCAGGAGCCCGTACAGGAAGGTCACGATCAGCGCCGGGCCCCAGACGGGGTAGTCGCGCATCTGCAGGAACGTCGGCCCCGGCCGCAGCACGATGCCCTTGAGTAGTTCCTTCCACGGCAGCCGCGGGCCGGCCGGCGCCATCACGCCCGCGCCGCCGCCGTCGCCGCCACCAGCCTGGTAGGTCCCGGCCGGGCCGTACGGGTCCTCGCCGTAGGCGAACACCTGGGTGTGCCCCGGGTTGTCGTTCGCGTACGAGCCGCCGTGGCCTCCGTGGCCGTACGGGGGCTGCTGCGGCTGCGCCTGGTGGGGCGGCTGCGGGTGCCCGTACGGGTCGAAGTACTCCGGCTCGCCATGGCCTCCGGCGCTGGTGGCCTGCTGCGGCCACTGCTGCTGGGGAGGGTATGGCTGCTGGCCGTACGGCGCCTGCTGCGGTTGCTGCTGACCGTACGGCTGCTGCCGCGGGGGTTGTTGAGGCGCGCGGTTGTCGTCCCGGCCGCGTCCGATCCTGAATCCAGCCACGTGATCGAACGTACCTGGTCCGGCGGGCGCCGGTGGGCGGGGTGCCGGAATAGCCACCCTTTGCGGCTGAGCTGTGACATCCCTTAGGGGACCCCGGGGGGGCTGTCCCCACCCCGGACCCCGGAAACGCGGAACGGCCGGTCCCCCTGGGCGGGGGACCGGCCGTTCCGGCGGAGTGGCTCGGAACTACTTGGCGGTCTCGGCCTGCTCGGCCTTCTCTGCGTCTTCTGCGTCTTCTGCGTTTTCTGCGGTCTCGGCCTTGGGCTCGTCCGCCGGCTTGTCGTCGGCAGCCGGCTTGTCCGCCTCCGCCGGCTTGTCCTCGGCCTTGGCCTCGGCCTCGGCCTCGGACGCTTCGGCCCTGGCCTCAGCGGCCTCGGTCTCCGCCTCCGCCTTGGACTCGGCGGCTTCCGCCTTGGCTTCCGTTGCTTCGGCCTCGGCCTCGGCCTCGGCCTTCGCCGCGGCCTCCGCCTCCGCCTTCGCCTTGGCTTCCGCCTCGGCCTTGGCCTTCGCCTCCGCGGCAGCGGCGGCGGCCTTCGCCTCGGCCTCGGCCTTGGCCTTCGCCTCCGCGGCAGCGGCGGCGGCCTTCGCCTCGGCCTCGGCCTCCGCCGCAGCGGCGGCGGCCTCGGCGGCCAGTTCCTCCTCCGTCGGCGCGGGCGCCTTCACGGACTCCAGCAGCAGCTGGGCCACGTCCACGACCTGGACGGACTCCTTGGCCTGGCCCTCGTTCTTCTTGCCGTTCACCGAGTCGGTCAGCATCACCAGGCAGAACGGGCAGGCGGTCGAGACGATGTCCGGGTTGAGGGACAGGGCCTCGTCGACGCGCTCGTTGTTGATGCGCTTGCCGATCCGCTCCTCCATCCACATCCGCGCGCCACCGGCGCCGCAGCAGAAGCCCCGCTCCTTGTGGCGGTGCATCTCCTGCTGGCGCAGGCCCGGCACGGCCGACATGATCTCGCGCGGCGGCGTGTAGACCTTGTTGTGGCGGCCCAGGTAGCAGGGGTCGTGGTACGTGATCAGGCCGTCGACCGGGGTCACCGGGATCAGCTTGCCCTCGTCGATGAGGTGCTGGAGCAGCTGGGTGTGGTGGATGACCTCGTACTCGCCGCCGAGCTGCGGGTACTCGTTCGCGATGGTGTTGAAGCAGTGCGGGCAGGTCGAGACGATCTTCTTCGCCGACTTCGGCTTCTTCGTCGACTCGTCCTCGTCGTCCTCGCCGAAGGCCATGTTCAGCATCGCGACGTTCTCCTGGCCGAGCTGCTGGAACAGCGGCTCGTTGCCCAGACGGCGCGGCGAGTCACCGGTGCACTTCTCCTCGCCGCCCATGATCGCGAACTTGACGCCCGCCATGTGCAGCAGCTCGGCGAAGGCCTTGGTGGTCTTCTTGGCCCGGTCCTCCAGGGCGCCGGCGCAGCCGACCCAGTACAGGTAGTCGACCTCGGTGAGGTCCTCCACGTCCTTGCCGACGATCGGGACCTCGAAGTCGACCTCCTTGGTCCACTCGACGCGCTGCTTCTTGGCCAGACCCCAGGGGTTGCCCTTCTTCTCCAGGTTCTTCAGCATCGTGCCGGCCTCGGACGGGAAGGCGGACTCGATCATCACCTGGTAGCGGCGCATGTCGACGATGTGGTCGATGTGCTCGATGTCGACCGGGCACTGCTCCACGCACGCACCGCAGGTGGTGCAGGACCACAGCACGTCCGGGTCGATGACGCCGTTCTCCTCGACCGTGCCGATCAGCGGGCGCTCGGCCTCGGCCAGGGCGGTGGCCGGAACGCCGGCCAGCTGCTCCGCGGTCGCCTTCTCCTCGCCCTCCATGGTCTTGCCGCCGCCGGCCAGCAGGTACGGGGCCTTGGCGTGCGCGTGGTCGCGCAGCGACATGATCAGGAGCTTCGGGGAGAGCGGCTTGCCCGTGTTCCAGGCGGGGCACTGCGACTGGCAGCGGCCGCACTCGGTGCAGGTGGAGAAGTCGAGGATGCCCTTCCAGGAGAACTGCTCGACCTGGGAGACGCCGAAGACGTCGTCCTCGCCCGGGTCCTCGAAGTCGATCTCCTTGCCGCCCGAGGTCATCGGCTGGAGCGCGCCCAGGGCGCTGGCGCCGTCCGCGTTGCGCTTGAACCAGATGTTCGGGAAGCCGAGGAAGCGGTGCCAGGCGACACCCATGTTGGTGTTCAGCGAGACGGTGATCATCCAGATCAGCGAGGTGCCGATCTTGATCATCGCGGTGAAGTAGATGGCGTTCTGGAGGGCCGGCAGCGACAGGCCCTTGAAGGCCAGCACCAGCGGGTACGAAACGAAGTACGCCGGCTCGTACGAGTCGACGTGGTGGATCGCGCCCTCGAGGCCGCGCAGGGCCAGGATCGCCAGGCCGATGGTGAGGATGACGTACTCGACGAAGTACGCCTGCCAGGCCTTGGAGCCCGCGAAGCGCGACTTGCGGCCGGCCCGCGACGGCAGCGACATCAGGCGGATCGCCATCAGCACGACGATGCCGAGGACCGTCATCAGGCCGATGAACTCGATGTACAGCTCGAACGGCAGGAAGCCGCCGAGGATCGGCAGCGTCCAGTCGGCCTGGAAGAGCTGGCCGTACGCCTGGGCCAGCGTCGGGGGCAGCGTCAGGAAGCCGATCGCGACGAACCAGTGCGCGAAGCCGACGATGCCCCAGCGGTTCATCCTGCTGTGCCCGAGGAACTCCCGGACCAGGGTGATCGTTCGGGCCTTCGGGTCGTCCGTGCGGCTGCCCGCCGGCACGGGCTGTCCGAGCTTCACGAACCGGTAGATCTGCGCCACGGCTCGGGCGAGCAGCGCGACGCCGACCACGGTCAGGACCAGCGACACGATGATCGCGGCGAGTTGCATGGGAGGGCTCCTCGGGCGGGACTTACTGAGCAGTAACTTATTGAGTCAAGGCTTGAGGTTACCCATTCTCCGCGCCGCAATATAGGTGAGCGTGCGGTGATCTGTGTCGCTCAGGCATGCCTGTGTTTACGGGCCGCCCGAGGGGTCTGCGCCAGGATTGCGAGATCCATCCCCAGCCAATGGCTCTCCACATAGTGCCGGTCCAGCAGCGCCATCTCCTCCCAGGGGAGGTCGGAGCGCGTGCTGACCTGCCACAGACCGGTCATTCCGGGACGAACCAGCAGCCGCTCCGGCCGGTCGGTACGCGCTTCGGGGCGCGGCCCGACCAGCGACATCTGCCCCCGCAACACGTTCAGCAGCTGTGGCATTCCGTCGAGGGCGCAGTGGCGCACCGCCGAGCCGATCCGGCCGGCCCCGTCCGTGTGCAGCCGCCAGGTGCGGAACGGGCGGCCGCCCAGCCCGGCCGCCGGCTCGCGGGCGAGGACCCGGCCGCCGCCCCGGGCCGCGCACAGCAGGGCGGCGGCGATCAGCAGCGGCAGCAGGAAGGCGCACAGGAGGACGGCCGTCCCGAGGAGGTCGACCGCCCGCTTCGCCGGATAGGCGGGGCGCCGCGGCAGCCGGCGCGGACGCGGCAGCCGGCACAGGCGCCGGAGGCGGAGCGGGAAGGGCCTGCGTGTGGGGCGCCGGACCGGGGGAAGTGTGAGCGGCGGCAGCGGCATGCACGCACCGTGCCCTGCGGTCGCGGCGGCTCCCGGGTGGCGCGCAGCGGAGGGGGCGAGCATCGCCCGCTCGGCCCCGCCCCGCTCGTGCTGCTCCGCCCCGCCCTGTGCACGCTGCTCGGTCCCGCCCCGCTCGAGATCCGCTCGCTGATGAGCGTAAGACCGGGATAAAAGTTGAGTCGACTCCACTCACCTCTGTTGACGTGGACGGAGGCGTGCGGCACTCTTGAGTCCGTTCCACTCAAGTCAGCTGGAGGAATTGAAATGGCACGTGCGGTCGGCATCGACCTGGGCACCACTAACTCCGTCGTCAGCGTTCTCGAAGGCGGCGAGCCCACCGTCATCACCAACGCCGAGGGTGCCAGGACCACGCCGTCCGTCGTCGCCTTCGCCAAGAACGGCGAGGTCCTCGTCGGCGAGGTCGCCAAGCGCCAGGCGGTCACCAACGTCGACCGCACCATCCGCTCGGTGAAGCGCCACATGGGCACCGACTGGAAGATCAACCTGGACGGCAAGGACTTCAACCCGCAGCAGATGAGCGCCTTCATCCTGCAGAAGCTGAAGCGGGACGCCGAGGCCTACCTGGGCGAGAAGGTCACCGACGCGGTCATCACCGTCCCGGCGTACTTCAACGACTCCGAGCGCCAGGCCACCAAGGAGGCCGGCGAGATCGCGGGCCTGAACGTCCTGCGCATCGTCAACGAGCCGACCGCCGCCGCCCTGGCCTACGGCCTGGACAAGGACGACCAGACCATCCTCGTCTTCGACCTCGGTGGCGGCACCTTCGACGTGTCGCTCCTGGAGATCGGCGACGGCGTCGTCGAGGTCAAGGCCACCAACGGTGACAACCACCTCGGTGGTGACGACTGGGACCAGCGCGTCGTCGACTACCTGGTGAAGCAGTTCGCGAACGGCCACGGCGTCGACCTGTCCAAGGACAAGATGGCGCTCCAGCGTCTGCGCGAGGCCGCGGAGAAGGCGAAGATCGAGCTGTCCTCCTCCACGGAGACCACGATCAACCTGCCCTACATCACGGCCTCCGCCGAGGGCCCGCTGCACCTGGACGAGAAGCTCACCCGCGCGCAGTTCCAGCAGCTGACCTCGGACCTGCTCGACCGCTGCAAGGTGCCGTTCCACAACGTGATCAAGGACGCGGGCATCGCCCTCTCCGACATCGACCACGTGGTCCTCGTCGGCGGCTCCACCCGCATGCCGGCCGTCGCCGAGCTCGTCAAGGAGCTGACCGGCGGCAAGGAGGCCAACAAGGGCGTGAACCCGGACGAGGTCGTCGCCATCGGCGCCACCCTCCAGGCCGGTGTCCTCAAGGGTGAGGTCAAGGACGTCCTGCTCCTCGACGTGACCCCGCTGTCCCTCGGCATCGAGACCAAGGGCGGCATCATGACCAAGCTGATCGAGCGCAACACCACGATCCCGACCAAGCGCTCGGAGATCTTCACGACGGCCGAGGACAACCAGCCGTCCGTGCAGATCCAGGTCTACCAGGGCGAGCGCGAGATCGCGGCGTACAACAAGAAGCTCGGCATGTTCGAGCTGACCGGCCTGCCGCCGGCCCCGCGCGGTGTCCCGCAGATCGAGGTCTCCTTCGACATCGACGCCAACGGCATCATGCACGTGACCGCCAAGGACCTGGGCACGGGCAAGGAGCAGAAGATGACCGTCACCGGCGGCTCCTCGCTCGGCAAGGACGAGGTCGACCGGATGCGCCAGGAGGCCGAGCAGTACGCGGAGGAGGACCAGCGCCGCCGCGAGGCCGCCGAGACCCGCAACCAGGCCGAGCAGCTCGTGTACCAGACGGAGAAGTTCGTCAAGGACAACGAGGACAAGGTCCCGGCCGACGTGAAGACCGAGGTCGAGGGCGCCGTCGCCGAGCTGAAGGAGAAGCTCAAGGGCGAGGACACGGCCGAGATCCGCACCGCGACCGAGAAGGTCGCCGCGGTCAGCCAGAAGCTCGGCCAGGCGATCTACGCCGACGCCCAGGGCGCCCAGGCCGCCGGCGGTGCCGGTGACGCGGGCCAGGCCAAGGCCGACGACGACGTCGTCGACGCCGAGATCGTCGACGACGAGAAGCCGAAGGGCGGCGCGGCCTGATGCCGGAGGAGACCGCGGGTTTCGAGGAGAAGCCCGAAGTCCCGGGCGGCGCCACCCCCGACGACGCCGCCGAGCCGAAGACCGCCGACTCCTCCGCTGAGGAGCCGGCGGCCCCGGCCGGGGACTCCGGAGCACAGTCCGACCAGTCCACCCCCTCCGCCCAGGGCGCGAACGCGGGCCTGCTGGCGCAGCTGGACCAGACCCGCACGGCGCTCGCCGAGCGCACCGGTGACCTCCAGCGGCTCCAGGCGGAGTACCAGAACTACCGCCGCCGCGTGGAGCGGGACCGCATCGCCGTCAAGGAGATCGCGGTCGCGAACCTGCTGACCGAGCTGCTCCCGACCCTGGACGACATCGGCCGGGCGAGGGACCATGGCGAACTGGTCGGCGGCTTCAAGTCGGTGGCCGAATCGCTGGAGACGGCTGCCGCCAAGATGGGCCTCCAGCAGTTCGGCAAGGAGGGCGAGCCCTTCGACCCGACGATCCACGAGGCCCTGATGCACTCGTACGCGCCGGACGTCACCGAGACGACCTGCGTGGCGATCCTTCAGCCTGGGTACCGGATCGGCGAGCGTACGATCCGCCCCGCGCGGGTCGCGGTGGCCGAGCCCCAGCCGGGTGCGGCCCCCAAGTCCGAGTCCGGGGAGGGCGACACGCCCTCGGACAAGGACGCGGATGCAGCCGACAAGGGCTGACGTCCGCAAAGCTGATCATGTGATGGCGCGAGAGGAGGGACACCGGGGATGAGCACGAAGGACTTCGTCGAGAAGGACTACTACAAGGTCCTCGGTGTTCCCAAGGACGCCACCGAGGCCGAGATCAAGAAGGCGTACCGGAAGCTCGCCCGCGAGTTCCACCCGGACGCCAACAAGGGAGACGCCGAGGCCGAGGAGCGCTTCAAGGAAATCTCCGAGGCGAACGACATCCTCGGCGACGCCAAGAAGCGCAAGGAGTACGACGACGCCCGCGCGCTGTTCGGGAACGGCGGCTTCCGCCCCGGTCCCGGCGCGGGCGGCGGCTCCTTCAACTTCGACCTGAGCGACCTCTTCGGAGGCGCCCAGGGCGGCGGCGCGGGCGGCTTCGGCGGCGGCGGCGGCCTCGGCGACGTGTTCGGCGGCCTGTTCAACCGGGGCGGCGCCGGTGCGGGGACCCGCACCCAGCCGCGCCGGGGCCAGGACGTCGAGTCCGAGGTCACCCTCTCGTTCACGGAGGCGGTGGACGGGGCCACGGTCCCGCTCCGGATGTCCTCCCAGGCCCCCTGCAAGGCCTGCTCGGGCACCGGCGACAAGAACGGCACCCCCCGGGTGTGCCCGACCTGCGTCGGCACCGGCCAGGTCTCGCGGGGCAGCGGCGGAGGCTTCTCGCTGACCGACCCCTGCGCGGACTGCAAGGGCCGGGGCCTGATCGCAGAAACCCCCTGCGAGGTCTGCAAGGGCAGCGGTCGCGCCAAGTCCTCGCGGACCATGCAGGTCCGGATCCCGCCGGGCGTCTCCGACGGCCAGCGCATCCGGCTGCGCGGCAAGGGCGCGCCGGGCGAGCGCGGTGGGCCGGCCGGCGACCTGTACGTGGTCGTCCACGTGGGCAGCCACCCGGTCTTCGGCCGCAAGGGCGACAACCTGACGGTGACCGTCCCGGTGACGATCTCCGAGGCGGCCCTGGGCGCCGACATCAAGGTCCCGACGCTGGGCGGGCCCGCGGTCACGCTGAAGCTGCCGCCGGGCACCCCGACGGGCCGCACCATGCGGGCCCGCGGCAAGGGCGCGGTCCGCAAGGACGGCACCCGCGGCGACCTGCTGGTGACGGTGGAGGTCGCAGTCCCGTCCGCGCTGACGGACAAGGCCCGCGAGGCGCTGGAGATGTACCGCGACGCGACGGAGTCGGACGACCCGCGCGCCGTGCTGTTCGAGTCCGCGAAGGGAGCATGACATGGACGGCCGCCGACGACAGCCCCGGTTCGGTGGCGGGGCATACGAGCTGACCGACGAGACGCCGGTCTACGTGATCTCGGTGGCCGCCCAGCTCTCGGGTCTGCACCCGCAGACCCTGCGCCAGTACGACCGCCTGGGCCTGGTCTCCCCGGACCGCACGGCGGGCCGCGGACGGCGATATTCGGCCAGGGACATCGAACTGCTCCGCACGGTGCAGGCGCTGTCCCAGGACGAGGGCATCAACCTCGCCGGCATCAAGCGGATCATCGAGCTGCAGAACCAGGTCGAGGCGCTCCAGCAGCGCGTGGCCGAGCTCTCTGCCGCCGTGGAGGGCGCGGCCGCCGTCATGCAGCAGCGCGAGGCCCAGGTGCACGCCTCGTACCGCCGCGACCTGGTCAAGTACCAGCCGCCGGTGGGCGGCAACGCCCTCGTCGTCTGGCGTCCCGCCCCGAGGCGGACGAACGACTAGCGCCGGCACGGGGGGGGGAGGGGGGGGGGGGGGGGGGGGGGGGGGGTGTGGGGGGGGGGGGGGGGGGGGGGGGGGGGGGGGGGGGGGGGGGGGGGGGGGGGG